>NZ_JADNPO010000002.1:0-87262 GCF_015558105.1 Holdemania sp. 1001095H_141210_F2
TTTTTTTATGCTCAAGAAAAAAAGGCGTTGGTTTCCACCAACACCAAAATTTATAGAACCTTTTTATGGTTCGCGGCGCAGCGGTTCAAGTCTGAGATCTCCGCTCTGCATTATCCCTGCTCAACCTTCTGAGCGCAAGGAAAATCTGCGGACTGATCCTGATCGATCACCAGTTCCCCTTCTCCCCGCGGCGCTTCAAAGTCCTGGAGATACCCGTTGAGAATCGTGTCTGTGATTTCAAACGCGGCATTGGCATCGCGGCGCAGCGATCGCAGACGCAGACGGCGGCACAAACATTCCGGACTGGCCTTGAGATAAATTAAACGAACCTGACCACCCGCGTCCGTAATCCGCCGGCGGTAAGCATCACGTTTCTTCCGGCTCCAGAAACTAAAATCAATGACCACCGGTCGATGTTCTTGAATCGCTTTCACCAGCTGATCTTGCAGCTGTACCTCAACGGCAGCTGAATACGCGGCATACGCCGAAGCTGGATAATCCACGCCATACCGGCCATATTGCCGCCAGACCTCCTCGTCAATCGACAAACGCAGATACCCCGCGGCTTCCAGCTGCTTCGCCAGCGTCGTCTTCCCGGCCCCGGCCACGCCGCACATCATGACCACGATGGACTTTTGCGAATCTGCATTTTGATGAAGCCACGATAAAATCGTTTCTATTTCCATAAATTAATCCTCCTGCCTTTTCCATAGTGGTTTTAAGGATACGCTTATCTTCCGGAGATTTTTGAATCCTCATTCTCTGCCTGCAGCTGCTGCTTAAACTGCTCCAGCGCTTGCGAATACCGGCGCAATGAAAGCGTCAGCCGGATCATCGGCACACCCAGCGCGATTAAAAGTAGAAAGCGTTCTAACGTAAAATGACTGAAAACAACCAGCGCGATCAGAAACAGACTGACGGCGGCCGCAGTCCGCGCTCCCCAGTGCAGAGATTGAATCCAGAGACGGTAGCTTTCTAAAAACAGCGCGTAAGCCAGACCGGTCAGAACAATCCAGATTCCGTCCGGCGATGCAGCGCGGGGATTGAAGAAGCTGGCCGTCAGAGGAATTGCCATCCCGATCAGAATTTGATAGAGCCATCGTTCGATCATCGTCTTCCCTCCATTCCAATCGCTTTGCGAAAATGCGGCGCATAGCTGCGGCTGACCTCCAGCTGCACGCCGCCGCTTAACATCAGCGTCAGCCGGCCGTTAAAGCTCGGGGCAATTTGTTCGACCTTCGCGAGGTTGACAAGATAAGATTTGCTGATGCGGATAAACTGACGCGGATACAGCTCCTCCTGCAGCTGATACAGCTTGCGGTTGAGCTGCAGACATCGGCTGGCGGTATAGGCGAACGTTTCCCGCTGCAGCCCTTCAATATACAGCACGTCCGCCAGCGCGACGACATAAGTCCGCCCATCATGCTGACCCGTCAGCGTCTGCCGCTTTTCCTGCAGAAAATGATGATTGAGAAAGGCGGTCAGTTCCGCCAGATCCTCCATCTGAAACAGAATTCCAATCGAATCGTAGTCAACGCCTTTTTCGACCAGCGTCAGATCCAGCGCTTCAAAGGGTTTCAGAGTTTCCCGCAGCTGGGCCTCATGCTCGGGCCGACAGATCAGTTTGATCATGGCTGCTTCACCAGTTCTATCGTTTCCTCATAGAACTTTTTCCCCTTCGCGTCGCTGACCCAGATTGTGATTTCACCGCGGACCACTTCGTCATCTTCAAAATTAATGCCCCACCCCGAAGCACTGTGGCTTAACGTCAGGCTGGCGCGGATCGTTCCGTTGCTGGAGCTTTCAATGACCGGCTGATCCTGTGCGTCAAACATCGTCATCTGATACCCCAGATTCCGAAACCGCAGCGGATTGATCTGCAGCGTATTCCTCGCCTGCACATCCGGGGAGGAGAAATAGCCATAGCCCGCTGTCAGATTGCGGATGAGGAAATACTGACCCTCACCCGCAAAGACCGGAAGCGCCAGGGGATCGCAATTTAACGTTCGGGTTTCAAGGACCGTTTCCTCCTTGAGAACAGACCAGGTGATCGTCCATGGGACCGGCCGGCGTGAACTGAGATTGATTCCCGGCCGTTCACTGATGATCCAATAACTATCGGGTGCGGTTCGTTGATCATCCAACGCTTCTTCGCTTTCATAGACAATCTCGCCGCTTTCCGTTTCCGTGATCCGCAGCTTTACTCGCGTATCCGCATAAGCGTCGCTGACCGGATAGGCCAGATTCAAATTCAGTTTTTCCCCCTCGATCACGATCAGATTGCTGAGGTGCTCGTCTTCAGTACGGTATACCCAGACCTGCGGCCGGGCATTTTTACTTTCAGACCGCACCAGCCCCGCCTGCACCCCCGCTAACAAAAGCGCTGAGATCATGACCAGCATGCCTGCCTGAATCGGTTTTAACTGCCGAATCCTCCGCTGCTTCTGCACGAAATAAAATTGTTCCCGAAAATCCAAAGCTCGGGAATAAATCTTATAGGCACAGATCAGCTGCAAGAAGGACTGCAGCGGCAGCCACTGCGCGTTATTGCGGCCTGCAAGCGCAATCCCAAACAACAGCGCCAGCCACAGCATCAAGTTTTTAAGCCGCTGCCGCACCGCCGGCTCCGCAGAATGGATCATCAGCCCGGCCGCTGCGCATTCATAGCTGATCAGGAAGACTAACGGCCCCAGCTGACGAAGCCCCTCGTCATCCCAGATCAGCTTCATCAGCATACCGGCAAATAACAACAACGCCGAACCGGCGAACAAGCCCTGGCGCAGACTGTGCGCCAACAGAATCAAACCCGCGGCAGCCGCCGCGAACATCAGCCATTGCAGCGCAGATATCGGCGAATCCCATTGGAAAAGCAACAACGCCAGACCAGCACCCGCCATGACAATCGACTGCGGGCTGCCGTTCAGCGGCGTTTCTTTGCCCTGTATCCCCAAGTGCTGACGTCGGGAAAAAGTTAAAAACAAAATCAATCCCAAACCACTCAAGGCAAAGGAAATCATCAGTATCATTCCGACTCCAGCCATCCGTTTCCCTCCTTTTCTTCTTTGTTATTGTACCCGAAAGGGAAACAGCCCGCCACAAATTCGGCGTAAGCGGCAGATATCCAGACATAAGTGACAGAATGTCCCGCTGACGTCCGCTCCACTCAAGCTCACTTGTTCCAGATCAGCTTTAAACAGTCCATTCGCCATCGTTTCAGAATTCAGACTCCGTGAGCGGCCTTACGCCGCAGAAAGCTCTTCATTCTCAGCCTGCATTTTGTTCAGCAGCACTTCGGCAATCATCCGCGAAGCTTCCTTCTCCCATTGTGCCTGACCTTGATACTTTTCCGCGATCTGCGTGATGATCTTCATCCCATTGCCGCGGATCTGCTTCTTTCTTTGCCGCGGCTGACCGCAGGAATTCACACAGCGGATAAACAACATCTGCTTTTGCTGAGTGATGGTCAGGCTGATCTGCGGCTCCGGCGCGCCTTCGGCCGCTTCCAAAGCATTTTTCAGCAAGTTGGACAACAGCGTGTTCATATCGAAATCATCGACGCCGGAAAGCAATGAAGCTTCAATCGCGTAATGAAAAGGCACTGCCTGTTTTGCAAATTGTCTGTCAAACGAAGCCAACATCGCATTGACCGACGGATTATCGCAATAGATCAGGTTACGGATCGCCCCGATCTGATGATGTGCGGATCGGAGTTGTTCCACATCAACATGGCCAAGCTGCGCTTTGACTGTCTGCCAGACCTCATCCATCACGTCCTGCTTTTCATACAACGCCAGAATCTGCGTCTGAATGCGTTCGTTATCTTCCCGTTTTTGCTCAGCATTCTCGCGCGCCGCCTTCATTTTTAACAAACTGCGGATCAAAAAGAACGCCGATCCCTGCAGACACAGCCAGGATCCAATGAAAAATAAAGTCAGGTTCATTGTGATCTGATACGCGTAGATCAATTTATAGGAAAGCAGATAAATCCACAGCGCATGCACGATGATCAGCGGAATCAAACGCGCCTGTTTCTGCCAGTCAACGGCCGGAAACACCTTGCGTTTCAAGAAAAGAACCAGACCGAAAAAGACCGCATTCCAGACGTCCATGACCAGAAAGCCTGCCGTACCGAAAAACGAAGCATCCTGAAACGCTGCCTGATCAAACCCGCTGGCCGCCACCATGACCAGAATGGCCAGCATCTCGGATAACAGAATGCACACTGTATGAAAGATCATGGCGAACACCGTGTTCATCCACGATTCCTTTACCACAATTTTCACGACCAGAAGCATGAAAATGATCGTCGTCAGCGTCCGCAGACTGTTAACCGCAAAGAACTCGTCAAAGACCGAAAACAGAATAAAATTAAAAATAAAGTTGATGATAAACGCCAGATACAGCTTGGGGAACAGTGTTTTTAACGGCTCCCGATGATTAAGAAAAGCGCAGTGAAAAGCTGCCCAGATCAGAAATAGAATGAAATGATTGAAATAGAAAAAAGGTTCGTTGTTCAGCATTCCTTCACCCGCTTTCCACTCTCCAGCGCGATCTGTACCGTCACGATATCGTGATCCCGGCTGAAGCTGTGCACGCCATGGCAGCGGCGCAGAATGGCTTCCATGATCGCCGTTCCCTGTCCGCTGATTTTTTTGTTCCGTTTGGTAACGTTTTCCGCAACACGGTTGCGGCAGCGGATCAGCAGCAGCCCGGCTTTTTCCCCGCCTGAAAGTCAATGAACGGAGATTCGCTGAATTCTGCGGCTTCCACCGCATTCTTCAGCAGGTTGGACAGCAGCGTGTTTAAATCGTACTCGTCCAGAATCCCGTTCAGACTGGATTCAATCACAAAGGTCGCGGCGATCTGCTTCTGATCGCAGAGCTGGCGATAATAATTGAATAAAGCGTTGGCATACGGATTTTCACAATACAAATCTTCCCGCAGCTTTCGCAGCCGGCCCCGAATCACCTGCAAACTCTCAATCTGAGCGTTTAGATCGTGCATTTCATGGAAAACCGTCTCAATTCCATCCTGTTTTTCCGATAATTTTTCCAGATGTCCCGCCAGTTCCGCATTCATCTGCCGGCGGGCGTCCAGTTCCTGTTTTTTTCGCTTCTGCCGGACGATCCGGACAGCGCTGAAAAAGACGACAATGTCGGTAACAATCAGAAATCCAAGCGCCTGCGCCAACAATCCCGAACTGGCTTCCTTGACGTAAATCAGCTTATAGGACAAAATATACAGCCACAAAAACTGGCAGGTAAAAAGCAGCGTGCCGATCGTATAGTATTCTCCTTCCACCGAGCGCCTGTGTTTTTTTCCAAAGCTCAGCGCGGCTTTGAAAAACAACAAGCTCATCCCATCCAGCAGTAGATAGGAAAAAACGTTCATGTAGAAGGCACTTTCATACGCGTCGCGGCTGAACTGCACGCCGACCAGCGTGATCAGCATCGTCACCATTTCCGCAGTGATCGAAAGCAGCTGTTGGGCAAACAAGGCGAACAACGTCGCTTTCAAGCCCGGACGCTTCACAAGGTAGATCACAAGGCCGATCACCGATGCGGACACCGTCATGCGGACAACTGAATGATCCTGCGCTGATCCGGGAATCGCGTACAGACTTAACAGAAAGAACACCGCCAGCGTGATGCCCAGATCCAGCGCAAGATAATCGCGCCAGTAGCTCTTGCGGACCGGCAGGATTTCATTGTAACAATACGTCCAGGTCATCAGTAGTGGAATATGATTCAGGTAATATAAAATCGGGTTCTGCATTATTCCATCACCCCGATGATTTCCAGCGTCTTGTTTTCCTGCCGCAGCGTTTCGATTTCCTTTTGTTTCCGCGCCAATTCCGCCGTCGGCACTTCCACGCGCAGCGTCGGCTCAAAACGCAAGGTTACTGGTGTCCCCGGGCAGATTTCCGCCAGCTTCTGCATTACGCGCAGCAGCGCCGAAAAATCAAACTGTTCCGGAACTGGCCCGCGGACGGTCAGCGGGCAGGCCGGCTCATGAATCTGATTATATTGGATTAAGATATCGAGCATGACGTTGCCGGTCTTGTAGGCCGGCAGCTGGCGATCAAACTGCGTCATCAGCTTATTGGCGTACGCATTGAGTTCTTCCGTCTTTCCCTGTTCCTTTAGGATTTCCAGGGTAATCAGATGATTCGACAGGTCATGATAAAAATAACGGATATTCTGCTGCTGCATCACGGCAAACTGATAGAATTGATAATTTCGCCGGTTAAGTTCCGTCAGCTGCCGCAGCTCCAGTTCTTCTTCGTTATACCGCATGACGCCGCGAATAATCCCGAAGATGCAGAAATCGCCGACCAGCGTGATCGCAATGGCCAGCGAGAGAATGATAAAAATCTGAACGATCTCCATTTCTTTCCGCACGCCGAAAACCGCGACGACCAAAACGAGCTGGCTTACAAAAAAACCGGCCAGATAAAGCATTGTTTTTTTATTGTTCATGACTATCCCCTTCACAGCCAACCGCCCCCAATGCCGTCGGCTGCTCCCTTCCCAACAAATTGATCGTCAGTCAACGAATAAACTGACCTTGTTTTTTCATTGTAGCGCAGTTTGAAATCAAAGTCCAGATTGCATACCCGACCAGATTTGTCAATAATTTACGAATTTTCTTCCTATTTAAGTAAAAAACGATGTTTGCTCTGCCTCAGCCCCAGATAAGCAACACTATCCCAATTCCAAGCCATAGAAAAAGGGAAGGACCTCGCGGCCCTTCTCTCTGCTTATTTCTGTTCAGATTTAGCGATTTAAAACCACCGCATCTATTTCCTCGATCTGACGCAGGATTTCTCCCCGCTTGATTGGATCCTCAATCTGACGGGCAATCCGTTCCAGCTTGGTCTTGCGGTAATGATAATATTCGATGAAGACCGGTTCCCGGCGCGCTAATAGAAACGGGCCGTACTGCAGCTGGGCTTCGGTATAAACAACCGGCTGAGATGCCTTGCGGAAACCGACGATCTGATAGTAATGCCGGTCGTGCACCAGCTTCTCCGCAACAATTTCAAACCCGTGATCCATGATCCAGCGACGCAGTGAAGCCACCTCGCGGTTGACCTGCACAAGAATCCGCTGAAACTGTCCCAGCCGTTCAAAATCGTTTTCCAGAATTTCCCTGGCTGTCATCCAGCCCATCCCGGCAATCACGGCGACCTGTGCATCCTGCGGCACTTTCTCCAGGCCCGGCGTCAGAATCAACGAAATCTGCGCCTGCAGCCCGGCTTCCGCCACCGTCGCGCGGGCATGCTCCAACGGTCCGGTTCCGATATCGCAGGCATACGCTCTTTCAATCTTTCCGGAGGCAATCAGTTCCACCGGCAGAAAGGCGTGATCCGTTCCGATATCGGCGACGATCGTCCCTTCCGGAACGCAGTCGGCAATCGCTTTAAGTCGGACGCTCAGCATAACCCTTAGTTCTTATCGACGAAATCCCGCAGCCGCTTGGAGCGGGTCGGATGTTTCAGCTTGCGCAGCGCCTTGGCTTCAATCTGACGGATACGTTCACGCGTAACGTTGAATTCCTTACCGACTTCTTCCAAAGTGCGTGTCCGGCCGTCATACAGCCCGAAGCGCAGCCGCAGCACCTTTTCCTCCCGTTCCGTCAGCCCCTGCAGGACATTGTTGATCTCATCCTTCAGCAGCTGATTGTTGGCGTACTGATCCGGCGACATCGCGTCTTTATCCTCGATGAAATCACCCAGGTGGGAATCGTCTTCCTCGCCGATCGGCGTTTCCAGCGAAACCGGCTCCAGCGCGATTTTCTGGATCTCGCGAACCTTGTCCGGCGTAATGTTTTCCATCTTTTCCGCGATTTCCTCAGCCGTCGGTTCCCGGCCCAGATCCTGCACAAGCTGCCGCTGAACACGAGTCAATTTGTTAATCGTTTCTACCATATGTACCGGGATTCGGATTGTCCGGGCCTGGTCGGCAATCGCACGGGTGATCGCCTGGCGGATCCACCATGTCGCATACGTTGAAAATTTAAAACCTTTGGTGTAGTCGAACTTCTCAACCGCCTTGACCAATCCCATGTTGCCTTCCTGGATCAGATCCAGAAACAACATGCCGCGGCCGACGTATTTCTTCGCGATCGAAACGACCAGACGCAGGTTGGATGAAATCAGAATCCGCTTGGCTTCCTCATCCCCGGCCTGAATCCGGCGAGCGATTTCCGGTTCATCTTCCGGATTCAGCAGCGGTACCCGTCCGATTTCTTTCAGATACATCTTCACCGGATCGTTGATCCGCACATAAGGAGAGCTGCTGTAGGTTTCGCTGAGATCGATCGGGACTTCCACGTCCTCGACTTCCTCGTCAAAATCTTCCCCGGCATCTTCCGCCAGGAATTCCAGATCGTCGCCGATATCCTGAGTCATCGCTCCCGCTTCCGGAATCTCGATGTTTTCCAGTTCTTCGATATCGTCGTCCTCGCTGATGTCGATGCCTTCCGCGGCGAACCACTCGTACAGGTCGTCCATGTCGTTATCCGTCAGATCGAGATGTTCCAGGGCATCCATGACATCCTTCTGATAAATGACCTTATCCGCAAGATAGGTCTTTTTGAATTCTTCCTTTAATTGGTCCAACGTTTTGTAAACTGGCATTTTTGTCTCCTTAGTCTTGGTGTTTTTCTTCATCAAGGTACCCCCTTAATTCTCTCTGCAGCTGCATCCGTTCATTGAGAAGGGCAGCCTGGCTTTCCGGATTGCTGATGCGCAGGATCTGTTGTTTCAGATCATTTATTCTTTCTTCCAGCATACACCGCTGCAGGCGGCGGATTGCTCCGTCCATGACCTCCGGCGTAAATTGTGGACACTCCCATTCTGAAAGATCCAGAACCTTTTGTCTCAGCGTTTCCTCGTCGATCGTACTGATGAAATCCGCAATCTGCAGCTGCGGATGAGACCGGCTGTAATCCAGAATCATCATCGCGAGCTGCTGATTTTCTTCATTCAGCAGAAAACCGAGTTTTTCTTTGAACATTTCTACCGCTTCGCGGCGGGTAAGCATTAGCGCAAGAATCAGGTGTTCTGCATTAGTCTTACCATCTCGCGACGGATTTAAACGAATCGGAACTGTTTTTACCCGGCCGGCACCGGAATTGTCCGGTTTCGGAGCGGGGGCTGCGCCCAGATCGAGATGAAATCCGGTCAGCTGCTCCAGCTGATGGGCAAAATTCTGACGGTCGAATTCATCACTCAGCTGTTTGATTTCGTCTTCCACCTTCAGCGCAAATTCTTTTTTTTCGGAATAGTTTTCCAGATCATAACGCGTCGATAGATACTGAAAGACAAATTCCATCCACGTCAGCTCTTTGCGGACCATTGCTCGAAGTTCTTCCGCACCGTGCTGGCGCAAAATTTCATCCGGATCCAGTCCGGTCGGATTGCTGACGATGCCGACCTCAAAGCCGGCCTCGCGGGCCAGCTTCGCCGCCTTGTAGGTCGCGTTCTGCCCGGCCTTATCGCCATCATAACAAAATGTCAGATGCAGCGAGCATTGCCGCAGTAAGCGCAGCTGTTCCTTGGTGCACGCCGTGCCCAGCGTCGCCACGACGTTGTCCATTCCCGCCCGGGAAAAGGCCAGCACATCCGTGACACCCTCGCATAAAAGCACCCGCCCTTCCTGACGGGAGGGCTGTTTGGCGCGGTGATAATTGAAGACCGTATGACCTTTGACATAGACGTCGGTCTCGGTCGTGTTGATATATTTGCTCTGCGCTTCGGGATCCATACTGCGGGCCGTAAAGCCGATCGGATTGCCGAGCGAGTCGTGGATCGGAAACGTGATCCGGCTGGTGAACACATCGTGCAGACCGCTCTCGTTCAGCCGGACGACATTCGCCGCGACCATGTCCTGCTCGTTGTAGCCTTTTGCCTGCAGAAACCGCAGCAGCTCGTCGCCCGGACCGTTCCAGCCGATCTCAAACTTTTCGATCGTCGCCTCGTCGATCCCGCGGTTGGCCAAATACTCGCGCACCGGCGTTCCCGCCTGCGCTCCCAGCTGATAATGCGTGTAGCGGATCGTTTCCGCCAACACCTTATATAATGCGTCTTTCCTCGGATCGACCGGCGCTTTTAAGGCAGAAGGATCAAACGAAAGCTTGTAGCCGCTGATTTCCGCAACTTTCGCTACGGCCTCCGGGAAACTGACTTTTTCATAATTCTGAACGAAGGTAAACACGTTGCCGCCGGCTCCGCAGACGAAGCATTTATAAATCTGCTTATCCTGGGAGATCGAAAGCGACGGGTCGTGATCGTCGTGGAAGGGACAGACACAGGCCATGGAACGGCCTTTTTTGACTAACGGCACATAGTGGCCGATGACTTCCGCGATATCCGCGCTGTTTCTGACCGCGGTGATTTCTTCATCGCTCAGACGCATTCGTCATCCCCCCTGTTCGTACCGAACGGATTCTGATCAGAACTTCAGCGACGCTTCAATATGCGCCTGCAATTCGCTGATCGGCAGCCGCACCTGCTCCATGCTGTCGCGTTCGCGCACGGTGACGCAGCCGTCCTTCTCGGTATCGAAGTCGATCGTGACGCAGAACGGCGTGCCGATAGCGTCCTGACGGCGGTAACGCTTGCCGATACTGCCGGCTTCGTCATATTCGCATACAAAGCTGTCAGCCAGCTGAGCATAGATTTCCTTCGCCGAAGCGGAAAGCTGCTTCGACAGCGGCAGGATGCAGGCCTTGACCGGAGCCAGCGCCGGATGCAGGTGCAGCACGACGCGGGTGTCCTTTTCATTGAGAACTTCCTCGTCGTAAGCGTCGCATAAGAACGCCAGCATCAGCCGTTCCACACCGACGGCCGGTTCTACGCAGTACGGCAGATATTTTTCATTGGTCTGCGGATCAAGGTATTCCAGCGATTCGCCGGAATGCTCCTGATGCGTTTTCAAGTCGTAATCCGTGCGGTCGGCAATGCCCCACAGCTCGCCCCAGCCGAACGGGAACAGATATTCAATATCGCTGGTGCCCTTCGAATAGAACGCCAGCTCCTCCGGCGTATGCTCGCGGAAGCGCAGACTTTCAGCAGTCAGGCCCAGGTTCGTCAGCCAGTTCATGCAGAAGTTTTTCCAGTATTCGTACCACTGCAAATCCTCGCCCGGCTTGCAGAAGAATTCCATTTCCATCTGCTCGAATTCCCGGGTACGGAAAATGAAGTTGCCCGGCGTGATCTCGTTGCGGAAGCTCTTGCCGATCTGGCCGATGCCAAAGGGCAGCTTGCGGCGCATGGAGCGCTGGACGTTCTTGAAGTTGACGAACATGCCCTGGGCCGTTTCCGGCCGCAGGTAAATCGTGCTCTTTGCGTCTTCCAGAATTCCCTGGAACGTTTTAAACATCAGGTTGAACTGACGGATATCGGTAAAGTCATGACTGCCGCAGTTCGGGCAGGCGATGTGGTTTTCCTTGATGAAATCCATCATTTTTTCGTTGCTCCAGCCCTCCGGCACAACCTTGCCTTCCGTCGCCTCCTCGATCAGATGATCGGCGCGGTGGCGGGTCTTGCAGTGACGGCAGTCCATCAGCGGATCCGAGAAGCCCTTCAAGTGGCCGCTGGCCTCCCAAACCTTCGGATTCATTAAGATTGCGGCCTGGATGCCGACGTTATTCGGATGGGACTGAATGAACTTCTTCCACCAGGCCCGTTTGATATTGTCTTTAAGCTCAACGCCGAGCGGACCAAAATCCCAGGTGTTGCTCAAGCCGCCGTAAATTTCGGAGCCCTGGAACACAAAACCGGAGTTTTTTGCGTGCGCGACGATCGTGTCAAATTGTTTCACTGCCATGATCAATTCCCCATTTCTTTATTTTTATAGACAAAGTTTATTATAGTACAAATCAGCGCTTTTCGTCAATTGGCTAAACGGTCCAGAAAGCGCCAACTTTCCAGCTTTACACCGCTGTGTAGCATTAAAAATTCGACCAGCAATTCCGCGTCTTTTTTTGTCCACGGGCCATACGGCCGCAGCTGGGCAAAATGAACGAGCTGCGCCTTGTTGATCAGACGGAAACGTTTCAGCGCTCCGACCTCCATCGGCCGGGCATGCACCATCGCCGCACACTCCGCGCACAGAAAACCGCCGTCTTCAACAGAAATCGTCTGCACCTGAGTGTTGGAGCACAGCACGCACTCGTCGACGACCGGCTCGATCCCTTCGGTTTTTAAGGCCAGCGCGGTAAACTGCGCTAAAATCAGATAGCTGTCGGTCTCGCTGTCCAGCCGGTCCAGACTGACGCTCAGCAGCTCATAAACTTCGCCAGCCGCTTCCAGATCGCTTTCTCCCTGTTCCAGGAGCTTGTCGGCAATCTCGCACATCACCTGGGCAATTGTCATTTTTTCCAAATCTTCGCGGATATGCCGGTGCGCCGCCAGAACGCGCGCGCTCTTTAGTGAAAACAGCGTGGCTTGTTCCTTGTAGTCAAACATCAGCTCCGACAGCACAAACGGCATGCACGAAACGGCATTCTTGCTCGCCATCTTGCGGATGCCCCGGCATACGAAGCCCAGCTTGCCATAGTCCTTTGACAGCACCGTAATCAGCGCGTCGTTTTCACGATAGTCCTGCTGCTTGAGGATCACCGCCTCAATCCGGGCTTTACTCATCCTCCAGCTCCGTCTGGATATACCCCAGCTGCTGCAGCTTGGCCTTCTTGTTGCGCCAGTCTTTTTCCACCCGGACAAACAATTCAAGGAAAATCGGTTCGCCCAACAGCCCCTGCAGTTCTTCCCGCGCCAGCGTGCCGATCTGCTTGATCATCCGACCCTGCTTGCCGATGATGATACCCTTTTGGGAATCCCGTTCGACCAGAATCATCGCGTTGATGATCAGATGCTCGCGGTTCTTGCGGATTCTTTCAATCACGACCGCGACGGAATGCGGCACTTCTTCTTCCGTCAGCAGCAGCACCTTTTCCCGGATAATTTCCGCCATGATGAACTGTTCCGGATAGTCGCAGATCTGGTCAGCCGGATAATACTGGACGCCGTCTGTCAAATCATTCTTGGTGACTTCGATCAGCTGATCCAGATTGTTCTGCGTCTTCGCGCTGATCGGAATGATCTCTTTGAAATCCATCCGCCGCTGCCACGCTAACAACAGATCGATCAGCTGTTCTTTTTCCAGCAGATCAATTTTATTGAGAATCAGATACACCGGCAGATGCATCTGCCGCAGCGTATTCAAAACGAATTCATCGCCGCTGCCAAACGGCACTGAGCCGTCGACAAGGTAGTAGATCAAATCGACGCCCGACGCCGCGGAGTAGGCTTCCTTATTCATCTGGGTGCCCAGCTCATGCTTCGGCTTATGAATTCCCGGCGTATCGACGAAAATGATCTGCGAATCGGCATCGGTGCGGATCGCCCGGATGGAATTGCGGGTTGTCTGCGGCTTGGGGGAAATGATCGCGACCTTCTGCTGGACCAGAGCGTTCAGCAGTGTGCTTTTGCCGGCATTGGGCCGGCCGATCAAAGCGACAAAGCCGCTCTTCACGCCAGATCCTCCATGCCGAAGCTCATCGGAAGCAGCTCGGCTATCGTTGTTTCCATCGTTTCTTTCCCGTTGGACAGGATGATCGGCGTATCGCTTTCCAGCAATTCGCTGAGCACCTGGCGGCAGATGCCGCACGGCGTTCCGATGCGGGCGCCGTCGCTGACGATCGCAATCGCCGCGATGTCCGCCTTGCGGTAACCGTAGGAATACGCGCCGAACACCGCGCTGCGCTCGGCACAGTTCGTCGCCCCGTAGGATGCGTTTTCAATGTTCACGCCGCGAAAGGTGCGGCCGTCCTTGCATAACACGCAGGCGCCGACATGATAGTTGGAATACGGTGCATACGCGGATTTCATCGCCTCAAAGGCTTCGCTGACTAAGTTTTCGTACATCGTTGTTTCTCCTGTTCTATCTTATTAGATGGCGGATGACGATCATCCCCCCGACGATCAGCGCCGCCAGGGATGCGCACAGCACAGCGCCCGCCGCCAGATCTTTTATCGTTTTAATGCGGGCATCCTGCTTGGGCTGAACAAAGTCGCACAGCCGCTCGATCGCGGTGTTCAAAATCTCCGCTGTGATGACCAGGGCCGCCAGCGTAATCACAAGCGCCCATTCCCAAAAGACGAAGCCCAGTCCCATCCCGGCCAGTCCGGCCAGCACCGCAAAGCCCAGCTGAATCGCCACGCTGCGGTCCTGCGCCGCCAGAATCAGTCCGTTCAGCGCCGGCTTGAATTTTTTGATCAGCGCGCGCATTTACGCCCTCGGCACCAGCGGATCCAGAATTTCATGCTGCAGATCGAACATGACCTTTTCCTCATCCGGCTGCATGTGGTCGTAGCCGAAGCAGTGCAGCAGCCCGTGCGTAAACAGGAAACAAATTTCCCGCCGCAGCGAATGGCCATATTCCTCGGCCTGACTGATCGCGGCTTCCACGTTGATAAAAATATCGCCCAGTTCGACTTCCGCTTCCTCGATCAGCTCAAATTCATCCTGATCATCACATGCCGCAAACGAAATCACGTCCGTCGGCCGGTCGACCTGCCGGTAATCGCGGTTGATCTCATGGATTTTGCGGGACTTCACGAAAATCACTGAAATGGTATAGTCGCCCTGCTTGTTTAAGACCTCCAGCGCATGCTCGGCGATCCGCTGGAAATCCGGATAGTTTTCTTTCCATTGCTTTTCCCTTGTCTTGTTGACAAACGTACAGGTTATCATCATCTTCACCTCTTGATTTTGCATTGCTATTATAGCATATTCTGCCTCTTTTCGACCGAAAACAAACGGCTTTTCCCGTTTTCTTTCACAAGTTGGGAAGCGCTGAAATCGCAAGTTTGTCAGATTTTGTCTGGAAATGTTAAATTTGTGTTAAAACTTCGTAATGATTCTGTTAAAATAAACGTGAATCAAGAGAAGAAAAGAGAAGAAACAGGAAAGAGAGAAAAACAAATGAATATCGTAGCGACGGAAATGATCACGCTGGGAGATATCTCGTGGGACATGATCCTCGGCGGATTTGCGCTGTTTTTGTTTGGCATCAAGTTTATGGGCGACGGCTTAAAAAATGTCGCCGGTCATAAGCTCCGGGAATACATCGACAAATATACGTCCAATCCATTAATGGCCGTGCTGGTCGGCATTGTCGTCACCATCGTCGTGCAGTCTTCCTCAGCCGCGACCGCGATCACCATCGGTCTGGTCCGCGCGGGATTAATGAAGCTGGAACA
Source organism: Holdemania sp. 1001095H_141210_F2 (assembly GCF_015558105.1). Classification (NCBI taxonomy): domain Bacteria; kingdom Bacillati; phylum Bacillota; class Erysipelotrichia; order Erysipelotrichales; family Erysipelotrichaceae; genus Holdemania; species Holdemania sp. 1001095H_141210_F2. The sequence continues at coordinate 15,272 of NZ_JADNPO010000002.1, forward strand.
GGCGGCCGGGGTCGTCGTGGGCGCCAACATCGGAACGACGATGACGGCGTTTCTGATCGGCTTGAAGGTCGAGCAGTTCGCAATGTACTTCGTGTTCATCGGCGGCATGATCATCTCGTTTGGCAAGAAAAAGAAAACCCGCTACATCGGCGATATCATCCTCGGCTTCGGTCTGATGTTCTATGGTCTGAAGATCATGGGCGACTCGCTGAAAATGCTGAAGGATCTGCCAGCCTTCATCGAATTTGCCAAGGTGATGTCGGAAAAACCGCTGCTGGGCTTACTGGCCGGCACGGTGCTGACCGGACTGATCCAGGGCTCGGCCGCGACGATCGGCGTCGTCCAGAAATTATATGAATCCGGGGCGATGACCCTGAACGCGGCGATGCCGTTTGTCTTCGGAGCCTGCATCGGTACGACCGTCACCGGCGTGTTTGCGGCGATCGGCGGCAGTCTGGCGGCGAAACGAACCGCCGGTCTGCATACGCTGTTCAACGTGATCGCGGCGACGATCGGCATGATCTTCCTGCCGTTTTACATTCAGTTCATCACCTGGATCTCCGATCTGCTGCTGATCCCGCCAATGATGCAGATCGCCGTCGTGCATATCTTATTTAAGATCGTCGGCGTCATCGTTTATCTGCCGCTGCTGAACGTCATGTGCAATTTCATCAAGAAGCTGATTCCGGGCAACGAACCGGAGCGGATTGAAATCAACCTCGACGACATGGACGCCGGGATCGCGCATCAGATGCCGACCGCTGCGCTGGCCATTGCCAAACAGGCCGTTCTGAAAATGAGCACAGTCGTCGATGCCGCGGTCGACAAAGCCCGCGACTTCATGAATACGCGCGGCGGTTCCGATGAGAAGGAACTCGTCAATCAGACCGAGGATCTGATCAATTCCATCGACACCAAGATCACCAATTACCTGATGAGCGTTTCCAAGGAAAACCTGAACGACCGGGATATGCAGGATTTCAACCTGCACCTGCAGGTCATCAAAAATCTGGAGCGCATCGGCGACCTGTCGGTCAACCTCGTCGAATTCTTCGACATGGTGCATGAAGATAAAAACGACTTCAGCGACGGTGCGAAAAAAGACGTGCTGGAAATGTTTGAGCTGTTCAAGCACATGCTGAACACGTCGATCGGAATTTACCGCGATGAAGACTACGCGCAGTATTCCGCGTTGATGGAAGATGAGAATTACATGGATTTGCTGGAATACAAAGCCCGGCAGAAACATTTCGACCGGATGGCCCGCAACGAATGCGCAACGGCTGTCGGCGGCAGCGTCTACTGCGATATTCTGGGAAACCTGGAACGTATGGCCGACCATTGCTGCAACATCGCCCGCTGTTCGATCGAAGCCTCCTCCAGCAAGGAAGCACCGGTGCTCGAGCATCACTGATCCCGTCGATAAAACAAACAAAAGAAGCTGCCTTGACCGGATCGTTCCGGAAAATCAGCTTCTTTTTTTCATACCTTTCCAGTTTCTTTTTATAACGGCCAGACCCGCTCAGATCCTGCGCTTCCCGCAATGCACCGGCTATGAATGCCGGCCAGAGCGTGCCGCCAGCCATCCGGCCGCGGCGCAAAATCCAAAGCCCGCCGCGATCCAGCCGTACAGATGAAACAAATCGGTATACAGGAAATTCGTGTAGTAATTCCAGGCTACCCCCTGCAGCCGGTTGATCAGGATGATCAGAACCGGGATTTCAAGCACCGCGATCAGACCGGTCATACCGCAGCTGCGCCCCAGGATATTCAGGGCGGAAGCCGCAGGCGTCTGTTTTTTCTGCCGGCGCACTTCGTGCAGCGTCAACGCCAGCGCGGCCAGGGTGATTCCGGCGGCAATTCCGAAAAGCTGTCCTGACCGCTGATTCGCCAACGTATCAGAAACCGTGCTGTCCACGGCGATCGGCTGCTTGATGAATGTCATGTCCGGAAATTCCTGACGCAGCTGATAAATCAAGGCGATCCAATCCGACGGCTGTTCCGCAAAGAACCACAGCGTTGCGGTAGTCCCGGTCTGTTCCACGCTGTTGTAAAACGGTTCGACCCGAACGTCCGCGCTTTGAATCATCGTCATGTGCGGCGCCGATAAATCCTTTCGGTCAGCCGTATAATAGACCGGCCGCGCCTGGTTGAAGCTGATCTGCGGCGTTCCGGAAACCGGAAACAAATCATGCAGCGGATTTTTCATCCCGCCGTAATAAAAGCTCAGCCCGGATTCAGCGTCCGGCTTGACCTCCATCACCGCCAGCTTGCGGGCATTCAACCGGTCTTCCTCGCTGGCTTCGCTTTCCTGACCGACCGCGATCAGTTCCGCGATCCGCTCGCGCTGACGCGCCTGCTGTCCCGCGGTAAACTGAACTTCGTAACAAGCCGACGCATATCCCGCCGACGCCCATTTTAAACGCGGCATTTCCGCCATCATCTGCTTTTGCGCACTGGACTGGAACCCTTCAATCGTCGCAATCAGCGCCAACGTCAGTCCCAGCAGAAAGAGTTTTTTCATGTCTTCACCTCTTGAGTTTACCCTCAGTATAACGAACCCGACCCGCGGATGTCAATGTTCTGCGAAGAAATTCCCGCGAAGACCCGGAAGCCCGTTCCCCGTAAGACACGATCTCAAAATCCCACTTGACGCGGGGTTATCTTTTGATGAAAGCAAAAAAATCCCGCGCTTTAGCGGCCGGGATTCCTTACGGGCCTTCATCCGAAATCAATGTGCTGCCCTTTTACCTGATAGATCAGGTGCTCGCAGATATTTTTAGTATGATCGCCGGCTCGTTCAAAGTTGCGCAGCATCGCGACTAACGGCACGACATGTTCCATCTGCATTCCCTGCATAACGGCGGTTTCAATCTGTCCGGACAGCTCGGCAAACTGATCGTTGATCTGTTCGTCCTGCTGCGGAATCCGATACGCCTGCGCGACATCCTCCTTCTGATAGGCGTCCATCGCCGCGTCCAGCATCGCCAGAAACAACCGCCCGATCGCTTCCGCCTGTTCGCCGACAAACGGAGGTTCCGCCGGGCCTTTTTTGATGACGTAGTCTGCGATGTTCTTGGCGTAGTCGCCGATCCGTTCCAAATCCGAAGCGATTTTAATCCCGGCGATCACTTTGCGCAGATCCGTGGCCACCGGGGAAAGCAGCGCCAGCACCGTCTGCGCCTGATCGTTGATTTCCTCCTCCAGATGATTGACGAAGTCATCCATGTAGATTAACTGCAGCGCTTTCTCCTTATCGCCGCTTCGAAGAATGTCCAGCGCCAGCTCGTGCATCGTTTTCACCTTGCGGTACATCTGCAGGATCAAAGCCTGGAATGCGGCGAGCGATTCATCCATTTTCATAACTTATTCCTCCTGATTCCTAGCCGAACCGGCCGGTGATATAATCCTCAGTCCGCTGATCTGCCGGTTTGGAAAAGAGCTTGCGGGTCGTGTCGGCCTCTACGATTTCACCGAGCAGAAAGAACGCCGTATCATCGGAAACCCGGGAAGCCTGCTGCATCGAGTGCGTTACGATGACGATCGTATAGGTTGTCTTCAGCTGCTCGATCAGCTCTTCGATCTTCGCTGTCGCAATCGGATCCAGCGCAGAGGTCGGCTCATCCATCAGAATGACCTCCGGTTCCATCGCGATCGCCCGGGCGATGCACAACCGCTGCTGCTGACCGCCCGAGAGCGCCAGCGCCGAGTCGTGCAGACGGTCCTTGACCTCCTCCCACAGCGCCGCCGATTTCAGCGAGTGTTCCACAACGCCGTCCAGCACTTTCTTATCGCGGATTCCCTGACAACGGGGACCGTAAGCGATGTTGTCATAGATCGACATCGGAAACGGGTTTGGCTTCTGAAACACCATTCCGACCTCCGTGCGCAGCTGGACGACGTTGGTTTTTGAATCATAAATATTCTCGCCTAACAGGCGGATTTCACCGCTGATCCGGCAATTTTCAATCAGATCGTTCATCCGGTTCAGACACCGCAGAAACGTCGATTTGCCACACCCCGAAGGACCGATCAGCGCGGTGACCCGGTTCTTGCCGATCGTCAGATTCAGCTGTTTCAGCGCCTGTTTTTCACCATAATATAAATTCAAATCTTTTACTTCAAAACAAGTTTCCATAACGATTCCTTTCTAGCGGAAGCTTTTCTGCAGCCGCCGCGAAAGCAGCTTGACCGTCAGATTCAAGATCAGCACAAAGATCAGAATGATGATTGAGATCGCGCAGGCCAGTTCAAAGTTAGGCTGCTCGCCCGACATCACCGACCAGATGTGAACGGCCAGTGAAGTGCCTTGCTTCAACAAGCCTGGCTGATCGTTAATAAAGGTGCCCATCGTATAGATCAGCGCCGCCGATTCGCCGACTACCCGGCCGATGCTTAACAGAATCCCGCTGAGAATACCCGGCATCGCACAGGGCAGCGTGATCTTGAATATCGTCTGAGTCTGGCTTGCACCTAACGACAACGACGCGTCGCGCAGACCCTGAGGTACAACCCGCAGCGCTTCTTCAGTCGAGCGGATGATCGTCGGCAAAAGGATGATCGCCATCGTCAGCGCGCCCAGCAGAATATTCGTCGTCTTTGCCCCCATGGCCGCGGTGATCGGAAACAACACGCTGACGCCCATTAAACCATAAACGATCGAAGGGACGCCGGTCAGCGTTTCAATCCCGGTGCGGATCGCGGCGTTCACTTTGTTTTTTTTAGCCATTTCACTTAAATAGACAGCACTGGCAATGCCGATCGGCAGCGCGATCAGCAGCGATACCAGAATTAAGTACGCGGTGCTCACCAGCGATCCGCGGATGCCCCCGCCCGGTGTCTTGATAAACATTGACGTCAGCTTCGCCGCTGACCGATCCAATGTTTCCACTACTTCAGCAGCGCTTGCGGAAGCGAGCATACCGGTGAAGTCCGCTGTTCCGGAAGCGTCGGTAAAATCAATTTTTTCCACCTGCAGCCCGGCGCTCATGGCGACCGGTTTCCCCTGGTTCGCCCCGGCGCTGGTATCCACAGCCGACGTCAGCGGCGAATTCTCCGCCACGGCTTCGATCAGAACAAGCTGTTTCTTTTCATGGGAAAGATGGTCGACAAAGCCCACACCCCACTTTTCGCTCCACGCCACCTCAGCACCGAGCTTTTCCGGTCGCGGATAGCTCCCGGGCTGATTGCGTGATTCATCCAAAGCCACGATCTTGCTGAGGGACCAGTAATCGCTGCGCAGCAGATCCGCGTTGATCAAGGACAGACCATGACTGAAAATATACACGAACAGACTGGTCAGCACCACAACGGCCAGCGCTGCGCTCAGCACTGTCAGCAGCTGCAGAAAACGATCGCTGATCACACGCGGCATTCGATTGGTTTTCACTGTCCATTCCCCACTTTCTTCTTCATCCAGTTCAGACTGAGATTCGACAAAAGGATCACGACCATCAGCACCAGACCGACGGAGAACCGGATATCGTAATCCAGTCCGGTTGTTTCCTTCAATCCCGCCAGCATTGTCGATGTCAGCGTGCGGGTGATGTCGAACAGGTTGAACGTCGGGCCGAACAGCTTGTTGCCGGCCACCATCGCGACCGCTGTCGCTTCGCCAAACGCCCGGCCCAGCCCCAGAATTGCTCCGGCGAAAATCCCTGACTTGGCGCTGGCCAGGACAACTTTGAAATGGGTCTGCGTCGCACTCGCTCCCAAAGCCAGTGAACCCAGCTCCAGATCCGGATCGACCGCTTCGATGGCCGTCACCGCCAGCGAGGTGATCGTCGGGAAGATCATGATCGCCAATAACAGGATCACCGCAAGCAGCGAACTGCCCCCGGCTGTACTGACCCCCGCCAGCGACGCCAGCCCTTTCACCAGCGACGTAATCACCCCGGCCGCAAAGACGCCGTAGACGACGCTGGGAATCGACGCGAGCAATTCCACCACCGTTTTCATCAATGGTTTAACCGGCTTGGGTGCGATCTTGACGATGAACAGCGCCGTCAGCACCGCGATGGGAAAGGCCAGCAGCAGCGCTCCAAAAGCGGAGATCAGCGTATTGATCACGATAAATCCAACGCCGTAGACGCCCTGATCCTGCCGCCACAACGTTCCTAACAGGAAATCTTTCAGCGATATGGAGCCATAGGCATAGCCAGGTAAAAACGGCTGGATTCCTTTCATCAGAATAAACAGCGTGATCAGCACGATACAGCTGCCGGAAATCAGCGCCGCCAGAAAGAAAACGGCTCTGACCGTCCGGTCCGTTCTCTGCTTACGCCGGGCCTGGCCGGGGCGGATTCTCGCTTTCAGATTGCTTTCCATAACCTCATCCTTCCTTCGAAACGAAACCGCTCCGCCGGCAAACTAGCCGGGGAAGCGGTCGCATCCCGTTTACAAATTACTGAATCTGATCCCAGGACGTCACCGTGCCGGTAAAGATATCGTGAACCTGAGCCTGCGTCAGATTGGCAACGGCCGTATTCGCTTCATTGACAATCGTCACCACCGCATCAATGCAATACTGGCCTGAGGCCATCGCCGCCGATGTGTCTTCCTCGCCGCTTTTGAAAGCCCGCGAAGCAAAGCCGATATCCGCGCGGTTAGCACCGTCTTTTTCTGAACCGAGGACGCGCTTGTAGCCGTCGCCCGAACCGGTCTGGTTCATCGTGAACTGGAAGTTACCCGCCAACGGCTGGAACGCTTCCAGCGCAGCTTTCAGCGTTTTCTCCACGGATGTCGAACCGCAGGTCGCGATTGTGATCGCCGAGTTGTCTTCGTTGACGATCGGATGATTCGCCGCCAGTTCCGCCCAGGCTTTCCCCTGGCTCTTATCGACAACGCCGCCGGCCTTTTCCACCACCAGCATGCCTTCTGTGGAATTCTGCAGGAAGTCTAAGAACGCCGCGATCAGCTGTTCTTTCTCCGCACTTTCATAATCGCCGGCAGCCCGGGTTGTGAAGGCAAACGGACGCTGCATCCCATAGGTTCCGTCCAGAACCGTCGCTTCGCTCGGCGCCACGCCTTCAAAGTTCAGCGGCTTCACGCCGTTGGCCGCAAAATCCGTGGACAGCGACACATAACCGATGCCGTTTTCATCCGCTCCGACCTTGGTCGCCATATCGCCGTTGCTGGAAACTTCAATCGCGGAGGACGTCAGCTGTTCCGCAAAATCTCCAGCTTTTTCAAACGCTTCCCGCGTACCGGAAGTCGCGTCGCGGGTATAGACGTTGATGGCTGCGGACGCTGACGGCGTAGCTGTTCCTCCCTCTGTTGGATCTGTCTTGGGTGCTGTGCTGCAGCCAGCGACAAGCAGCGCTGTCAGTACGAATACAAATAATTTCTTCATTTCATTCATCCCTTTCTTGAACAGTTCCCAGTTTACCGCGCTACGATTAACAGAAAATGAAGCTTGCGTTAAGAAACGGTTAAAAAATAAATTACCCAAAGCATTGTCCTTTCTCTGTTCCCCCACATGGAAAAACATCTTTCAGCCGGCAGGCTGGCTGCCAAATCATGAATCAAGGCTGAAAAACGGAGGCTTCCTGTCAGGACATTCCTTTTTTTCCCATCCACCGCTCCCAACGAAAAACAAGCACAAAAAAAAGCCAGGGAATCCCTGACTGAGGACGATCTTTCTGGCTGGCTTTCAGCTTGAAGCGCCGGCGTTTGTATTCTGCGGCGAAGGTTCTGGAGGGCGTGAGGAATGTTCCGCAGGCGAAGGGTGATCCGCCGCGTCAGAACGAACCGGCAGCCGGATGACGAAGCGGCTTCCGCGGCCAACCTCGCTGTCAACCTCAATCTCGCCCTGATGCGCGCTCACGATCGCCTTGACGATCGCCAGCCCCAAACCGCTGCCCCCGCTGGCTCGGGACCGGGATTTATCTACCCGGTAAAAGCGCTCAAAAATCCGATCCAGATGTTTGGCGTCAATCCCGCAGCCGTCATCGCTGACCGTCAGCACCAGCCAATGATCCTGGCGCCGCGCCTGCATGCGGATATGCTCAGGCTGGCTGTGCGCCAGCGCATTGTTCAATAAATTGGCCAGCGCCTGATGAATTTTCTGTTCATCCAGCCAGAACGTTTCATGGGTTTGATCCTCTGCCTCCACGATCACGCCCTGACTTTTTGCCTGCGGCGCTGCCTCCTTAATCAGACTGTCAAACAACCCGCTGATCTCACAGGGCGACAGCTCCAGCGCCAGCGTACTCATAGATAAGCGCGACAGCTTCAACAGATCGGCGACTATCATTTCCAGCCGCTTCGTTTCCTTTTCAATCTGGATATGAAAATCCTTCATCGTCTTGGGATCGTCAAAATCATCCCGGTTCAGAATTTCTATCATCCCTTTGATTGCCGCAATCGGTGTTTTCAGCTCATGCGACGCATCGGCGATGAAGCGTTTCTGCATCCGTTCCTTTTCCATCGCCTGCGTAATATCCTGAAACACCAACAGACATCCGGTAAACCGGCCGTTCTCCTGAATCGGAACGGACAGGCATTGGAAGTCGACGTGGTTATAGCACAGATTGCGCACGATCGCATTCTCGCTCAAATACGCTTCCTTCAGAAACAACTGCACCTCAGGAGCAATCCGCTCGTCGCGATACGTGAATTCTTCCTCACCCTCTTCGCTCAGAAACCGGCTGAATCCTTCATTGTATAAAATCAGATGACCATAGGAATCCATCATGGCTAAGGGAGAAGGAATATTCGTCAGGATCGTCATGATCTGCTGCTGCTTCAGCGAAGCATCCTTGGCCGAGCTGCGAACCTGCGTTTTTAACGTCTGTTCTTTCGTCCGCATCGTTTCGCGCAGCGTATCCTGACTGTGCCACAGCAGCGCCATTGCGACCAGTCCGAGCAAGACCAGGGCGCTCCAGGCTTCCAATAAGCCCTGGGCACAGAACAGCGCCAGACCCGCGACAGTGACGATCAGAATTAGAGCTTCACTCGTTTTCATGCCTGCCTCCGCCGTTTATGCCTGAACTTCAAGTTTATAGCCGACCCCGCGCAGGGAGGCAATCTTCACGCCGCTGCCCTGCAGTTTATTGCGCAGCTTGAAAATGTGGACGTCAACGATCCGGGTATCCCCGTCGTAATCAAAATCCCAGATCTCGTTGAGGATGTTGTCGCGGGATAAAACGATCTGCGGATTGCGCAGCAGATATTCCAGCAGCTCAAATTCCTTTTTCGTCAGGCTGACCGGCTGACCGTTGACCGACACTTCCCGGCTTCCCAGATCCATCGTTAGACCACCCATTTCCAGCACCCTCCGGCTTGTCTTGACGATCCGTTTGACATGGGCCTGAATCCGCGCCAGAAGCTCGCGCGGGGAAAATGGTTTAGTGATGTAATCGTCGACGCCGGCCTCGAAGGCTTCCAGAATGTCTTCTTCCTCATCCTTCGCCGTCAGCATCATCATGACGCTGTCAATGCCTTTGCCGCGGAACAGCCGCACCAGCTCAATCCCGCTGATTTCCGGCAGCATCCAGTCGATGATCATGATATCAAAGCTTTCGTTCAGCCCCTTTTCCCGGGCGCTGGCGCCGTCTGAGCAGCCGGTGACGTCAAACCCGGCGTTTTTCAAATCGTAGCTGATCAGGTGGCGGATGCTGTCCTCATCCTCAATTAAAAGAATCCGCGGCATGCTCTATTCCCCCTTTTCACCATAGCGGTCAATGATTTTCTGCACCAGCGGATGCCGTACGACATCGTCGCTGGACAGCTGCAGTACGCCGATTTCCTCAATTCCTTTCAACAGGCCGACGGCGTCCATCAGACCGCTGCGCTGGGATTTCGGCAGATCCACCTGCGTCACATCGCCGGTGATGATCATCCGCGACTGAAAGCCCAGCCGGGTTAAAAACATTTTCATCTGGGCCGGCGTCGTGTTCTGCGCTTCGTCCAGAATAATCACGGCATCATCCAGCGTCCGCCCGCGCATATAAGCCAGCGGTGCGATCTCAATCGTGCCTTTTTCGATCAGCTTCTCTGTCGTTTCCGCACCCATCAGATCATGCAGCGCGTCATACAGCGGGCGTAAATACGGATCGACTTTTTCCTTCAGATCGCCGGGCAGAAATCCCAGGCTCTCCCCCGCTTCCACTGCGGGCCGGGTCAGAATGATCCGGTGAATCTCACCTTTCTTCAGCATACTGACGGCGTAGGCCACAGCTAAATAGGTCTTGCCCGTGCCGGCGGGGCCGACCGCGAAGACAATCGTTTTCTTTTCCATCGCTTCGATAAAGCTGCGTTGACCCTCGGTTTTCGGCGATATCGCCTTGCCGCTATGGGTGCGGGCCAGCACCTTGGACTTCAGATCGCCCAGATCGACCGCCTGCTGCTTGCGCTGCGTGCGGACTAAGTATCGGATTTCCTGCTCGCTGATCTGTTGGGAACGCCGGATCATCTTCAGCATTTCCTGCAGAATCTCCGCCACCGCTTCGGGATCCTGGCAGCGGATCGTAAACTGATTGTCGCGGAAGACAATCTCCGCCCCATACAGTTCGCATAAGCAGTTCAGGTTGCGGTCCTGGTAGCCGATCAAATCAGCCGCTTCCGACGCGCTCAGATGTTCCATCGACAGGACATAGGTCATGGTTTTCCTCCTCGAATTTAAGGTCGTGTCAGATCCTCCAGTAACGTATAGTGGATCTTCATCGTTATTGTACCCGCATTCCTGTCAAAAAGTAAAACATTTTCTTTGATAATTTTCTCATCCTCCTGCAGCTGCTCAGCGATCTGACTGCGGCAGTCCATCAACAGACGAAAAAACGCCAGCGCGTCATGCAGCGGGAAATCCGGTGCATCTGACAGCGAGCTTTCCACGGTGTACCAGGTGTAGCCGTAAACCTTGCCCTTGACATAGAGCGGTTGAGGCACCTCAAAGGCATCTTTCAGTTCATTGTCGATCAACAGATCCCCGGGGTGAACGATCTGGTTGATTTTTACCTTTTTCTCCCCATGCTGAACGTCAAAACGCACAACCATGCCTTCCTTCTGCGCATAAATCGGATCGTTGGTCAGCTGCGGAGTTTCAACGTATTCCTTATCCGTAAACTGAAGCTGCAGCCGCGAGCCTGTGCGAATGACCTCAGTCCAGCCCAACCGGTCCTCAAAGCTTTCCTTGATCAGAAATTCAATCGTTTCCGCCAGATTCTGATCGGCGGTGAAAAACGGCGCGGCATAGCCGTTCTCCGCCAGCTGCTGCTCGATCTGGCGCTGCAGGGTTGGATCCGTTCCGGTTACGCTGACCTGAACAATGCAATGGGAATAAAACATCCACAGCGCCGCCGCCAGCGCAACAGAAAACAACCGCAGCGGCTGCTGGAACTGGTGCAGCAAAAAACCGGTGACGCCGCTGGTCCGCAAACATTCCGCGTCCTGAAACAAACCGGTGATCCGCCGCCGGCTCGTCACCGGCGTCCAGAAAACCAGCCCTTCCGGGGTCTGCTTGAGTTCCATGACCTCGATATCCTGGCGCAGACATTGATTGAGAAAAAACGTCAGCGGTATTTTCAGCCGCCAGCAGTCCATGCCGAACAGAAAAGGCAGTCTATTCCGCATCGAACTTCACCCGCCTGATCTGCCCGGAAAGAATGATTTCGTCGGCGCTGAACACCCGGATATGAAGGCCGCTGCCTTCGACGATCATTCTGCCCTGTTTGGACTCGGTGATAATTTGTTCGGGGCTGACGAGGATCAGCCGCTCGAAGTCTTCGATCATGGCCTGTTTTTCACTGACTGTGATCATCGCGCACACTCCTTCCTCTGATGTAGGTTATGCGCCAGCACAGGCAAACATGAAAAAAGCGTCCGCAAAGGGACGCTGAGGCGTTATGATCCTGTCAGATCAAAATGACAACGAGGCGAAAGCGCGCTAATTCATTGACTCGGGAGTTGTCAGCGGCGACAGGGCGGCCGCCAGTTCTTCGCTGAGCTGTTCCGTCAGAATCAGATTCTCCACATGAACGATCCGGATTCCCAGCCGCTGCGCCAGATCGGCCAGAATGAATTCATACAGCCCGTGGTTGACCTGCAGGCGGGCAGGAATCCCGGCGATCAGGATAAATTCACGCAGGGCTTCTACCAATGCTGTGCACAAATCTTCCCGTTTGCGGAAACTGAATTCAATATGTGTCTGATGCCGGTTGGAGCACACCAGCACCAACATCCGAAACGCCACCGCAGTGCCATGTTCCGCTTCCAGCGGATCGAGCAGGCTGACCACATCCAGCTGCGCGGTTTCCCGCGTATGCTTGAGCTGACTGAGCTTGTCGGCTGCCGCTTCGTCGATCATACAGGCTGGACCTTCGATCCGCACAGCGCCCTCTTTCGGCACTAAACGCCAGCTCTGATCACTTAATCGTGCCGCTTCCACCCATTGTTCATCCGTCGTTTCCGGACCGTTGTACGCTGCCAGGATTTCGCTCAGCGCTTCAACGAGCAGCCGGGTTTCCTCAATCCAGCGGGAGGAAGGACGCACCTCCAGCAGACCGCAGTGAATATCGTTGATAAAAACCTGCAGTCCATCCTGCTGAAATAAAGCAACCTCCGCTTCCTCCGCGCAAAACGGCCGCCACATGATCCGCCGCGACGCCTGAACCGCCATGTGGTAGGAATCCTCCTGGGCCAGCGAATTGCCGACCAGCTGATCCCAGTCGTCATCACAGATTTCCAGCACCGTTTCCTCGCCCATCTGTAAAAACGAAGCGCATACCGGCGCGTCAAACAGCGGCAGCTCCAATTTGATGTTCATCATTTCCCATTGCTTATCCCGCCACTGCTGATAAACCTGTGCTAAGGCCCGCTTAAACTGCTGGAGTGCTTGTGTTGAACTTTGCATTGTGACCGTCTCCTCCTTCATTCTGATGCTTTCCTGCATCATCGCGCTGATCGCTTTTTCCGATCCGCTTTGATTTCAGTCTGTTCTTTAATTTACTGCTTTCGGATTTCCCTTTGATCCTTCGCTGGCCGTTACTGAGGATTCAAGGATTCAGCGATCATCCGCCTGTCCTCATTTCAGCCAGAAAAGCTCATCCTACGAAAAAAGAAGCTTGCGCTTCTTTATTTTGAACGTCTAGCCTTTCTTGCAGCCTCCGACTTCAATTTACGACGGACGCCTGGTTTTACATAAAACTCTCTTTTGCGAGCCTCAGCAAGGGTTCCGTTGCGAGAAACCTGACGCTTGAAACGACGTAATGCGTCATCCAATACTTCGTTCTCTTTTAAGACAACTCTTGGCATACTTACCCTCCCTTCTGATGCAAGCAGATATATTATAACCAAACCATCCGAAAAAAGCAACCTTTTCGGAACGATTTGAGGAATGTTTTTCAAGAATTTTCATTCGTTATTTCTTACAGGAAGACTGCACTGCACAGCTGCGAAATTGACAGCGCTTTCATTCGGACAGATCCCACTTTTTATTCATCCTGTTAAAAAAGAGCCCAATCTCAAAAGAACCCGATGAAACAGAAGCCGGGATGAATCATGCTCGATCTTTTAAAAAGAGGAACGTCGCTTTAATTCAATGTTATTCAGAATGTAGTACCCACTTTCTCTCTTCTCCAGAATTCCATCGCGGCAAAGCTTGCCTAAAATACGGAACAAATGCCGATAACTCATCCCCACTGAGGCAGAAACATCAGTAAGAATATCACTAAATACATTTTTATGCGAATTTTGCAGGATGTACGTACATAGACGATGCTCGCCGGAACATAGCGCTGATAATGTATAATTATCTGAACTTTTAGACAACTTGGCTGCCAGTTCGCCGCCTAAAAAATTAAGAAATCGAAGATTTACTGATAATTCGTCAGCACATGTCGGATAATTCACGGCGATACAGTCCAGGGCGGTGATCGCTTTAACCGTCGTTGTGGCATTTTTCTGTCTCATCATGAGTTCAATATCACCAATCAGACCGGAAGAAATGTAATAACACAAAATCAAGCTTTTTCCGTCGGGCGTTGTCCGGCAAACCTTCGCACTGCCGCTGATCACAATGAGGATCCATGGCATGGAAACACCTTCTTGACAAACATTTTCCCCGGGCGCAAAACGCAGGCAGCCGCAAGATTGAAGCGGAACATTTTCCAGGCCATATTCTGCGAGCTTATTTTCATGGGCTTTAGTAAGGGGTATATTCTCCATATCAATCACCTCAAATCAATTATATACGAATGCGTTTGAAAGCACTATGACCTATGTCCTATGCAGGATAAACAGAATTTTGTTATTCTCGAAGTAAAGAGGTGGTCTGAATTGTATCCGATTTTAGCGCTGGTTAACGGTATACTATTAGCCATTATGGTTTCAATAAACGGAGAATTATCGAAACAATATGGCGTATTCTCAGCATCCATATTGATTCATATCGCAGGCACGGCTTCCGCATCTCTCTGCCTTTTGAAAAAAGGAAAAAAGCCACTGTGGACGCATCATCCAAAATGGATTTATCTGGGCGGAGCGATCGGGGTCTGCACTACTGTATTTCAATGTATTGCGGCAGAGTCGATGAGTATAACCAGCGTCGTTGCACTGGGATTGCTGGGGCAGACAATTGCCTCCTTGTTCATTGATAAACTGGGTTTGTTGGGGATGAAGAAAAGACCGTTTCCACAATCAGCACTGATCAGTCTGTGTCTTTCAGTTCTCGGAATCTTCATGATGTTGGATGATGAAAATGCAGTCGTTGCGATTGGAATTGCGTGTGCCGCAGGCATATCCGTGGTCTTATCCAGAACCATCAACGCATATCTGGCAGAAAAAACAGGAGCGCTGCAGGGCGCGCTGATCAACCATCTGATCGGACTTCCTATTACAATACTGCTCGCCGCAGCCACCGTGAAATGGAGTGATCTTGTCCAAAGAGCACCGTTAAGCGGAACGTCTCAACCCTGGATTTATTTTGGCGGAGTCCTGGGTGTGGGGGTTGTGATGTTATTTAACATCATTGTTCCCAAACTCTCTTCATTTTTGCTGACCTCACTGGTCTTTATTGCGCAGATATTTACGGGAATTATCTTAGACAGTATGCAGGGGCTCTCCTGTTCTGATGCCTCTCTTTACGGTGGGCTTGTCATTGCTTTCGGCGTTGTTGTCTACATGGCCGCGGATCGCATTAACCCTTGCAAAAGAACAAAAGCGTCAGGAAAGTGTGGCAGAAACAAAACGGATTGAAGAAGAATACCAGAATGGCTTAAAAGAGAAACAGGTTAAAAATTGATTTATTTCATGGAACAACTCGAGATTTTATGCTGGATGATATAATCAGACACCTCTAAAATCTTCTTTGCATGCAAAAAGAGGAAGTTTTCAGCTTCCTCTTCGTTGACCGGCAGTGCCGGTTTTTTATTTTTCTTTTTTACGAATTCCAAGAGCAGCGGTTAATACCCCGCGGCTTCCTGGCCCGCCAGCAACGCGACGCCGCTGGAGGTTCCGATCCGGTCGGCTCCCGCTTCGATCATTGCCTTTAAATCATCAAAGCTGCGCACGCCGCCGGCCGCTTTCACCTGGCAGACATCGCCGACCGTCTGTTTCATCAGACGCACGTCTTCCACCGTTGCGCCGCTGGTAGAAAATCCTGTCGAGGTTTTTACGAAATCCGCGCCGGCTTCCATGCAGGCCTTGCAGGCGAAGACCTTTTCTTCATCGCTCAGCAGGCAGGTTTCAATGATGACTTTCAGCGTATGTGCGCCCGCCGCTTCCCGGACCATTTTGATATCCCGGACAACGCCGTCATGATCGCCGTCCTTCACGCCGCCGATGTTGATGACCATGTCAATTTCATCCGCGCCTTTTTCAATCGCGTCGCGGCATTCAAACGCCTTGGCTTCGCTGGTCATCGCGCCCAGCGGAAAGCCGATGACGGTGCAGACCTTGACGTCGCTGCCTGCCAGCTGCTGCTTGCAGAAGGGAATCCAGCAGGGATTGACGCAGACGGTCGCGAAATCATGTTCGCGGGCTTCGGAACACAGCTTTTCCAGCTGGCTGCGGGTACTGGCAGGTTTTAGCAGAGTGTGATCAATGTACTTATTCAACGGTTTCATCTTCATCTTCCTCCTCCGTTTCAAAATAATACTTGCGCAGGGCGTCGCGGACCGCCGCCGGATCGCTCATCCACGGTTCCCGGCCGAATTCCCGGTAAATAAAGGTTTCGTCGCCCTTGCCTAAAATCAGGATCGTATCTCCGACATTGGCCACTTCCACCGCCTGACGGATTGCGTCATAGCGGCTTTCAATGATAATGCGGTTGGTCTTCTGAATACCCGAAGCAATTTCTTCAGCGATCTGAATCGGATCCTCGTCGCGCGGATCGTCTTCGGTTAAGATAATCAGGTCGCAATATTTATCCGCAAGCTGACCGAAAACCGGTCGTTTCTTCGTATCCCGCTTCCCCGCGGAGCCAAACACGGAAATGATTCGTTTCTCCTTCGGCGTGATCGCGGACGCGAACTTGAAGATCTGTTCCAGGCCGTCCGGAGTATGCGCGAAGTCAACGATGATATTGAACGGCTGGCCTTCTTCAATCCGTTCCATCCGGCCTTCGATCTGCGGAATCGTATTGAGCTGTTCCAGAATCTGTTCCATGGGCAAACCGCCCTCATGCAGCGCGGCGATCACCGCCAACAGGTTATACAGATTGAACATCGCAACCAGATTGGTCTGGACCGGGTATTCATGGCCATTATAAACTAAGGTAAAGATGGTTTTGTCCGCGTTGAGCTGGATATCCTTCGCTTCATAATCCGCTTTTTCCAGCACGCCATAGGTCACAACACGGGCGGGGCAATCGGCGACGATCGCCATGCCGTGAGGATCATCCTTGTTGGTAATCGCTGTGCCATCCGGCTTCAGCTGGTCGAACAGGCGTTTCTTCGCTTCAAAGTAATTCTCCATCGTCCCGTGATAATCGAGATGATCATGCGTCAGATTCGTAAAAATCGCGATGTCGACGTCCACGCCGTCCGTGCGGTGCTGTTCCAGACCGATGCTGCTGATCTCCAGCGCGCAGGCTTTCATCCCGTCTTCCGCCATATCATGCAGAATCTGCTGCAGCGGCACGATGTCCGGGGTCGTCAGTAACGGCGGCAGCTTCGTGTCGCCATACTCAATCGAAATGGTACCGATGTAGCCGCAGGCATAGATCGGATCCAGCAGGTTGCGGATCATGCAGGCGATTGACGACTTGCCATTAGTACCGGTCACGCCGTAGACCACCATCTTCTTTGACGGATAGCCATAGAAGCAGGCCGCGACCTGATTGAGTGCGGCGGTGACGTCGCGCACCTTGATGTAAACGACATTCGCGTTGTTGCGCTTGATATCCTCGCTGTGAACGACGCAGACCGCGCCGTTTTTCACGGCCGCGTTGACGTAGCGGTGACCATCATGGATCATCCCTTTAATACAGAAGAAGATGGAATTGGGCAGCACATCGCGGCTGTCCACCATCAGATTTTCAATTTCAATGTCCGGAGCGTTGTCAAACAATGCGGATAATTTCATTTTTCCTGACCTCCTTGTGCCTGCGCTGCCAGCTGATCCCCGATCATATGTGTACAGCGGGCCACAATCCGTTGTCCGCTGGCAAACTCGCCTTCAATTTGCACCGGCAGATACTCGCTGCTGTGTCCGAACGCAGCGCCGTTTTCACAGGTTTCGATAATTACGTCGACGTCCTTACCGATCCAGCTGCTTTTTACCGCGTAATAACTGTTGCGGGAGAATTCGCCAACCTGATGGGCCCGCTGCTTCTTCACCTCCGATGAAACCTGACCGCTCATCCGCTGCGCCGGGGTTCCGGTTTTCGGGGAGAAAGGGAAGACGTGGATGAAGCTGAAGTGGATCTGCTTCAGAAAGGCCATCGTTGCGGCAAATTCCGCCTCGCTTTCCTGCGGAAAACCAACGATCAGATCGGTGCTGATCGAAATTCCGTCAATCCGGCTGCGGATTTCTTCCACCCGCGCCAGAAACTGCGCCGTCGTATACGGCCGGCCCATCCGTTTCAGCGTGGCGTCGCAGCCCGCCTGCAGCGGAATATGCAGATGCCGGGCGATCTTCGGCTGCGTTTCCATCAGCGTCAGCAGCTCATCAGTGATCTCTGTAATCTCGATCGACGAAATCCGGATTCGCTCCAGCGGTTCAATCTGACACATCCCGCGGATCAATTCGCACAGGCTGGTGTCTCTATCTTTCCCATACCGGCCGGTATGTATCCCGGCCAGAACAATTTCCTTATGCTTCTGCGCCAGCCGCCGCGCTTCCTTCAGCGCTTCGTCCAACGGCAGCGAGCGCTCCCGGCCGCGGGCATACGGGATGATGCAGTAAGCGCAGAACTGGTTGCATCCATCCTGCACCTTTAAGTACGCGCGCGTCTGATGTTCAAATTCATCCAGCGGCAGCATTTCAAACTCGGCGGACGTCCGCACGTCATGCAGCTCGACAATCGGCTCGCGGCGCTGGCGCAGCGCTTCGTCGATCAGCTGCGGCAATTTGTCCTTGCCGCTGGAACCGACCAGAATGTCGATCTTTTCCTGCTCACACATCTGTTCCGCCTGAATCTGGACGTAACAGCCCACAGCGCACACCAGGGCGTCCGGGTTCTGCCTGCGGGCCTGATGGATTTTCTGCCGGCTCTTGCTGGCGGCGGTATTGGTCACCGCACAGGTAAATATGATGTAAACGTCGGCTTTCTCCTTGAAGTCCACCGTCTGATAGCCACGCTGCCGCAGCGCCTGAGCGGTACTTTCCGACTCGTAGGCGTTGACTTTGCAGCCCAACGTTGAAATTGCGACACTCGCCATGAATTCGTCCCCTTCCATGATGGATATTATACCAAACTTTTAACCCCGGAGGTAGTCTTTTAGCGGTCATTCTCACCCTGCCAAAGGAAAAGGCCTTACGGCCTTGAAATGCGGGCGATTTTTGATTTCAGTTTCGGCAGGATATAGCCGCTGGCGCAGCACGCATCGCGGATCTGAAGCGGATCCTGACTCAGCACCGCGGCCGCCAGCGGCGCGCCCTGAGCGGGATCAAGCTTTTCGCCGGTACAGACCAGCGAAAGCGGCAGCTCGGTTTCCGTGCCGTCAAACGCAAAAACTTCCAGACAGTGCACGCGGCCCTCGTAAACCGCGAAACCCTGCTCATTCTGAAAAATCACCTGCGGCGAGGCAAAGCCCGCGTCGTAGGGCAGTCGTCCATAGATTAACGGATCAACGATCTTATCCGCAAAGCTTTTGACCATTTTGAAAAACTGCGGCAGTTCCAGCACCGCGGTTTCGTGATCGTACAGCGCGTTGATCAGCGGATCGAAGAATGGGATCATCACCAGCTTGTCCTCAACCGTAAACTTCTTCATGTCCGCAATCGCGGCCTGAATTTTTGGCCGTACAAATTCATTGCGTTTGGGATAATCGATGATCTCCCAGATATCCAGCATTTCCGTCCGCGTCTGTTCGTACAGTTCCTCAATCTTCTGCTTGTTTTTCAAGCCCTCTTCCAGAATGCTCAGCGTATACACATCCCGCGCCGTTTTTACCGGACGATCGAGCTGATAGGGTTTCAGCCGGGCGTTGATGCGCGCGGTTTCCTTGCGGACCTCATTCAGTTTCAGAAATTCCCGATCGTTGCCTTTGCGCAGAATTTTAATCATTTTCGGATTCATCATTTAACCCTCCAGCACGGCTCCAGCCAGACAGACCGCCGCCACTGCCGCCGTTTCCGCCCGCAGAATCCGTTTGCCCAGCGAGCAGCAGCGATAGCCCTGTGCCTGCAGCCTTTCAATCTCAGCCGGACTGAAACCGCCTTCCGGGCCGATCACCAGCGTCACGCTGCGGCCCTTTTCCAGCTGAGCGCTCAGCAAACCACCGTGCAAAGCTTCATCTTCATACGCCACGAAGTTCTGCTCGCTCCGCCACGCGCCGGCGTCGGCCAATTCGATCGGTGCGCACACCTGCGGCCTTTGCGTACGCTTGCATTGTTGGCTGGCTTCCTGAACAATCTTCTGCCAGCGCTCTAATTTTTTATCTATTTTATCCTGTTCCAGCTTCACGACCGTGCGGCTGGATTGAAACGGAACGATCCGGCTGACGCCCAGCTCCGTGCATTTCTGCAGCAGCCAGTCCCAGCGCTCGCCTTTGATCAGACCGGCGACTAATGTCAGCGTTACCGGAAGCTCGCGGTCCTCGTCCAGCAGTTCTGTGATCTGAATCTGACCCGCGCCGTCCAGCACGCCGCAAAAAACGGTGCCTTCCGCGTCGATCACGCGCAGCGTTTCCCCTTCCTTCATCCGCAGGACACGCTGTAAATGATGGCGCTGCTGCGGATCCGGTTCGATCACGCTTCCGACGTGGGTTTTCTGTTGTATAAATATCTGCTGCATGTTATCACCGTGCTTTATTTTACCAGAAAACAGGCCGGAAGGGAATGAAAATCCCGCCTGGCAATCAGGAAAGCCGTTCCGGGCTAAAAAAGCAACGAAACGACCCAGCTCTTGTGAACCAATCCGAAACTTGGAATTGATCCCTCTTCGCCGTCAGAAAAAAAGCAGCGGCATGCTGCTTTCTGAGTGAGATCTGAGATTTATTTTGATTTTTCCGCAGTTTGTTTCTCCCGCGGCAGGATCAGGTTCAGCACAATGCCCACAGTCGCCGACAACGCGGTGCCCGACAGGGTGACCAGTTTGCCTAACGGCAGAACCGCGCCGCCCAAGCCGATGACCAGCATGGCCGAAGCGATGATCAGATTGCGCTGCTGCCCAAAATCGACCTGATTGTCGATCAGAACCCGCAGACCGTTGGAAGCAATGACGCCGTACAGAATGATCGACATTCCGCCTAATACGGCGTTGGGAATCGTTGAGATGAACGCCGATACAATCGGGACGCAGCTCAGCACGATCGCGATGCAGGCCGCACCGACAGTCACGTACACCGAGGACACCTTCGTCATCCCGATGACGCCCGTATTTTCGCCATAGGTCGTATTCGCCGGTCCGCCCAGCAGCGCCGAAATGGACGTCGCGATGCCATCGCCCATTAACGTCTTATCCAAGCCCGGTTCCTTCAGGAAATTGCGGCCGCAGATCTTGCCCAGCACGGTATGATCGCCGATATGCTCGGAAATGGTCACCAGCGCCACCGGCAGGATCGCGAACGTTTCCGGTCCGAAATACAGGTGATAGCTCTTAAACCCCGGAATAGCAATCGGCAGAATGAATTCCGGCAGCGATAAGAACCGCCCCGACTGCAGGACTTCCTGCAGCGGCGCAAAGTCCACGATGCCTAAAGCCAGCGCAAACACATACCCACCCAAGATTCCGCAAAGGAATGGAATGATTTTGAAAAAGCCTTTTGCCTTCGTGGAGATCAGAGCAGTGAGAATAAAGGTAAAGACCGCTGTCAGCATGACTTTCCAATCCCCGCCGGTCACAAAGCCGGCGTTGCCGACCGCATTGGCCGCCAGGCCCAGACCGATAACGGCGATCATCGGGCCGATGACAATCGGCGGAAGCAGCTTGTCAATCCAGTCCTTGCCGATGAAACGGACAAGAATCGAAACGACGACATAGACCAGACCGATCAGGATTAACCCGGTCTGCGCTGCGCTGACATCGCCGCTCATCGCGGCGACCGCAATCTGGACGGCGCTGATGTAGGCAAAGGAAGAACCTAAGTAGACCGGAACCTGAAACCGGGTGATGCAGCTGTAAATAATCGTTCCGATGCCGGAAGCAAACAAGGCGACGGAAATCGGAAAGCCGGTCAGCACCGGGACCAGGATGGTGGCGCCAAACATCGCAAAGACATGTTGGAAACTTAACAGAATCCATTGAGTCGGTTTTGGTTTTTCGTTGACGTCGAGGATCATTTCTACTCGCTGTGACATAAATACCCCTTTCCGGGCTTAAATAAAAAGCCCTTTTGATTTTGTGCAAAAGGACTTTCCCCTTAATGTAGTTCAGCCTTGCGATCTCTCTGGATCCGCTTAAAAGCCCTATGCGGTTTTCATTATAACATAACTAAGCGGCGATTTCATCCACTTCCGGTAAAAAGCCTGAAATGAATTTTCTGACATTCCCGAACATCTTTAATTTCAAACTGGATTCAGCGATGCCAAACAAGGGCGGACTAGTCAGAAATCCCGGCAGAGAGCCTGACCGGCAGTTGATCGTCAGTTTGTCAGAAGGCGAACTTCTGAATCAATAATTTTCCAGCATAGAATAAAACTCGTCGCGACCGTCTTTTTTCGCCTGCGTTCTGAATTTAGCGATATCCGCCGAATTCAATTCACAGACCACCATCTCGAAATAACGGACTTGCTGATCATCGTAGGCCTTCTGCGCCAGCGAAAGAACCTGATCGTGCGGAAGATCGTAAATCAGGTTTGACAGAATATCCAGATTCTGATTCTCATACGCCTGATTGGCATATTCTGCCTTTTGTTCGCTGGTCAAATCATTGCACAAATTCATAAACACATCCGTGCGATGATCGTTAAAGGCTTGATCAACCAGCGCCTTCAGGGTTTCGTTATCAACTTTGGAATAGAGCCGGTAAAGCACTTCTGTCCGATTGTCGGCATACGCCCGCTCAAGCAGCGTCTTCGCGGTTTCCTTGGAAAGGCCCCAGATAATTCGGTCAAACAGCTCATCCTGCTTTTCATCATAAGCCTGGATCGCCAGCTTATCCATCAGCTCGCCAGGCAGATCCCCGTCAAAGACAAACAGATAATCCCGGCAACGCTGATCGTCGATCACTCGCTGAGCATACGCCGCGACGCTCTCTTGTGGCAAATCATAGAAAGCTTCTTTAAAATATTCGACGCGGTTATCGGCATAGGCCTTTTCTGCCAAAGCTTTCCGCTGCCTGGAATTCAGCGAACTTGCAATCTCTTCAAAGAATTCAAGACGCTGATCAGCATAAACCCGGTCGGCCCACGCACCGAGCTGATCGGTTGTCAAATCGCGGATCGTTTCCATAAAATACGCCAACTGGTTATCCGCATAGGCTTTCTCCGCCCATTCAGACCGCTGCGGAGCCGGCAGGGAAAGCAGCGCGATTTCAAAATCATCAAGCCGCATATCCGCATAAGCCTGCTGCGCCAACGTCTCAATCTGATCCTGCGGCAGCTTCGGTACCAACAGATCAAACGCATCCTCATATCGACTCTGATAAGCCTGCCGGCTCAAATTGAGAATTTCGGATTCCGGAAGCGCGTCGGCCAGCACCGCAAAATAATCCATTTCCTTCGATGCATAGAAGGTGCGGGCCATGTTTACAGCCGCTTCCTCGTTCAGCTTCGCAGCCACGGCTCTGAACTGCGACATTTTCTTTTCCTTATGAAAGCGGACAGCCAGTTCCTCCGCAGATTCGGTGTAGGGACCTTCGATCGAGGTTAAAAGCGGCGTACGCGAAGCCAGTGAGCTGTTGTTGCGGACTAACCGCGCATGTTGTTCGGAAACCGCCTGACGGACGGCTTCCATCTGTTCCTCATTGTCCATGACCGCTTTCATGCTTTCGTCAAAGGCGACGCTGATCAGCGAATCCTGATACACGCTGCCCTCCTCCGACCGGTCGGCTCCCGCCCAGTTCAGCGTCACGATGTAGCCCTGCGTATAGACGCTGCCGGAAAAATAGAAGGTTCTCTGGTTTGTCGAGGTCGTGGCCGTCATCACCGGCGCCGCGGCCGGCGTCGGCGTTTTCCAGCTCAACGTAGAACCGCACAGAATACCGCTGGCAAACAATACAGCCCCGGCAGCCATCGAGATCAACGCCCGTGCAGTTCCTGACTTTTGTTCATCCATAATTGCACTCAGCCTTTCTTTTAACAAGCTCAAGTTTTCATTCAACGTAATTGATACGATGATATCGCCATAGGTTCCCTTATCCTTTAACGTGTGGATCAACGTGTCGCCGTAGCAGCGTTTTTCCCGCGCCGAGAGAGACCGCAGCACCTGTTCATCGCAGGCCAGCTCACACAGACTTTCCATATGGCGGCCGATCAGGCGAACAACAGGATTAAACCAGTGAATGCAGACCGCCAGCTGAACCAGCCATTTTGTAAAGATATCTTTGCGCTGATAATGCGTGAGTTCGTGGCGCAGAATCATTTGCATTTCCTCAGGGCCGCAATCCTCCGTAGTCAGAATGATCATCGGATGAAAGACACCGGGCAGCATCGGCGATACTGCCAGCTTGTTAATCCAGACTGGCAGCTGGCGGCGGATGCCCATTTTCTGGCGAACCTCGTCCAGACATTGCCGGGTCTTCGGGCTGGATGGAAAACTGCCGGCTTTAATAAACCGCAGAAATCCTTGATAGCTCGTGATCCGACGAACCATCAGCACCACGGCAACGCTTAACCACAGCACCCAGGCTGATCGGATCAGATCGTCCAGCCAGGCGGGCTGATCAACCTGGCAGGTTGATCGGGAAGGCTCCGGTGTTGGAAGGAATCGGATATCCTGAACCGGATCACTCTGGACTTCCTGTTCAGGATGTTTTGTTTGTTGATCCGCAACAGGATTCCTGATGGTTTCCGGCGTCCTTGCCGCAAGCTGAGCTTGCGGCTGCGGGTTCCAGGTTTCCTCAGAAAACAAAGTACCGACAACCCCGGCTACCGGCGATACCGGAATTAAAAGCCGCAGAATCACAACCAGCCAGAGTCCGTAGCGAAAACGGAAACTCAAATGATTTTTCAGCAGCTTTTCCAGCAGTACAACGATGCCGGCCATCCATAACGCGGAAACCGAAACTGAAAGGAAACCGATCATGAAGGTGTTCATTTCAATTTCTCCTTCCCCTGCTCCCAAAATTTTTCCAGTTCTTCAATGTCTTTGGATTCCAGGCATTGCTGCCCGAACAGCGACGTCAGCAGCGTACTGACATTTCCGCCAAACACCTGATTCACAAACTGAACCGACTGAGTTTTTAAATATTCTTCCTCGCTGATGCGCGCAACGTACAGCGCGCCCCGGCCTTCCTTCTGGCTGATCAGCATTCCTTTGTCGATCAATCTGGAGATAAAGGTCCGCACTGTCGTGCGTTTCCAATCATGGTCAGTTTGTTCTATCTGGTCCAGCAATTCACTGATCGTCATCGTACCCCCATGATCCCAGATCAATCTCATGATTTCCTTTTCAGAATCAGACATCAGTTCCATGTTCTCTTCTCCCTCCCTTTTTATTACATCTTGTAGTCAATTATCATACTACACTTCGTAGTCATTAATTGCAAGCTCTTTTGTTCAATTTCCAACTTATTTTCTCATTCTTCGAAAAATTTCTAACTTTTCTTGTTTTCACCCTTTATTTGGTCTTTTGCTTCAGTTCAAGGCAGCAACAAAAAAAACGAATTCTGACAGAGCGTGATCGTCCTGTCAAAATTCGTGGGCATGGCAGTTTAGTTCGATTGCCAGCGTTCCTCAAACCATTCCGGTTTTTTTAACCGTTGGAAGTCGCCGGATTCAAAAAGCGCATGGAAATGGCATGTCTGCGAAGAAGTTAACGTTTTCAAGCTGATCGTTCTGGTTTTCCAATTTAGAGATTCAGTTAACCCAAAATGATCCAGAATAGCGATCACGTCTTCCTTTTTCGGATCAAAGTCGGAAGCCGCAAAGTTAAAGTTATAGAAAACCACTCCGCCTTTTCCCGGATCCGTATAATGGACTAGAAAAAACGTTTCGGGATGTTCTCCGATTTCAAAGTAATCGCCGACGTCCAGCCCTTCCAGCCATGCCTTCTCCTCGTTGAGCTTCACAGCTTCCGACGGACTTACATTGGTAATAATAAGCATCCGTTGGACTTTTCCAGCTTTGACGCTGAGTTTTATGGAAGATTCCGGCTGCGTATACCAGTAATAATGGATCGAAGCGCAGCTGACGAGGGACAGAGCGCAAAGAAACATCAAAGTTATCGCGGTTCCCTTTCGCTGCCATTTTCTTTTTATCATCGTTCAGTCCCCCTTTTTTCTATGACATCCCGGATTTTGACCTCTATATTCGTCATTCCTGTTTGTTGATTTTTATTTACTTCTTTGATTCTCTTCCTGATGATCCCGCTTTCTGCTTCGCCTGCAGCGTTTCCCGCCTGACTATCCAAATATCATCACCGGTAAAACCACATTTTCGATAAAACAGCTCTGGGGAGCAGGGGCCATCCGCCCTGCCGCTGACTGTGGCGAAGCGTGCCCTGTCCTTCATGTTGGACAACAGCTGCATGACTAAACTTCTGCCGATCCCGCGGCCGCGCTTCCCGGGCAAAACCTGTATCCATTCCAGACTGATTTCCTGCATCTGCCGATCCAACGCCGCAATTCCGCAGGCCAGCGGTTTGCCGCTCTGGCGATCAAGAGCTACAACCCAACCCTCAGGGCTGAAACAGGCCTGCGCCTGTAATTGAAGCAGCTGCGCTTCGCTGACCCGCAGATCCGGATATGACGCATTGATGATTTCCGCGAATACGTTTACTTCTTTCCAAGCCGTCTGCAGCATAATTTCTGAATGAGAGTCTATGGACAAAGTATCGAGATGATGAAAAAGCCGGAAATAGCGTTCAATCGCAGTGCTGACGTCTCCGATCCTTTTTCCAGCTTCTTTTTCGTGAATGACCTCAACACCTTCCGGCAGATTTCCAGCACAAAGTTTCCAATAGGGAAGCGCCGAAGCCCGGCATGGATTTTGAAGATATTCCTGCCTTGTCAACATCCTGCGTCCCTCCTTCTCGCTCTATGTTTTTATTGTAAAGGAGAGTCTAAGAATGGGCAAGTTTATTATTCTGATCCGCGCTCTGCTTGTTTTGATACATTGCCTGATCAGCCAATGTAAACCAGGTTTCCCAATCCTGAATTTCCGGTTTGTATTCTACGATGCCTACGCTGATCGACATGTGATAGTCCCGCGCCGCTTCGCTGAATTGAAGCTGCGCCATTTCCTGACGGAATGCCTGAATTACCTGCGCCGCCTGTTCTTGATTTAAACCGTTAAACGTAATCAGGAATTCGTCGCCGCCAACTCGGCAGGCCCAGCCGCCATGGCTCTCCGCACAGGTTTTCAATGCCTGCGACAGAGCTAAAATAACCCGGTCGCCCGTCAAATGTCCGTACGTATCGTTGACCGCCTTGAACTGGTCAATATCAAGCAAGGCGATCGTCAGCGGCTTCTCTTCTTTCCACTCGGAAATATCCCGGTTCAGCTCATGTTCCATAAAACGCTTATTGTACAGTCCCGTATAGGAATCATGCGTCGAGAGCTCGTTCATTTTGTAAATAATGTCTGTCAACATGACGTTGTTTTTATGATCAGGATCGGTGAACAACAGATTATCTGTAACTTCACGGATCAATTCCAGCGCGTAATGATCACCCAGTTCAGTTAGCGGCACTGATTCAATCAGAAAAATCCGATTATCCTGCGTTGTCTCCATTTTGATTATCGGCCGGTTTTCATCTACAGCCAAACGGGATACACAGTTGCGGCAGGCACAATTACGACTCCACACCTGAAAACAATGTTCGCCGTTCGCGACCAACTGTGACTTTCTCCATTCATGAACCTCATACGTATTCACGTCGACAATCCGGTAAAATTCAAATAACGGATGTGTCTGAATTTGTTTTTGTATAAACTGATCTGCTTTTTCCAAATCAAACATCGTATTTACTTCCTTTCCTTGAAACTTCCTGTGTTTAGCATTCCACCCACAGTAAATCAATTTATTCATTTCAATCTCATCGTTTATGCGAATAACCTTTTCTGATCTTAAAATTCAGCTTTTAATCCTCAGTTATCAACAAGGCCAAAATATAATACCTCTTGGTTCTCATTATATCATTAAATTAATCGTGAAAGTTAAAAATTATCGCTTAATTTTCCTTTGCTTCGGAATAAGAAAAAGGATGAGCGTTTTGTCGCGCATCATCCTGATTTTCTATGTTTAGTTAGGTGAATAAATCTTGAATACTATTTCAGTTGATATATCTACCTCAGAACCAAATGCTACAGAAACATCTTCAAGAACACCATTTATTTTATCTGGATTATCAATTTCGCCCGAAATTTTAATAAAGGTCAAATTATAAAAACCAGCATTATTGAACGAAAATTTAATATTTTGTACTGTTTCATCATAACTGGCACCATTATAAATTGTTTTTGGCCCATCCGGAACCTTCGCCGTTGTAACCGGCTTCGGTCCTTTCGACAAAGTCAATGTAATTTCCGTTCCCGAAGAAACAACAGTACCGGCGCCAACCGACTGATCGACAACCTGTCCTGCAGGAACATCGCTGTAATCCGACTGATAAACCTGCTTAATCGTTACGCCGTCGACAGAACAGCTGTTTGTGGAACATGGCGCGGAACCGCCAACATAATTCTTAACCGTAATCCCTTTTCCTTTAGAAACCTTACAGGTTACCGTTTTACCCGAAATGGAACAGCCGAAGGTATTGCCGGAAGCAACGCTGTCGTTAAACTCGCTGGCACCTTCTGAGAAACTCCAGCCGGCCCCGGAATTATTGGCATTTTCAATAATCTTCCGGGCTTCCGCAACCGATTTATTTTCAAAGTCGCCGGCCACCGGACTGAACTGACCTAACGATACCTTGTACCAAACCGTAGATCCTGCGGCTTTCTTGCCGGTTTCATTTTCAAGAATCGTCCCGGCCGCCTTATCGGAATACGCCGTGGAACGGGTACCCAGACTTAAACCCAAGCCGCTGATATATTTCTTGAATTCATCTTCACTGACACCGGCTTTGTTTTCAACGGTGATTGATTTTCCCTTGGAAATCTGGAAGTTAACCGTTGTTCCCGGAGCCAGATAAGTTCCCCCGTCATACCCCTGAGAAACGATTGTTCCAACAGGCTCTGTGCTTTCTACTTCGCTGTACGTAAAGGTAAGATTGCCTTCCAGGTTATTGATCTTCTTTTTATAGCTTTCGGCATCTTCTTTCTTCTTGCCGACAAACGATTCCAGCTTGATCTTACCCAGCGAAATCTTGACTTTCACCGTGCTTCCCTGTTTCACGTCGCCCTTTTCCGGCGTGTTGGAAATGACATGGCCATATTCAATGGAGCCGCTGTACGCTTCGCTGAACTCACCGACAAGACCATTGTCATTCAGCCACTTCTTCGCTTCATCCTTGCTCATTTTCGCTAACGACTTCATCGTTACCGTTTTCCCTAACGACATCGTTACCGTGATCTTATCGCCGGTCTTGATCGTTTCCCCAGCCTTTGGATCCTGGGAAATCACTTTGTCTTTCGCAATCTTATCACTGGCTTCTTCCTTCCAGTTGATCGTCACTTTATTCGCTTTCGCCCAGTTTGTGATCTTCGCTTTGGTATAATCGCTGAAATCCGGGACGATGATCTGTTCACCCGTTCCGTCTTTTCCCTGGGAAATCGTAAACACCAGCATCGTACTGCGCTTGATTACGGTATCGGTCACATTGACCTTGATGAATTTTCCCTTCTCGATCTTTTCATCGACAGCGTATTCATACGTGACATCCAACAGTTTATTCGTTTCCACGAATTTCTCAATTTCTTCTTCGGTCATGTCTTTAAAATCCGGCAGCGTTACTTCGACATCCGGATCCGGACCTTTCGAGAAGACAACCGTCAGAACGCTGTCTTTGTTCAGCTTCTGTTCTGAGGCAATACTCTGCGAAATCAGCTTGTCCTTATCAATGGTATCGCTGTATTCGTACTCGACTACCAACTGACTGTCACCCAGCTTATTCTCAGTCGCCCATTTTTTGATTTCTTCGACGGTCTTCCCTGAGAAATCTTCTACCTGAATCGCTTTGCCAGGCAGCGTCAACAAAACGACTACGGCTGCGATCGTCGCGATAGCTAATACACCGACGGCACTGAGCAGCGCAATCGTCTTTTTATTCGAAAAATCTATATTCATATTGCCCTCCTGTACTTTAACAAGTATATCATATTTCCAATCCCTAAAAAACGGCGTTTGTAGACTTTCTTTGGAAGTTACTGGTCTGAATTCTTACAAATTTTTGAAGCTATGAAAAGATTTTCGTGTTATGATAAAAATCATCACGAGGAGGAATGAATATGGAAACTGAACAGCTGATTCAGCCGGTGGCGGCTTCGCTCAACATTGAGCCAGCCCAGGTGCGAAATACATTAAAGCTTTTGGAAGAAGGCAACACAGTTCCTTTCATCGCGCGTTACCGCAAAGAAATGACAAAAGGATTGGATGAAGAACAAATTTTGTTCATTCAGCAGCAGGTCCAGTATTTAAGCAATCTGGAAAAACGGAAAGAAGACGTACTGCGGATTATTGAAACGCAAGGCAAGCTGACCGAAGAACTGCGTCAGCAGGTTTTAGCCTGCACCAAGCTTTCGCAGGTTGACGATATTTACCGGCCATATCAACAAAAGCGCAAGACTCGCGCGACGGATGCCGCGGCCAAAGGGCTGACGCCGCTGGCAGATTGGATTGCTTCCTGCCCGCGTTCGGGCGATCCAACTCTTCAGGCGGAAAAATATCTGAACGATCAGGTCCCGACAGTGGAAGAAGCGCTGCAGGGAGCGAAGGATATCCTGGCTGAGCGCATCAGCGACCAGGCAAAGCTGCGCTGGAAGATCAAGGAACAAATTGAAAAATACGGCTTTATTCTCTGTAAGGAAAAGAAAAAGCACGAAGACGAAAACAAAGTTTATAAGATGTATTACGATTACAAAGAAAAGATCAGCACGCTGGCAAATCATCGGGTTATGGCAATCGACCGGGCTGAGAAAGAAAAAGTCATCACGGTAACCCTGGACTACAACCAGACGTTTCTGATCAATTACGCGATCCGCGGTGTGACGCATGACCGCACAACCGTCTGTCAGAGTCTGATTGAGGAAGCGGCGCAGGATGGTTTAAAGCGGCTCGCATTCCCTAGCGTTGAACGTGAAGTCCGCGGGGAATTGAGCGAAAAAGCGCAGGCGCAGTCGATTGAGATTTTCTCAATGAACGTTGAACGTCTGCTTCTGCAGCCGCCGCTGGAAGGCAAAATGATCCTCGGCGTCGATCCGGCGTTTAGGACCGGCTGCAAGCTGGCTGTCATTGATTCCACGGGTAAGATGCTGAAAATCGACGTTTTCTATCCACATCCGCCGGTAAACAAAAAAGCTGAAGCCAAAGCTAAACTTCTGTCGATTCTGAAAGAATATCCAATCGAAGTCATCGCGATCGGCAACGGTACAGCCAGCCGTGAAACTGAAAGCTTCATTGCCGAGATCATTCAAAAAGAAAACCTGAACGTCGATTACACACTGGTTTCCGAGGCTGGCGCTTCGGTATATTCCGCCAGCGAATTAGCGCGGAAGGAATTTCCGGATCTGCACGTCGAGCAGCGCTCCGCCGTTTCGATCGCAAGACGAATTCTGGACCCGTTGTCTGAACTGATTAAAATTGATCCGAAAAGTATCGGTGTAGGTCAGTATCAGCACGATCTGCCCGCAAAGGCTTTAAATGAGCGGCTTGATTTTGCGATTTTAAAAAGCGTCAACCGCGTCGGCGTCGACGTCAATACGGCTTCCAGCGAGCTTTTATGTCATGTTTCAGGTCTGACAAAAGCCTCCGCCAACGCGATCGTCGCCTACCGCAACGAACACGGCCGCTTTGAAAACCGGCGGCAGTTATTGGAAGTGCCGAAGCTGGGCGCGAAGTCTTTCCAGCAGGCGGCGGGCTTTCTGCGGATTCACGATGGAGAGGAACCGCTGGATCAAACGCCGATCCATCCGGAAAGCTACCAGGCCGCTCACCGCTTATGCCAACTGTTAGGCATCAGCCAGTTCGGCAGCGATGAATGCCGCGAAAAACTGAGCCAGTTAAATCTGGAAAAAACCGCCGAACAGCTGGACACGGACGTGTATACGCTTCAAGACATGATTGAAGCGATCTCCCAGCCGCTGCGCGATTACCGTGAACAATTCGACGGACCGATGCTGCGGCATGACGTCCTCACGCTGGAAGATCTGCATCCGGGCGATGAGTTGGAAGGCGTCGTCCGCAACGTCGTTGATTTCGGCGCTTTCGTTGATATCGGTCTGCATGAGGATGGTCTGGTCCATGTTTCCAAGATGGTACAGGGCCGGATCTCCCACCCCAGCGAAGTCGTATCCATTGGCGACATCCTCAAGGTCTGGGTTTACGGGATCGACGCAGAACGTCACCGGGTTCAGCTGACCATGATTGATCCGCATCATTAATCAATAGAACTGTCTTGACGGGTTCCCAATTCAGAAACAAGTCCAGGACAGTTCTTTTATGTTTAAAAAGATGAAATTAAATTAAAGCTACAATTTTCATTCCCGACGACTTTAACTTGACGCGGTTAACAATCCCAGATAAGATATATACAGACCAACCGTCGGTTTATAAGGAGAAGCTATGGCAAGAAATAAACATCCGGAACAAACGTTAGAAAAAATCATCGTTACCGCGGCCAGACTTTTTGTTGAAAAGGGCTATGAACAAACCAGCGTTCAAGACATTCTTGACGCGACCGGATTATCCAAGGGCGGACTTTATCATCATTTCAAATCCAAAGAACAGATCCTGAACGCGGTGATGCAGCGGCGAATTCAATACGTGAACAAGCGGTTTCAGGAACTGATCCGTGATACGCCGGGTAAAAACGCCAAAGAAAAACTGAAGAAGATCCTGGGACAACTGGCGGCGGATGCCGAAACACATGCGCTGGATCAGGCTTTAGCATCCCAGCTCGATCCGCATTTTGTCGTCAATGGAATTCAGACCTGCGTTCAACAAGATGCGCCGATCGTTGCCGGACTCATCCGGGAAGGCAACGATGATGGTTCGCTGCACGTCCAGCAGCCTGAGCTTTGTGCAGAAGTCTTCTTAATGCTGCTGAACTACTGGGCCAATCCCGTTTTATTTCATCGAAACAGCGAAGAAACTGAAATCCGGCTGCGCTATCTGCAATCGGTGATGATTCAGCTAGGCTTAGATTTAATTGATGATTCGCTTATCGCTGATTTGATCCAAGCCTATGTCCAGTAATCTGACTTCCCTGTGAAATTCGATCCAAGTAGCTTATAAACAGGCTGTAAAATGGCAGCCTGTTTCTTAGCAAGAATAAAGACCGACGGTCGGTTTTATACTTTGAAATCACTCTTCTCCGCTTCCATCTAAACCACGATCGTCCATTTAAAAAACAAAAAATCAGGAGGTATTTATGAATCAAGAAAAATCACCGAACACAGTCAGAAATTCCATCCCCTCGCCGACCGATCTGACTCAGACCGCCATGGAGCGAACACAAAAAGCGACGGCTAAAACATCCGTAATAACCCAATCCTTGATCGAGAAATCAAAGGCGCTGCGCACCCCTTCTCCGGCAGCGGATAAAATCGGAACGATGATCGGCGGTATTGCCAGCGTAGTTTTTCTTTTCGGCGGTGCAAGCCAGCTGATTCTGGGTTATACCTTAACGGGTATCGGCACAGCAGCCTTTGGCGCTGTCGCCTTGTTGTCCAACCGTTACCATTACCAGAAAATCAAAAAACGGGAATAAACAGACGGTCATTTTTTCTCTAAGACAATAATCAACCTGGAAAGACGTGCGATATCGCTATCATCCGACTTCATAAAATGAAAATGCAGAATCAGATTTTACTCTGTTTCTGCATTTTTTTATTTATTCAGCAGGTGTTTCGTCTTCGTTGTTTTCCCCGTCCGGTGTAGCGCTCGGGGTTGGAACAACCAGCGAACTTGGCCTCGGAGCTTCAACCGGCTGATCTTCAACCGGCAGCTCTGACGCCTGTACGGCATTCGCTGGCGGTGTATCGCCTTTATCGTCACCGCCGTCAGTGTTCGGTCCATTCTGTGTGATGCTCAGCACCATCCGATAGCGAACCCGAGAAATAAACAGAGCATAACTGCGATCGTCCACAGTAACCGTTTCAATCGCTCGTGAGTAAATGTCCGTCATTTCATAAATATCCCGATATCCTTCCGCACTGATATCCAAATACAGCCGGTAATTTCCTTCCGGCAGCTGACTTAAATCCGCAGCGCTGGTAAAGCAGGCATTCTTCATACTGAATTTCGATCCCAGCATCTCCGCATAGTCAACCGAGCAAGCCTGATTTTGCGCTTCCAACGGATAAGACACGCCATTTTCATCGACGGCGATCAAGGCATGAGAAGCTTGTGATTCTGCTTTGAACTGTGCGTTGTAAATCCAGGCCATACCGTTGAGATTCAGACGGCCGCCTTCCAGCGAAAGCTTCGTGTAATCAAACGCCGAATTGCGCTTTGTCGGTTTGTTAATCAGCGAATAATCCAGATCTGATTTTTCAATGTTGATCTCATACCGGTAGTTATACAGCTGATTTTGGACAATCTGCACGTGGTAATCCCCCAACGTCTTCATTTCCGGCAGAAAATTGGAATCAAAACTGGTCAGATTCGCGTACATCTTCACTTCGCCGTTGCGGATCTGAATTTTAACCGAATAGCTGCCCGGCGTCAGCGCCGCCAGATCGACGGAAGCGCTGAAATTAATCTTGCTGTAAGTAAATCCGTCGTACAAGTTGATCGGATTTGGCGCCAGCAACGTGACCGCTTCAATCGTTGTAACTTCACCGGTTTCCAGATTCGTCAGAAGTAATTGATGCGAAACCTCGGAATCCTCCTTGAAATCATAACCATTGATAAACGCTGTCCCTTCGATAAGCAGTGTATGCTCATCCGCATATTCAAATTTGGACAGTGCCTGGCGTACAGTGCTCTTGAGATGATCGCCGGACTCGCCGCCCTCTTCACTGCCGCTCAACATGACTGACATGAACAGGACATTGTCCTTTACGCTGAAGCTGAAAGTCTTATTGCCCACTTTCTTTGTCTCCGGCAACGTCTCCAACGCGCCGATATAGAAGCTGTTGTTGTAATCGCTCAGCTCGCTGTATTCCGTTTGGATTTCAAAGAAGTAACTGCCTTCCGCCAGGGTCGTGAAGTCCAGTGCCTCCGTTTTAAAGCTGACCTGTTCCTTCTCAGCGACGGTACTTGTCAATTCAAATTCTTTCGTATCATAATACTGGTTATAAACAACCAGCTTCTGCGTCACTTTATTGGAATCTGTAACATAAATTCCCGGACGGTAGGCCTGTCCGTTCAAGGCAATCAGATTGTCCTTCCACGCCATCGCAGCTACTTTTTGCACCACATCCCCGGTCGGCACTTTACCGATCTGACTGTTGTCAAAGATTCCGGCGGACAGCTTGGAAATCTTTGAACTTTGCAGATAACCGACGCTGTTCTGCCAGTTATAAGCTTCGTAACCATTGCCCTTATGCGGCACTAACGCTCCATCCGAGCGGACGCCGTTGGTTGTCGGAAAACCCGTCCAGCCATTGCTTTCCGACTGCAGAATCACGGTGAAGTCATTCTGATAGGTTGCGCCATAGCGCGTTGTATACAGCGTCTGTGAATTTGCGTCGGCATAACGCTTAACCGCGGCGTCATATTGGTTGATAACGCCTAACGAATAGGTGCCGTAATCCGTCAGCGAACCATCGTTGCCGGAAACATATTTATCGACCTGATAAGCCAGTGCCGAAATTTTTAATCCCCAATATGGGTCAGACGCGTATTTGACGTTAAACCCGCTGCCCTTGTTGCCCAGATGAGAACCGAAGAATCGGGCGTCGTTAATATCCAGATACCCGCGCAGATTCACCGCCATGTGCTGCGTGACCGCAGATTCGATATTGTCATATTTATCAGCGCTGCCGCTTGGATTGGAATCCACAGCATTCCAGCCGAACAGATTGTTTTTATTGATCGCAATGGAAGAACGGCCCCAGCCGGATTCCAAAAGCCCCATACAGAAGGCCAAAAGCGCGTTGACACCGTAGGTTTCCTGCGCGTTGACAAAGAACCAGCCGGAATTCACCATCTTGGATTGATTGCTCTGAAGATGGTCATAATCATAAGCCACTTCGTTATAACCGCGGCTGTTCAGGAAGCCGTTGAGCTGATCGCCGTTGAATTTCGTACGGCTGCGCAGCGGCAGAAATTCGTAGTAGTTATAATACTTCGCCGGACTGCCTTCAACCATCACCGGATTCTGGAAATACCGATCCGTATACAAAGCATGCATATCATTCGTGTAATAAACTGCGCCGACGTTCATCCAGCTTTCAGCCGGTCCGATTGTCTGTGAATAATCCTGCGGCGTATCCGACTTGGCCCAATACGACCAGCAGTGATAGATCAGTTCTTTATAATTCCCGTTTTGTACGACCTCATAATAGCTTTGCCGCGGCCGCACCCAGAACGGCGATTCCCACGGACTGCCGTCGTTGTTGCCGCCTAACAAAATCCGCATGTTGTTAGTCAGGAATTTCGTCGGAATCAGATCGACCTGATCCAGATTGGTATACCCGTCAAAGCCAGTCAGATTCACGGCGATCCGGCCGGAACCATTGCCCGTATTGTAAGAATAAGTTCCTTTATAGATCATTTCACGGTGGCTGGTAACGTATGTCGTCTTTTCATTCGTTGTCGTCGACAGATACTGCGTAATATCCATCGTGGCGTAGGCCCGCCGCGAACTGCCGTCGGCATACCCGCGCCGGTAAGAATAGCTGGCCGCTACGCCTGAGGTCATCGCAATAATCTTTGTCGGTGATTTGCTGGAATTATGACGAACGACGGCGTCGTTGCCGTGCGCGTACATTTCATTTTTAGCCTGCGTAAAGTCATTATAGCAGCCAATCGTGCTGAAACCGCCGTTATCCGTAACATAAGCGACCTCGAAATTACCGCAGCCCATCGGATAAGTTTCATCTGCTTTCACATCCATTTTTCCATTAGCCGAGGGATAACCCTGAACCAACGTGACGGCCATTGCCAAAGCCAAAGCCATTTTCCAGATTTGTTTCATCGTCTTCCCCCTTTGTTATAAACTGACGGTAATTTCAATCCAGTTTTCCTGTCCCCTGATCTTCAGCTTCAGCTTGCCTTGATAAGTGATCGGTTCCTTCTCCGGATTATACGTAATGAAGAATAAAACGCCGCTGTCTTTTTCCTTGATCGTTTTACCCAGGATGTTATCATATTTTTCTGAATGGAAATTCGAGGAAAGCGCCTGGAATGTATTCCCGCTGCCCTCGACCTGATAAACCGCATCTTCAACGACCAGTTCGTCGCCCCAAAGGCTGACCGCGTCCAGGCGGAACACATAGACTTCAGCCGTTGACGGCAGACCCGCGGTCTCCACACTGCCATCGTCGAAGGTCCGATACATTTCCTCGCTGGCGATCTGGAAAGCGACGCCGACCAGCATCTGATATGTCTTGCCATCGGTGATCACGTCCTCCGCGACGTACCCCAGCATCTCGCGGGTGCCCGTCGCTTCCTTCAGATTTAGCTGGATCGGCGCGTTATCGCCGAAATCCACGTTAATCGCCGCCGACTGCGCCGTTTTATCCTTAATCGGCACAAAGATATTGGCAACGTAGCTGTTTTCCCTGGACACCAATTCAAACCAGACATTCTGCTTGCCGATATATAAACCATTCTTATCCAGCTGATCGAGATAGCTGTCGATTTCATTCAGCTTGACGCCTTCGGACGTTGCGAAATGCTCAAGCGAAATATTAATCGGTTCTTCCGCCTTCACCCGGATCTTCGCGATCGCAAACTGGAAGTCCAGTTCATCGAAGCGATAGACCGTCGCGTTGACCAGATCGACCTCGACGGCGTCCAGTCCCTGCGTTTCCTGCGGTTTTTCCTGACCGCCTTGCTCGACCATCACCGGCTTTTCCGTTTCTTCAGGCAGCTGCGATCCGGAACGATCTTTCACAATCATTCCGAAGTAAATTGCCGCTGCGGCAAAGAGAATCAAGACGACAGCCAGGCCGCCGGCCAGCAGCATCGTCGTTTTATTCTTTGTTTTTCTCATAAGTAACATTACCCCAGTCTAAAGGTATTCTACCATAAACCGGGGCGCGTTAAAACCTGTTTTTCCTTACCAATATTAACCTTTCATCAAATCGACAAATAAATGCCGGCATAAGAAGATCACCATCAGGATCGTCAGATAATCGGCGCAGGGCTGAGCCATGAAAATACCCAGTTTGCCCAACAGCGTTGGCAGAATCCAAATGATCGGAATATAAAACAAACCCTGGCGGGCGATCGACAGAAAGAACGCAGAACGCTTCTCTCCCAGCGCCTGCAGCAGCACCGCCGCGATATTATAAGCTCCGACCACCGGCATCGAAACCGCATAGCCATAAAGCATCATCCGGCCCATTTCGATGACCGCCGCCTCGCGGGAGAAGATCTGCACGATCTGCGGCGCCAGCGTGATATAGAAGACCGCCGCAAAACAGCCGTATACCGTTACCCACGTCAAGGCGCTTTTCAGCGCCTGCTTCAGCCGCGGCCGGTTGCCGGCGCCGTAATTATACGCCGCAAACGGCTGGAACCCCTGCGCAAAGCCGATGATCGCGAACATGACTAAATTCAGACATTTCTTGGCGATGCCGATCCCTGCCAGAAAATCGGTTCCATACACGCTGGCCTGCATTGCCAGACAGCTGTAAGTGACGCTCGGCAGCGCCTGCCGGGCAAACACTGCCACCCCCAGGCTCAGAATCTCCTGCACCGCCGTCTTATCCAGCATCCATACCCGCGGATTCCAGCGCACAGCCTCCGCTTTAAACAACAACCTCCCCATCAACATGACCAACGACAGACACTGGGCCGCAGCCGTCGCCCACGCCGCGCCGGCGATCCCTAAATTTAAGCCCCAGTCGAACATGAAAATCGGATCAAGGATCAGATTCGCCACCACCCCGGCAAAGATCGCGGCCATGGGAAAATTCACGTCGCCCTCCGCTCTTAACAGCTGGACAATCGTCAGCTTGATGATCTGCGAAAACGCAAAGACCAGTAAAATCGTCACATACTGAGCCGCATACATCGTGACATCACCTTCCGCCCCGAACATGCCCAACAACGGACCTAGGAAAGTAATAAACAAAATGGGCAGCACGATGGAGATCAAAACGACCAGCGTCATCGTCGTCTGAACAATCCGGCTGACCTGATCCCGATGGCCCGCCCCCAGCTGCCGCGAAATATAGCTGCCGGCGCTGACGCCGATCGACTCGCCGAACGCGTGCGTCAGCATCATGATCGGCATCGCGACCGTTGTCGCCGCAATCATCGCCGTGTTGTGCAGCTGACCGATGAAAAACGTATCCGCGATATTATAGATTGTTGTGACCATCGAGGCCAGGATGGAAGGAACCGCCAGGCGGATTAAAGCCTGCTTTACCGGCATGGAATCGAGAATCAGCGACCTGTCGGCATTTTTATTCATCGTCATAATATCATCACCGAATCAATTATCATGCAATCACTTCAGAAAGTCAAACTTTGTCGAAACTTCCAGGACAAACTTTTGAATACTAATTTACTCCAATAAACTATTGTGATAAGATATTCACAGATAAATTATTTTACTATGGTAAATATTTTATCTGATTAAATTATTATGAGGAAGGAGAACTTATGAGTTACAAAAAAGGAATTTCCCGTCGTGATTTCATTAAAGGCGCCGCTGCCAGTGCGTTTGGCGTCGCCGCCGCAGGTCTGTTAGCCGGCTGCAGCACGGAATCCACGACCCCTACCGCATCCCCGGACGCCTCGGCCACACCGTCCACGCCAACCGGTCGGATCACCGGTTATTCAGGCCCGGGCGACTGGCTCGGCGAAGCTCCGGTCATCAGCGATTATGCTAAGGAAGTCAATGTCGACGTCGTCGTTGTCGGCGGCGGTCACGCCGGCGTACAGGCGGCCTTAGCTGCTGCGGAAGCGGGATTGAAAGTCGCAGTCTTAGAGCGGATGGAGGAAGACCTGTTTACCTGGTATGGCGAAGATATCGGCGCGTTCAACTCCAAGCTCCAGCAGGAGATCGGCTTCGGCACCTATGATCTGGGCGAAGTCGTCAACGAATTCGTCACCCGTTCCGGCGGCCGCTGCTTCCCGGCGATCGTCAAGTCTTACGTCCACAATTCCGGCCCAACCCTCGATCACATGCTGGAAGTCGCCAAGGAAATGGGCGTTGATCCCAAGGCCTACACGTATGACAATACGCCAGAGGGCTGGCTGATCATGCAGGCGAACATGGATTATGAGAAAATTCAGGCCGGCAACGACATGTACGACTGCCTGCGCTACGATTACCCGATGACCCCGGGCACCAAAACCTGGGCGGCCACAGCGCAGTTTATGGGGCAGTACAACGACCAGCCGATCCAGGGCGTCGCGGCAAACTCGGTGCTGCCGCTGATCAACCAGGCCTGCATCGACAAGGCAAAGCAGCTGGGGGCTGAGTGGTACTACGGTACGGAAGCCATCGTCCTGCTTCAAAACGAGGCGAAAGACATCATCGGCGTCGCGGGCAAAGCGAGCGACGGCAGCTATATTAAATTCAATACGACCAAAGGCGCGATCCTGTGCGGCGGCGATTATGCCGGCAACGCGGATATGTGCTGGGCCTTATTGAACGAATACATGGAACGCTTTGAGCGGGCCGGCGGCGAACAGCCGGACTTCTTCTCCTTCATGGGCGGACGCAAGGGTGAAGCGGTCAAGATGGGCTGCTGGGCCGGCGGCATGATCGAACCGGCGCCGCGCGGAAGCATGCTTTTAGGCGGCGGTCCGAGCGGTCCTTGGGGCTGCAACGCGATGCTGTGGCTCAACAGCGAGGGCGAGCGCTTTACCAATGAAGGCAACCTCTCCGCGGCGCAAACCGCCTGCGCCCGTCAGCCGGAGGGCACCTTGTGCTTAGTTACCGATAAGAAATGGCTGAAATCGGTCTGTGCTTCGGGGCTGGAGCACGGCGGACCGAACGCCGGCCGGCCGCAGTATTACATTGATCTGATCAACGATATGGATGCGTTGGTCAGCGGACCGGAAGGCGGCACCATCCGCGGCTGCACCGTCGCTGAACGTATGGAATCAACCGTCATCAAGGCGGACACGCTGGAGGAGCTGGCGGACTACTTGGGCTATGCCGGGGCGGCGAAAGAAACCTTCCTGGCCTCGATCGAAGCCTATAACCAGCTTTGTTACGCGGGCAAGGACACCGATTACGGCAAAGACGCCTCCTGCATGATTCCAGTCGACGAAGCCCCGTTCTACGCGGTCAAGAGCGAGAAGAACGACAAGCCGACGCCGATGATGGTCACGATGTCCGGTCTGGTCACCGACAAACGCCAGAACGTGCTGGACATGAGCGGCAAGAAGATCAAAGGGCTGTATGCCGCGGGCAACTGCCTGGGCGGACGCTACGGCTTAGGCTACTCCACGCCATGCGCAGGCAACTCGATTGGCATGGCGGTGACGCATGGCCGGCTGGCAGGTCAGTTCATCAGCGAGGAATAAAATCTGGACGACGGAACAACGTGAACGGTTCCGGCGTCTTTTTATACAGAAAAAAGCCGGAAGCTGTGAAACGGGAATCCCGCCGCAGCCGCTGGCTTTTGTATTTTCTCCTGATTTATCTTCTCCTGTTCAATTTTCTCCTGTTGAATTTTCTCCTGTTTTAAAATTTTTTTAATTGTCCGTATCCTTGGCAGCCGCTTTGGCTTTGATCATCAGAAGATCTTCATCACATTCCCGCGGCGTCCATTCGATTTCAATATCGCAAGGCACGCCCGCCGGCTGATCTCTTGTCCACGCTTGGCGGCGGCTGATCGGATAATCCAGCTGAAACAAATCGTCAAATACGACGGAGATCAGATTGCAGGTTTGATAACGGCCGCTGCTTTGTCTTCCGACGAGAGTGCAGCGTGATGAACGGGAGGCCAGATCGGCCAGCTCTTCCGCGACCCCGGCGGTAAACAGATCGGTGATCAGCACCGTTCTGCGCTCCGGCTTAACCGGCTGAATCAGCGCGTCTTCCTCTGCGCCCCAATCAGCTTCTGTTTCCAGAACCCAGCCCAGATCCGCTTTCGCTTCCAGTTCTTCGATCATTTCGGATGCGATGGGAGCCAGATCCGGGTCCGTCATCATCGTCTTCAGCTGATCAATCCGGCGATGGCAATTTTTCCCGGTATAATGGGTCAGAAGTCCCTGCCCTTCCATGACCTCGCACACCGGTACCGGTTGATCCAAAATATACGGCAGCAGGCAGAACATCGACGATTCCCACCCTTCCTCACAGCGCCTGAGATCCAGAATGATCGAATCCGCCTTCGTCAGCAGCTCTCTGTTTTCTTCCACCAGTCGTTCCAGGGTTTCGTCGATCCGCTCGATTTTAAGCACCGCACTCCCCTCTTCAACGACTATCGTATTTGTTTTCAGCACTTCTGTCCTGGCAAAACGACGCAGCGGCATAACCCAGGTCTGTCCGTTCCGGCGCACCGTAATCTGATCGGCCATTTTCAAAAACCCCGTCCAGATCTGACGGTCATTCTGATCAGAATAGAACACCCGCTTTTTCAATGTTTCCGTATAAAAACACAGCGGCTGGCCGTTGATCGCGATAATCTCGTCCTTTGGCTGCAGCTGATCTTCCTGATGCACCTCGCTGACCATTAGTACCTCGCCTTTGCGTCGGGTGAAAAAGCCGTTGGTAAAGGGTTGGTAATCCGGGCCGGGATGCCGCAAAAAACGCAGGTTGCGGTCGCCGGTTTCCGCAAGATATTGATTGACCTGACGGAAAAACAAATCCGCATCCAATTCTTTTTTCATAAACGCCGTCCCGATGGTATGGACGT
Source organism: Holdemania sp. 1001095H_141210_F2 (assembly GCF_015558105.1). Taxonomy (NCBI): domain Bacteria; kingdom Bacillati; phylum Bacillota; class Erysipelotrichia; order Erysipelotrichales; family Erysipelotrichaceae; genus Holdemania; species Holdemania sp. 1001095H_141210_F2. Next base: position 58,073 of record NZ_JADNPO010000002.1, read on the forward strand.
AAGGACGTGGATCGTGGTGATCCCGGCACATCGCAAAGCCGGCGTAATCTTCTTTGATCGTGTGGACAATTTCCTGAAACAACTGATCGTATCGGGGCATAAAACTCCTCCTTTGCCACTGGTATCATTGTACCATAGTCCTCATTTGGCAACAAGGTTTACTATGGTAAATTATTCATCTCGACACCGCCTTGTTTTTCTCTCCCCTTGTTTTTCTCTCCCCTTGTTTCTTTCCTCTTTGGATTTAAAAAAGCTTGCAAATCTGTTTCTTCATAAAATGAAAACGGTCAAAAAGACCGCCTTCTATGGAAAAAATGCCGATAACCTCCGTTTTTCAGTTCAAAATGTTCTGAGAAATTCTGAACTCGTCAACCTTTACCGCAAGCTTGATCTGACCATTTTTTCCGCTTATCCCTATTGCGCCGGGCCAGCTCATTTCAATTCCCTGCCCTTTTCCAGAATGATGGTATCAACACTTAACGTCGGTATTGATGAAAAAGCATTGCAGCAGCTCTTGCTTCAGCTGTTGAATCGCCTTATTTTTGCGCTGCCTGGGATGAATTAAAAGATTGATCTGACAGGTCGTCTTCTGATCCAGCACGGGAATCACCTTGTATTCTCCAATGGACTCCGTCGGATAACACAGATTGTTGGAAATCCCGATCGCCTTCCTGTCCTGATAACCGAACAGCGTCGCGGTTAAATTTACGGTATTCAACACAATTCTCGGCTTAAAGCCGCAGCTTTGACAGGCCTGCATCAAAATATCATAATTTCGGAAGTAACGGTTTACGGTGATGATCTTTTGATCCGCTAAATCCTGAATCCGCAGGCTTTTTCTATTTGAGAGAACGTTTTCCGGATGCACCAGGGCCGCCAGTGTTCCCTGATGCAGCACCGTGCAGTCGAAACGCACGTCATCCACCGGCCCGAACGTGATTGCGATATCCAGTTCTCCGCTTTCAATCTTTTCCTCACAATAGGAATCCCAGGCGTCGATCATGACGACGTTGCCATGCTTTCTCAGAAACTGATCGAGCTGGCTGCGAAAATTGACGAACGGCGTGTCGACGCCCATCGCCACACCGATGTGATAAAACTGATGGCGGCGGCGCTGGATCTGGTTTAAGGAAAGCTGGAGCGTCTCCCATTCGCTGACGATCCGCTTTGCGGCAGGATACAGTTCGTCGCCATATTCCGTCAGTTTGTAACCACTCCCCAGCTTTTCAAACAAGGGACAATCCAGCTCCGTTTCCAGGTTCTTGATCGACTTCGACAGACCTTGATAGGAGATATACAATTCATTGGCCGCTCTGGATAAGCTTCCTTGATCCGCGACCTTAATAAAATATTTCAGCTCATTAATATTCATGATTTCATTGTAACAAGAAAACGGCGCGAAAGCAAAGCGCCGTTTTCTGTTATTCTCCGCAGGCGGCCGCTGCCGCGTTGCGGGCCATGTGAATTGAATTGCCGATCGCCAAACCGCAGCTTGGATACACGTTGGCAAACACGCCGGTCAGCGCGACTTCTCCTGCCGCGTACAGACCGGAGATCGCCTGATTCTCCTGATTCAGGACATGCCCGGTTTCGTCAATAACCAACCCTCCGAAGGTCGCCGCCGCAACCGGATAGCGGGCAAAGGCATAGTAGGTATCACCTTCGACTGGAATCAGATAGTCGGAAGGCTTGCCAAAATCATCATCCGTTCCTTTTTCGCATAACTCGTTATAGCGCGCGACAGTGGCTTTCAGCGTTTCCGGATCGGCTTTGATCAAGGCTGCCAGCTCATCGAGGCTGGATGCTTTGACCGCGTTTTCCAGCGTGACGCCATACTGGACAGTAGGATAGCTTTCCGCGCAGACGCCGTCCCGCGTCGCTGTGATATAGTAATTCACCGCATTGTTTTCACGCTTAAAGGCTTCTGCGGAAACAGATTGATAACTGTGTTCGTTCGCCAGCCGGTTTCCCTTCATATCGACCACCAGTCCGGAGGCGGTACTGCCGGTTTCACCAGTATTGAAGTCGACATACTGCAGCTGCATGCCGTCGGACTCAAAGATCTGTGCGCCGACCTTGCCGGCCATCGTCAGACCATCGCCGGTGCTGCTGGCGGCAGAGTTGAAAATTGGATTAAACGCCGCGAACCGCGCTGTCATCTCTGGGTTTGAGCCATAGCCGCCAGTTGTCAGAATCACCGCTTTGGCTTTCACCGTTACGGTTTCGCCCGCCTGATTCACCGCCTGAACGCCGATGACTTCTCCCTGTTCATTCGTCAGAAGTGTTTCTGCGCGAGTCTCCAGCAGTAAAGTTCCGCCCTTTTCCAGCATTGACTTTGTCAGCGGCACGGTAATCCCGCCGCCAATCCCGGAAGCAATTTCATTCTTCGGGCTTGTCAAATGCAGGCGGTTCGGCGTCAGCGTCGGCTGGGCGGTGGTCACATAGGTAACGGCAACGCCGTTATCGGCCAGATAATCCAAGTCCTTGCCGATACCATAGGCATAGTCATGAATCATCTTTTCATTCAACAGATGGTCCTCATCATAGCTCATTAAAAACTGATAAAGCTCCTCAGCGCTGTCTTCCACGCCGTTTGCCTTCTGCGCCGCTGTCTCGGCAGCGAAAATATTGCCGCCGCTTTGCACGGTGGATCCTCCAGTGATTCCCGTTTTTTCAACCAGGAGCACCGATTTTCCTTCATCCAGCGCCGTATTGGCTGCCGTAAGTCCCGCAGCTCCCCCGCCGACGACCGCGATATCTACGGTATATTCGCTTTCCGTCGGATTCGCAATCGGTGCCGGTTCGCTGAACGCCGTTTCCTCAGCCCCGGCCTGAGTGAGACAGTCCCGGACGCCGGCCTTAATTGCGGAAGACGTCACGGTCGCCGCCGAGACGTTATCAACGCTGACTGTCTGATGTTTTACGATCCGCTCCGACAAGACTTCAACCGGCGTCATCACGGATCCATAGCCAATGCCAAACGTTTCTGTGTGCTCGATCACCCTGACTTCCTTGATCGACGTTTCATCAACGGTCGTTTCAATTGTCATTTCACCATTGTGACCTGTGACAACTGCGGAATAGGTGCCGGCATTCAAATGAACCGCCGTTTCCGTTTGTCCGTTTTTCTTGTTTACCGCCTGGCGCACGGCAGACTGGATCGCTTTGGATGTCATCGTCGCGCCGGCGACAACGTCCACGTCCGCGCTGTTGGCCGCAACAATTTTCTCCGGCAGTTCTTCGGCTGCCCGGGATCCGACGCCTTCGGTTTCATCCGGCGCCTTGACTTCAACCGCGATAATCTTGTCGGCTTTGAACGTAACCTTGGCAGTCACGGTTCCGCCGTATCCCTGCGCTGAGCCTTCAAAGGTTTCTTCCTTGGCTGACGAACACGCTGTGAGCGACACGGCCATCAATAAAGACAGAATACTAATGATCAATTTTTTCATTTTCCTTCCCTCCGTCTTCATGATAACATTTTCACATGATGTTATCCATCAACGAAAAGTTCAATTTCTTAAACTTTCTGATGAACCGGCAATCCTCAGGCGCTGCTCCCCCTTATTCCTCCCGAATTTTTTCTGACCTCCCTTCAGACCTACCGATCGTCTTCACCGCCAATTATCAAAAAAAAGCGGTCGTTTTGACCGCTTCCTCGCTCCTGTCTTGTTATTCGGTGATACCGTCCGGATTCTGCTGCTGGAAATACCAGGAATCCTGACACATTTCATCAATGCCATACTGGGCGCTCCAGCCCAGCAGTTTCTTCGCCTTGGTCGTATCGGCGTAACAGGTTGCGATATCCCCCGGCCGGCGCGGCATGATCTTGAACGGAATTTCTTTGCCGCTCGCTTTGACGAAGGCGTCCTTGACCTGCAGCACGGAATAGCCGTGGCCGGTTCCCAGGTTGACCGCTTCCACGCCCTTGTTTTTCAGCACGTATTCCACGGCTTTGATGTGGCCCAGCGCCAGATCGACGACATGGATGTAATCGCGCACGCCGGTTCCGTCGACCGTATTGTAATCATTGCCCCAGACCCGCAGGAATTCACGCTTGCCAGTCGCGACCTGGGCGATGTACGGCACTAAATTGTTCGGAATGCCGTTTGGCGTTTCTCCCAGCAGCCCGCTCTTATGCGCGCCGATCGGATTGAAGTAGCGCAGCAGCATGATGCTCCATTCCGTATCGGAAACGAACACGTCGCTTAAGATCCGTTCGATCATCAGCTTCGTCGACCCGTACGGATTGGTCGTCGACAGCGGGAAGTCCTCTGTGATCGGCACCTTATGCGGATCGCCGTAGACCGTAGCGCTGGACGAGAATACGATCTTCTTGCAGTTATGCGCCTTCATGACCTCGCACAGAATCAGCGTACCGGTCAGATTGTTATGATAATACGTCAGCGGAATCGTCACCGATTCGCCCACCGCTTTTAATCCGGCGAAATGAATGACCGCTTCGATTTCATTTTCTTCAAATACCTTTTCGACCGCGGCTTTGTCCAACAGATCGTTTTCATAAAAGCGCGGACGCTTGCCTGTGATCTTCTCAATCCGATCGATCACGCCTTTGCAGGAATTGACCAGGTTGTCGATGATGACAACGTCGTAGCCGGCGTTGATCAGTTCCACCGTTGTGTGGCTGCCGATGAAGCCGGTGCCGCCTGTGACTAAAATACTCATGTTCGTTCCTCCTGTTTATTTCTATGCCTTCCTCGCCTTTGAGGAAATGAAGCTATCAGATAAACAACCGCATCAGATCCTGCCATGTGACGTAGACCATCAAAAGCAGCACCAGCGCGACGCCGACCGCCGTGATTCCGGCTTCCAGCTTTTGATTCAGCGGCTTGCCGATAATCATCTCAACGATCACCAGCAGAATCCGTCCGCCGTCTAAGATCGGCAGCGGCAGCAAATTGAAGACGCCGACGTTCAGCGACAACAGCGCGATCAGCAGAATGTAGTTCTGTAATCCCAGACTGGCCTGCTGCTCAGTCACCTGATAAATTCCGACCGGCCCGGACAGGTCTTCAAAGCCGATCCCCTTGACTAAGCGGGTCAGAGCGGTGACCAGTTCTTTCACGGTCTGCCCCATATACTGAGCGCCGTAATAACCGCTGTTGAGCAGCGTGGTCTTGACCTGCGTCGCCGGCGGAATTTTGATTCCGACCAGCCACGATTGTTCTTGTTCGTTATACACCGGCGTCACCGTTTTTTCAAGCGTTTCATCGCCGCGCTTCAGCGTGTAGGTCACCGGCTCGGTATTGTCCATCGAATACGTCAGGATCTCATAAAAGTTGGACGGCTTGACGACGGTTCCGTCAGCGAACACGACCTTGGTGATCACATCGCCCTCGACAAAGCCCGCGGCTTCCGCCGGCGATCCTTCGACCACGCCGCCGACCACCGCTTTGGGCGCGATGTTGTAGCTGCCGTTGATCAGGATGATCGAAGCGAAGATCAGCCAGGCCAGCACGAAGTTCATGATCACACCCGCAAGCATGATGACAATCTGCTTCCAATGCGACACGCCCTTGATCGTCCGCTCGTGCGGCACGCCTTCAAACTCGCTGCCTTCCTCGCCTGCCATCGCGACGTAACCGCCGATTGGCAGCGCGCGCAGCGTGAAAGTCGTTTCCTTGCCCTTCCAGGCCCACAGCTTCGGTCCCATACCGATTGAAAACTCTCCGCAATAAACATGGAAACACTTCGCAGCGATCAGATGACCGCATTCATGCACGATGATAATGACGGAAAGCAGGATGATAAAATACAAAATTGCCATTGCTTAGGCTCCTTTCAGATGTGATTTCACAAATTCACGGGCCTGGCGGTCCGCCTCAAAAATCGCATCCAGGGATGGTGTTTCCGTGAAAGCGAGTGTGCGGCAGGCGTCGATCACCAGCTCCTCAATGTCTAAAAATGAAATTTTCCCCTCACGGAATGCAGCGTTGGCTTCCTCATTGGCGGCATTCATTACCGCCGGCATCGTTCCTTGTTTTCTTCCTGCTTCATATGCTAACCCCAAAAGCGGATAGCGGGCAAAATCGGCAGGGGCAAAATGCAGGGTTCCGACCGCGGCCAGATCCAGCGGCTGACTGTTGAACAGCTCCAGCCGTTCAGGGTAGCTCAGGGCATACTGAATCGGCAGCCGCATGTCAGCCGTGCCCAGCTGGGCGATCACAGCGTGATCCTGGTATTCGACCAGCGAATGGATCACGCTTTCTTTATGAATCAGCACGTCGATATGATCAAAATCGACGTCGAACAGCCAGTGCGCTTCAATGACCTCAAACCCCTTATTCATCATCGTCGCGCTGTCGATCGTAATTTTAGCGCCCATCGACCAGTTCGGATGCGCCAGCGCCTGAGCGACCGTCACCCCCCGCAGTTCTTCGCGCGTCTTATCGCGGAAGCTGCCGCCGGAGGCCGTGATGATCAGCCGGCTCAGCTGTTCCCTGCGGCTGCCCTGCAGACATTGGAAAATCGCGGAATGCTCGCTGTCGATCGGCAGCAGCGTCACGTGATGCTTACGGCAGGCAGCGTTGACAAAGGCTCCGGCCACGACCAGCGTTTCCTTATTCGCCAACGCGATATCGTGCCCGGCTTCAATCGCCTGCAGCGTCGGCTTCAGGCCGACAAAACCGACCAGCGCGTTGACCAGCACGTCGTAATCGTCGCGTTCGCTTAAGCGCAGCAGCCCGGTTTCTCCCCAGACCCATTCCAGATCAGGATATTCCTGAGCCAGGCGCTGACAATCCGCTTCCTCCTGCACGCAGACCGCCTTTAACTGCGGCAGCTGCGCGATCAGTTTTTTCAGCTGCGGGATGTTGCGGCCCGCGCTGATCGACGTGATTTGAAAGGCTTCAGGATGCGCTGTGCAGACGTCAACCGTCTGCACACCGATCGAGCCGGTCACGCCCAATACACAACAACGTTTCATATTACACCACCATCGCTAAAATCAGCGTAAAATACAATAAGTTAAACAGTAAGCTGTCGATCCGGTCCAAAATCCCCCCGTGTCCGGGAAGGAACGAACCGAAGTCCTTGATTCCGACATGCCGCTTGATCAGGCTGAACGCCAGATCGCCCAGCTGTCCGACAACCGCCATCGTCGCCGCTCCAAACAGGGCCAAGCCCAACGGCAGCTCCGGCAGCATCGCCCAGGCGAAGATAAACGCTCCTGCCGTCCCGCACAGCCAGCCGCCGATCGCGCCTTCAACCGTCTTCTTTGGGGAAATCCGTTCGATCAGCTTATGCTTGCCGAAGAAATAACCGCAGAAGTAAGCGCCGGTATCGGTCAGATAGGTTGCCAGAATCACATACATCATCAGCCACGAGTTCCGGTCATAAATCGAAATGATCGAGCGCACAGCCATGACGAACACCGTCAGCATCGCGAAAACCAGCGTGATATCGTTCAGATTCAGCTGCGGATCCGCAATGGACGCCGCAAACAGCAGCACCAGCGTCAGCGCCAGACCGGCACCCAGCCACTCCGGGCCGACTAACGCCAAACCGATCATGACCGCGATCATTGCGATCATCAATCCATTTTTCCGCGGTGTCTTCAGACAATGCGTGATTTCATACGCCCCCGTGACCAGACAGAACAACATCAACAGGTCGATCAGCGCCCCGCCCAGAATTAACGGCGGCAAAACGACCGCGATGATCAGCGCCGCCGTCAGGATGCGCTGTTTCACTTGACGCCTCCAAACCGCCGGTCACGCTGCCTGAACTGATCCAGACATTGCTTGAGCAGCTCCGGCGTGAATTCCGGCCAGGCTTCATCGACAAAGATCATTTCGGCATACGCAATTTCCCAAAGCAGGAAATTAGAAATCCGGTATTCCCCACTGGTGCGGATCAACAGATCCAGCGGCGGAAACTGCGCGCCCATTAAATACTGGCCGAACTGCTCATCGCTGATCGTATCGCTGGCCTTGCCGTCGCGCACGTCGCGGGCATACGCCTGGGCGGCTAACACAATTTCCCGCCGGCCGCCGTAATTCATCGCGAAGTTCAGGATCATGCCGGTATTGGCCTTCGTATCGTCGATCGCCGCCTGGAGCACCCTGGCGGTCTCCTTCGGGATCTGATCCATTTCACCGATCATCGTGATCCGGATGTTCTTTTCCATCAGTTCCTTAAGGAACCGTTTAAAGAAGACCGACGGCAGCTTCATCAGATAGCTGACTTCTTCCTCCGGGCGCTTCCAGTTCTCCGTCGAAAAGGCGAACACCGTCAGCACTTCCACTCCCAGATCGTTGGCAGCGATCGCGATGTTGCGCACATTTTCCACGCCCTGGTAATGACCGGCCGTGCGGACCTTGCCCTGCTTTTTCGCCCAGCGTCCGTTGCCGTCCATAATAATCGCTACATGTCTAATTTTTTCTTCCATACCGTTGCTCCTTATCAAAGAAGCTCACTACAAGGTGAGCTTTGCCGTTACACTGTCATGATTTCTTTTTCTTTTTCAGCCGCGATGGAATCAACTTTCTTAATCATTTCATCCGTCAGCTTCTGAATCTTTTCAAGACATTCTTTTTCTGCGTCTTCCGTCAGCGTGTCGTCTTTCTTCGCGATTTCATTCGCATCCCGGCGCAGGTTGCGGACCGCGATCTTCGCTTCTTCCGACAGCTTGGAAACCTTCTTGCATAATTCCTTGCGGGTTTCTTCCGTCAGAGCTGGAACGTTAATGCGGATGACAGAACCATCGTTCTGCGGATTTAATCCCAGATCCGACTTGTTGATCGCATGTTCGATCGCTTTTAACGAGCTCGAGTCGTACGGCTTGACGACCAGCTGGCGGCCTTCAACCACGGTGATCGAGCTGATCTGATTGATCGGCGTCGGACAGCCGTAGTAATCGGCTTCCACCCCCGCAAGCATGCCGGCGTTGGCGCGGCCGGTGCGGATGGTTTCCAGATGTTCGCTGAACGTGTCGATCGCTTTCTGCATTTTAGAACGGCTGTTATCCAGTATTTCTTTCATCATCGTATGATTCCTCCCTGTTTATTCTACGATTGTGCCGATGCTTTCGCCCATGACGGCGCGCTTGATGTTGCCTTCCTGATTCATATTGAAGACGATCAGGTCGATGTGGTTGTCCATGCACATGGAGGTCGCAGTCGTGTCCATGACCGCCAGTCCCTTCTGAATCAGATCCATATACGTCAGGCGATCATATTTAACCGCATTGGGATCCAGCTTCGGATCCGCGGAATACACGCCGTCAACGCCGTTTTTCGCCATCAGAATAACGTCCGCTTTAATCTCGGAAGCCCGCAGCGCCGCAGTCGTATCGGTCGAGAAGAACGGACTGCCAGTGCCGGCGCCGAAAATCACGACGCGGCCCTTTTCCAGATGCCGGATCGCCCGGCGGGCAATAAACGGTTCGGCGACCTTGTTCATCTCAATCGCGGTCTGCACACGCGTCGGCACTTCGATCTGTTCCAGCGAACTCTGAATCGCCAGCGCGTTGATCACTGTTGCCAACATGCCCATGTAGTCGGCCTGAACACGCTCAATCCCCATTTTTTCCGCCATTTTGCCGCGGATGAAGTTGCCCCCGCCGACGACGATCGCAATTTCAACACCCAGATCCTGAATTTCCTTGATCTGGCTGGCCAGCGATTTCAGAATTTCGGGATCGAAATTGGTTCCCTGTCCGGACAGAGCTTCTCCGCTGAGTTTGAGCAGGATGCGCTTGTACATAGTTATCTCTCCTTTTTCATCAGAAATTGATTCTGTGATTGCTTCTTTTTCAGTCGTTATTTTATCATATTCGCCTGTGTTTTCCTAGAGTCTGACGCCAAGTTCATCAAATTTAAGGAATCGCGCTCCCGCATAGAAAGTGTATGTCGCAAAACGGCGCTTTACATCCTTTTTCAAACCCCTGCGCAAATTTTTATTTTTCCTGCTTATCTTTATTGTAGGCGATTTCCTGCAGTTTGAAAAGCAGAACGCAGAATTTGTTGACAATCTTTCAGATTTGTTGTGTCTTTCGTTTCTTTCGCAAAACAACCGGCGCTTTTTCAAATAGAACGATCGAAAAGGCGGCATGCGCCGCCTCCGGCTTATTCTTCCTTCAAAGCCTGAATTTGGGAAAATATCGCGATCGTGGAGGAAACCGTGAACGTGGCGTTCAGCTCGCCGGACGAATCGTCGGCATGGTTCTGTGGCCCCCGGCCGTCTTCCGGTTTGCCGCCCATCGGACCTTCCTGATCCGCCGGCGGTCCGGCTTCCCGATCCGCTTCGTCAGCCGGGGATTCTCCTTGCGGGAATTCTCCTTGCGGCATCTCGCCCTGCGGGCCTTCGCCTTCCTGACGCTGACCAGGTTTTCGGCCTTCGTCTTCCGGAAATTCACCTCCCTGCGGGCGCATCCCCATGCCCCTGCTTAGCGCAGTTTTGGTATAGCTCAGCTCCGTCAGCCCCACCGCTGAGGTAACGGGAGTGATCAGACCGCCAAGGTCTTCGCCTTCGACGGTTTCCGCCTGAGCCAGCGTATAGTCCTGTTCGCTGAGCTGCGGACTGGAATAGACCAGCACTGTGTAGTCATTGGCGGCAGCCAAGCCGGCGACCGGCTGTCCCGCGTTGTCAGAAAGCACAAGCTTCCCGCCGGCATTCTGCGTCTGAGCGAAGCTGAATACCATCACATTCTGCGTGGACGCGGAATCCACGTCATCAAACATATTCCCGCTGGCCAGTACCGTGCCGCCATGAATCAAAATCCCGTTGTCAGAGTCCAAGCCGCTGTCCATGCTTACCGGGTTCGCCGCGGCGATGACCGTGCCGCCGTTGATGACAATCCAGCCGTTGGAATCAATGCCGTCGCCTTCCTGACCAGCGCCGGCATCACACCGCACAGTTCCGCCGTTGATCGTGATCACGGAAATACCGTCTTCATTGGCATTCAAACTGTCGTCAGCGGAATGAATGATCCAGCTGCCGCTGTTGATCGTCATGTGCATGGAAGTCTCAATGCCTTCGTTGCTTGCTTCGACCCGCAGGATACCGGTGCCCGCGGTTTCCCCGCTGAGGTTCAGCGAAACCTTGGATTCGATCGCGGCGTCGTACTTATGCAGCTTTTTCGTCGTGCCTTCCTTATAGATTCTGGCAACGTAAGCACCTGATACATAGTTCTCTGTTCCATCCGCGACAATCAGGTTAAAGCCGGCCGTTCGGGTATCCACCGTGCTGAGCGCTTCTTCCCCAGCACATTCATAGGCGTTATACACAATGATCGCCGGGGCGACGGTACAGGTAATCTCAGCCTGATCAAGAATCAGATTGACCACGGCGTTGGGATCGTCTTTGGCGTCCTCGCCTAAATCAATCGCGATCTGGCCGGCGCTGAGTTTTCCGCTGACGCGGTAGGTTCCCGGTTCGCGGATCGTGATTACGGTATGCGCCTGCGCTTCCTCCGCGCTGTGTTCATCTTCCGCACCCCCTTCGCCATAATCAGCGCCCTGACCGGCTTGATAATAGACAATGTCGTGCGAAAGCTGCACCGCACCGGTTTGATCAGCCGGCTGAGCGTTGATGAGAATCTGATCGTCGCTCAGCTGAATAAGCGTCGCTTCTGTTTGGGATACCGGAGTCTCTGTTGAAGAAGCGGAGGGAAAGGCGCTGCATCCGCTTAGGATCAAACTGAAGCCCAGCAGCGCCGCAAAATAATTTCGTTTCATGGGTTCACCTCATTTTCAGACGAAAATAGTATATTCCTTGAACACGAACGCTGCGTGAACAACAGGAGGTGTTTCTCTGAATTTTATCATTCCGCTTTGATTGGATCCGGGGAACGAAGAGTTTCTTTTTCAAAAAAAAGCGACTGATTGCTCAATCGCTTTTTAGACTCACTTATTTGCCGATCTGCTTGGCAACTTCTTCTGCGAAGTTTTCTTCGCGCTTTTCCAGACCTTCGCCGACAGCGTAACGAACGAAGCTTTCGACTTCCGTGTTCGCAGCCTTCAGGATCTGAGAAACCTTCTGGTTCGGATCCTTGAAGAACGGCTGGTCAACCAGGCACATTTCCTGCAAGGACTTGCTCAGACGGCCTTCAACGATACCCTGCAGCACTTTTTCCGGCTTGTTGGCCAGGGATTCATCGTTCTTCATGATTTCCATCTGAACGGTTCTTTCCTTTTCAACAACGTCTGCCGGCATGTGGTTGCGGGAAACATAGCTCGGGCTCATCGAAGCGACCTGCATCGCCATATCTTTGGCGACTTCCGCATTATCGCTGTTCTTCATGACCACGCAGGCGCTGATCTTGCCGCCCATGTGCATATACGTTCCAAAAATGTCGTTGTCTGCTTTTTCAACGATTTCAAAGCGGCGCAGCGTGATCTTTTCGCCGATCGTCGCGGTGGCGTCGATGAACTTGCTTTCCAGCGTCGCCCCATTGACATCCAGCGCTAAGGCTTCTTCCAACGTCTTCGGAGCCGCTTTCAGAATCACGTCGGCAGCGGTATTGATCAGATCCAGGAACTGTTCGTTCTTGGCGACGAAGTCCGTTTCCGAGTTCACTTCGATCAGGCACGCGCGGTTGCCGTCGGTGACGACGCGGGTCAGACCTTCAGCCGCGATCCGGCCAGCCTTCTTCGCCGCTTTGGCGATTCCCTTTTCGCGCAGCCATGTGATCGCCGCTTCCATGTCGCCGTCGCATTCGGTCAGGGCTTTTTTGCAGTCCATCATGCCTGCGCTGGTTCTTTCGCGCAGTTCTTTAACTAATGCAGCGGTAATTGCCATGATTATTCAGCCTCCTTCGCAGCCTCTGCCGGTTTCGCTTCGGCAGCCGGAGCCGCTTCCGCAGCCTTGGCGGCTTCTGCGTTTTCGCGTCTTGGTGTGAAACGCTTGTTATCGCCGTAGCGGTTGTTGCGCGGACGGCGTTCTTCGTTTCTCTGACGACGGCGGCGTTCGTTTTCTTCCGCCTGCTGTTCAACGTTGATGATGACTTCCTTCATCGTGATGTCTTCGGCTTCCTGATCTTCCTGGTAAGCATAGCTTAACAGACCGCCCTTGGTTTCAACGATCGCATCCGCCAGTACGCCGATGATCAGCTTTACCGAACGAATCGCGTCGTCGTTGGAAGGAATCGGGAAATCGACTTCTTCCGGATTGCAGTTGGTGTCAACCATCGCAAAGACCGGAATGTTCAGCTTCTTCGCTTCCGCAACCGCGTTGTGTTCTTCCTTCGGGTCAACAACGAAGATCGCATCCGGCAGCTTCTTCATTTCTTTGATGCCGCCTAAGAAGTTTTCCAGACGAGCCGCTTCCTTGCGGATCTGAGCGACTTCCTTCTTCGGATAGACGTTGATCGAACCGGAAGCTTCCATTTCTTCAATTTCCAGCAGACGCTTGATGCGCTTCTGAATCGTGCGGTAGTTCGTCAGGATGCCGCCCAGCCAACGCTGGTTGACATAGAAGGAACCAGAACGCAGCGCTTCGTCCAGAACGACGCTCTGAGCCTGCTTCTTTGTGCCGACAAACAGAACCTTGCCGCCCTTTTCCGCAATCGCCTTCATCGCTTCATACGCTTCGTCCAGCTTCTGCTGCGTCTTCGCCAGGTCGATGATGTAGACGCCGTTTTTCGCCGTGTAGATATACGGTTTCATCTTCGGATCCCAACGACGGGTCTGGTGTCCGAAATGAACGCCGCTTTCGAGCATTTTACGCATAGATACAACTGACATTTTTAATTTCCTCACTTTCCGTTATATCCTCCATCACTTCCAACACTGCAACTTGATCGCTCAAGCACGGAGCAGTGAATCCATGATGTGTGTAGTGCACCCTTTATTCGCGGATGCCATGTATTAATATATCATAAGGCACTCCTGGATGCAATCCAAAAGTGCCCTGTTTAAGCCTGATTTTAACTAATTTTGACAGTTTTCCGATTTTTTAGAATGGATTGTGAATGCGGATGCGCTGCGTCAACCGATTGCTTAAGCCGATCGACGGTCACATGCGTGTAAATCTGCGTCGTTGACAGCGAGCTGTGCCCCAGCAGTTCCTGGACTGTGCGCAGGTCGACGCCGTTGTCCAGCAGATGCGTCGCGAACGAATGCCGCAGCATGTGCGGATGCAGCGGCTGGTTCAGTCCCGCATCCTGCCCAGCCTGGGCCAGAATCAGCTGCACCGCCCGCGGCGTGATCGGCGCCCCGCGCTGCGATACAAACACAAAGCCGTGCTCTTCCTTGAGATACAGCGCCCGGGAATCCCGCAGATACCGCATCAGCAGTGTTCTCAAACGTTTATAGAACGGCACGATCCGCTGCTTGTCGCCCTTGCCGGTCACCGTCAGGATCCGCTCATTGAGATCCAGCTCGGCCAGGGTCAGCGAACACACCTCGCTGACGCGCAGCCCGCAGGCATACATCGTTTCCAGAATCGCGCGGTTGCGCAGCGCCGCGGGATCGTTCAGATCGAACGAATCGAACAGCGTCATCATCTGATCAAACGTCAGAAACTCCGGAATCGTGCGGTTAAGCTTAGGCGCACGCAGCCCCCGCGTCGGGTTGACCTTGACGCCTTTGTACCGGATTAAATAGTGATAAAAGGACCGCAGCGTCGACAACATCCGCGAAAACGAGCTGTCGCTGATCTTGCCGCGGGTAATTTTGCCGCTGCGCAGAAGCGTGACATAATCAAACATCACCGCTTTGTCGACCTGACCGAAATCCGTAATCTTTTTTTCAGCCAGATAGGCTGCGAAGCGTTCCAGATCACGGCCGTAGCTGTCGGCGGTGGCTGGGGAACCGCTGCGGCGGGCCACGATGAATTCAACGAATTCCTCAGCCACGCTCATCAGCTGTTTTTTCGCGGCTTCTTCCGGCGTTACTTCGTGTTCCATGACAGCGACTGCTGAAACTGCGCCAGCTCGTTTAACGCCTGGATGCCATACGCTTCCTTGCGTTCGCTCTTTTTCACTTTCTGCACTAACGGCAGAATGCCGAAGTTTGCGTTCATCGGCTGGAAATGCTTCGGGTCGGCATGCGTGATGTAATGCGCCATCGCGCCGATCATGCATGTCTGCGGAAACGGCTCCGGCGTTAACCCCAGCACAAGCCGGGCGCATTGGAGGCCGGCATTTAAGCCGCTGGCCGCCGATTCGATATACCCTTCCACCCCGGTCATCTGCCCCGCGAAAAACAGATCTTCGCGCTTGACGGTCTGGTAAGTCGGCCGCAGGCAAAGCGGCGAATTGATATAGCTGTTGCGGTGCATGACGCCATAGCGCAGGATCTCGCAGTTTTCCAGGCCCGGAATCATCCGCAGGATGCGGCGCTGTTCCGGCCATTTTAAATGTGTCTGGAAGCCGACGACGTTATACATGCTTGCGGCGGCGTTGTCCTGACGCAGCTGCACGACGGCGTAAGGCCGGCTGCCGTCGGGACGTTCCAGACCGACCGGCTTCATCGGGCCGAACAACAAGGTCTTTTCCCCGCGCCGCGCCATTTCCTCAAACGGCATGCAGCCTTCAAAATAAATCTCTTTTTCATGTTCGTGGACAGGCGCGCTTTCCGCGTGGATTAAGGCGTCGTAAAACGCCTCGAACTGAGCTTTGTCCATCGGACAGTTAATGTAATCCGCCTCGCCCTTATCGTAGCGGGATTTGTAATAGGCTTGGGTAAAGTCGATGCTGTCCTTGTCGATGATCGGCGCGGCCGCATCGTAAAAGTAAAAGGATTCCTGATTGAAAAACGCCTGAATCTGCCGGCTCAGCGCGTCGCTGGTCAGCGGGCCGCTGGCGATAATACACGGGCCTTCCGGAATTTCCGTCACCTCGCGATGAACGACTTCAATTAACGGATGGCCGCTGACTTTTTCCGTCACCGCTTCTGAAAACGCTTCACGGTCGACCGCCAGCGCGCTGCCGGCCGGCACTTTGTATTGATCTGCGACGCTCATGATGACGGAATCCAGCCGCCGCATTTCCGCTTTCAGCACCCCGACGGCGTTGGTCAGAGCGTCGGAGCGCAGCGAGTTGGAACAGACCAGCTCGGCAAACTTGCCTGTCTTGTGCGCCGGCGTCATTTTTTCCGGCCGCATTTCGACTAACGTCACCGCGATGCCCCGCTGTGCCAGCTGCCAGGCCGCCTCGCAGCCCGCCAGCCCCGCGCCGACGACCGTTACCCTACTCGTCATCCTTTTTCTTCCCTTTCCGGCGGAAGGTTGGTTTCTTCTCGCCTTCGATATTTTCAATATGCCGGCACTTCGGGAAATTGGAACAGCCCAGGAAATAGTTGCCATAGCGGCTTTTGCGCTTGAGCAGCTCGCCTCCGCATTCCGGACAGATCTTGCCGGTCGGCTCCGGTTTTTCTTTTTCCGGCGCTTCGATTTTGCGCGTGTATTTGCATTGCGGATAGTTCAGGCAGCTGATGAACTTGCCGAAGCGGCCCTGGCGGATGACTAACTCGCCGCCGCAATCCGGACAGAGCTCGCCGATTTTTTCCGGCTCCATCTTTTCCATATTTTGATAGGCATTGTCGACCAACGGTTCAAATTTGTCGTAGAACTCCTTCAGCGACTGCACGTGATCACGCCCGCCCTCGGCGATTTCATCCAGCTCGGTTTCCATGTTCGCCGTATAGCGGACGTTGATGATCTCGTTGAAGAATTCTTCCAGCTTCTGCGAGGTCAGCTCACCCTGTTCAGTCGGGAAAAAGACTTTCGTCTTGCTTGATTCGCTGGCTTTCTTCAATTCGACGTAACCGCGCTGCTGGATCGTGTCGATGATCATCGAATAGGTCGACGGACGACCGATGCCCTCCTCTTCCATCTCCTTGATCAGCCGGGCTTCGGAATACCGCAGCGGCGGTTCCGTAAAGTGCTGATTGCCCAGCAGCGAAACCGGCGTGCATTGCTGGCCCTCGCTGAGATCCGGAAGCAGCACGTCCTTGCTGGACTCATAGTCGGAAACCATTTTTAAATAACCGTCGAACGCCAACTGCGTGCCGCTGGCGTTGAAGTCGTAGCCGTTAATCGACAGGACAACGCTGACGGTGTTGGATTTGCTCGGCGCCATTAACGAAGCCACGGCGCGGGCATAAATCAGCTTGTAGAGCTTGTACTGATCCGGCGTTAAGTATTTCTTCACCTTGTCCGGCTCATTTTCCAGATTTGTCGGACGGATCGCTTCATGCGCGTCCTGTGAATTTTCATCATTTTTAATCTTGTACTTGCCCCAGTATTCCTTACCAAAGCGACCGACAATAAAATCGTGCGCGGCTTCAATAAAGACGTTGCTTAACCGCGTGGAATCGGTACGCATATAGGTGATCAGACCTTCGCTGTGATCTTCCAGTTCGACGCCTTCGTACAGCTTCTGCGCGACCTGCATCGTCTTCTTGGCGGAAAAACTCAGCTTGGTGGACGCTTCCTGCTGCAGCGTCGAGGTGATTAACGGCGGCTTGGCTTCCTTTTTGCGGACCTGCTTCTTTAACGCGGTCACGGTCATCGGTCCCTGGCAGGCAGCCAGCGCCTCGTCGGCCTGTTCCTTATTTTTAATCTCCGCCTTCTTACCCTGAATCTTGGCTAACGCCGCGCTGAATTCCTTATCGTCCTCTTTGAACTTGGCGTCCAGCGTCCAGTATTCTTCCGGCACGAACGCTTTGATTTCTTTTTCCCGCTCGACGATCAGCTTTAAAGCGACCGACTGCACGCGGCCGGCCGACTTGCTGCGAATCTTGGATTTGAGCAGCTTGGACAGCTTAAAGCCGATGATCCGGTCGAGAATCCGACGGGTTTCCTGGGAATGGACGAGGTCCATATCAATTTTACGCGGATGATCAAACGCCTGCAGCACCGCATCCTTGGTGATTTCGTTGAACACGACGCGGTTGTCCTGGTCGACGTCCAGCTTCAATTCGCTGGCTAAATGCCAGGAAATCGCTTCCCCTTCGCGGTCGGGGTCGGTTGCCAGATAGACTTGATCGGCTTTCTTCGCCTTGGCTTTCAATTCTTTGACGGTTTCTTTTTTATCATCGCTGATGCTGTAAGTTGCTTTGAAATTGTCGTTGACGTCGACGCCCAGGCCATCCTTTCCTTTAATGGCCAGATCGCGGATATGTCCCTTGGAGGAAACTACTTCGTAATCCTTACCCAAGTATTTTTCGATTGTTTTTGATTTTGACGGCGACTCGACAATGACTAAATTTTTCATCGTCATCCTCCTTACTACTGAGTCCTTCTCAGTTCCAATAACCTATATTGCCATAACTTCAAGGAAATTACAAATGTCTTTTTAAAATTTCATGGTTTTAACACGGTTTTTACAGGCTTGACGCCGTTCCTGCGGCGTTCGCGTCAGCTGGGAGGGCTCCATTAGAATTTCCGCGCCCTGACTGATCAGCAGGTTGCAGCCCTCGCCTTCCTTATTCATTGCGGGATAGGGCAAACACCAGACCTCCCGGTTCAGCTCGATCGCTTCGTTGACCGTCAGCATCGTGCCGCTGTGAAATCCCGCCTGCATGACGACGATCCGGTCGCTCAGCGCGGCGATCAGCCGGTTGCGCCAAGGAAAGTGATGCTTCAGCGGCGGCGTCTGAGGCGGATATTCGCTCAGCAGCAGATTGGCTTTCGGCAGTTCCGTATATAAATCACGGTTATACGCCGGATAGGGCCGGTCCAGTCCGCAGCCGGCGATTCCGATCGTGCCCCGGCATAACCGCAAGGCTGCCCGGTGGGCTGCCCCGTCGATCCCCAGCGCCAGCCCGCTGACGATCACCTCGTCCTTTAACGCCCCGCAGCAGCGTTCCGTCATCGTTAAGCCATAGCGGCAGGCTCGCCGTGAACCGACGATCCCCGTCGCCGGCAGATCGGCTAGCGCCAGATTCCCCTGGTAAAACAGAATCCAGGGCGGAAAGCGCAGCTGCCGCAGCAGCGCCGGATACTCCGCATCCGCCCAGGTCACATACGGAACGGCAATCGCTGGGCAGGGTGGTTTCTCTCCCCGTTTCAGTCCTTCCGTGATCTTTTCCCATTCCCCCTGATAACGCAGGGCCAGCCCTAAAATTTGTTTCCGCATATCTTCACCGAATCCCTTCTATAAAAGATATACGCAGGATTTTCCAAAAATCCTGTTTTTTTTACCAACAGCCCGTTTTTTTTACCGTTAAGCCTAAATCACGTTAAAAATCGGCCAATGGCTGTTCCAAGGATTCCGCAGTTCCGGTCCGCCCTCCTCGAATCCCCGCGATCCTCAAAAGCAAAAAAATGATCCGTAAGAGGCAGACCATTTTCTTTCCTTGTTCAATCTCACTTATCTCAACGGTCGGGAAATGATCACGATCAATCCAAATCCAGCGTCATCTGATTCATCCGGGCAACCGGACCGTAGCTTTTGCGGTAGAATGGCAGCACGCCGTATTTCTCCATCGCTTCCAGATGCGCTTTGGTCGGATATCCCTTGTGCCTGGCAAAGCCGTAGTCCGGATATAAGCGGTCGTAGCCCAGCATGATATGATCCCGTACAACCTTCGCCAGAATACTGCCGGCCGCGATTGACAGGCTCTTCTGATCGCCTTTGATGATCGACAGCGTCGGCTTGGCGCAGTGAAGCAGGGGCATCGCATCGGTCAATACGGCTTCCGCGTTAATTTCACAGGCGATTTCTTCCATCGCTTTCTGCGTTGCGCGGTAGATATTGAGCGTGTCGATTTCTTCCGGGGTGACGATTTTAATCTTGTAGCAGCGGGCTTCCCGCAGGATCAGCGAAAACAGCTTCTCCCGTTTTTTCTCGCTCAGCGCTTTGGAATCGTAGATTTCAGAATTCGCGTAGCCGATGTCGAACACGGCTCCCGCCACGACCAACGGCCCGGCAATCGGTCCCCGACCCGCTTCGTCGATGCCGACGACATGCTTGCCCTGATCCCAGAAGCTGCGCTCATATTCCAATCCAGCCTGATGATTCATGCCGGACGCTCCCAGCTGATCGGTCCCAGCTTATCGTTGCGGATTTCGTTGATCACCATGTCGATCGTGCGCGTGAGGTCTGCCTCGCCCTGCTTATTCAAATGCTTGCGGGCAACGGCGATCTGCGTCAAAAGCGCATAGGGATCCGCGGCGAGGTTCTCCAGCGCGTAGCGTTCCTTTAACCGCTGAGGCTCGTTGACGCTGAGCCATTTCAGGGCATAGACCACGACCTCCTCCTTCGGTAAGATTTCATCGCGGATCGCGCCGGTCAGCGCAAGATGAAAACCGACGGTCGGATCTTCAAATTTCGGCCACAGCACACCCGGGGTATCAAGCAGCTCGACATCCTTGTTCAGCTTGACCCACTGCAGGGAACGGGTAACGCCCGGCCGGTCTGCGGTCTGGGCGATCTTCTTGCCTGCGAGCCGGTTGATCATCGTGGATTTGCCGACATTGGGCACGCCGACCACCATCGCGCGGATGGCGCGCGGCCGGATTCCCCGGCGGATCATCCGTTCGATTTTTTCCTTCATGACTTCCTTGCAGGCCTGCGTCAGCTTCGGCACAAACGAGTCGTGAAGCAGATCGGCGGCGATGACCAGCGTCGTATCGTCCTTCAGCTTCTCGATCCACTGCTGGGTGATTTCCGCTTCGCCTTTATCTTTTTTTGACAGCACGATCAAACGGGGTTTCATCTGGATGATTTCATCCAGCATCGGATTTTTGGAAGACAGCGGAATCCGGCAGTCGCGCAGCTCGATCACTAAATCGACCAGCTTTAAATTTTCCTGCATTTCCCGTCTGGCTTTTGTCATGTGCCCGGGAAACCACTGAATGGTCATATCAATGCACTCCTATCTGTTGAAACGGGAACAGCACGACAACGTCCTTCGCCTTGATCTGTTCCTTCTTAAACGGGCCGTACCAGCGGGAATCGCTGGAATACGGACGATTGTCGCCGAGCATGAAGTATTCGTCATCCGCCAGCGTCACCGGTCCAAAATCCTGGGTGAAGCTGCCGTTGGCGCTCTGGCTGCGCTTGTAGTCCTGATCGAAGAAATCTTCTGCCACAGCTTCGCCGTTGACAAGCAGCTGATCCTGACGGTATTCGATCGTTTCCCCCGGCAGTCCGATCACGCGCTTGACAAGATATTCCTTCTTCTCCGGCACATAGATGATCGCGATATCAAAACGCTTTAAGCCCTGCATCCGGTAAGTCAGAATATTGGAAAACCCGATCGCGTTGTTGTGCAGCGTCGGATACATGGAATCGCCGTCGACCCGCACCGGCCGGATTAAAAACCGCGTGCACAGGAACACGACGACGATGCTGATCAGCAGCATCTTCAGGAAATCCAGAATCTCCCGTCCCCAGTTGATCGGCGCTTGTTTGTTTTCTTCCATGGCAACTCCTCCCTGCGCCGCTTTGGGGCGCAACAAAAGAAAAAGCCGGATAGCTCCGGCTTCGACTAGCGAATTTCTTTGATACGAGCCGCTTTGCCGGACAGGCCGCGCAGATAGAACAGCTTGCTTCTTCTGACCTTGCCTCGACGGACGACGGTAATCTTGTCGATGATTGGCGAATGCAGCGGGAATGTTCTTTCAACGCCGACGCCGCTGGACATTTTACGAACCGTGAAGGTTTCAGCGATGCCGCTGCCCTTCTTCGCGATGACCAGACCTTCGAACGCCTGGATACGGGACTTGTCGCCTTCTTTGATCTTGACGTCAACTCTGACTGTGCAGCCCGGACGGAATTCCGGAATGTCGGTACGGAGCTGATCTTTTGTGATTTCGTTGACTAAATTCAGATTCATACTTTTTCTCCTTTTCAAATCTCGATTTTATCCGATGCTCATTCATTCAGCAGAATCAGCGGAACATGGACGCTATTAAGCTGTATTATTATAACATACGCGAGGTCAAAAAGCAATCCTTTTTATTCCAGATTCTCCTGATTTTCCGGACTTTCTGATTGCAGAAATGCCTCCGCTTTCGCTTCTTCCTCTTCCAGCACTTCATCCAGAAGCTTCCGTTCTTCCTTGGTGAAGCTCCGGTTTTCCAACAAGTCCGGACGCACCTGGAGCGTCAGCCGCAGCGACTCCTTCAGCCGGAATTTGCGGATGTTTTCATGATGGCCGGAAAGCAGCACCTCCGGCACGGTGTGACCCTCATAATCCACCGGCCGGGTATACTGCGGATATTCCAGCAGGCCGTTCTCAAACGATTCATCGAGATGACTTTCTTCCGTGATCACGCCCGGCACCAGGCGCGTCACCGCATCGGTGATCACCATGGAAGCCAGTTCGCCGCCGGTCAGCACATAGTCGCCGATACTGATCTCCTCGTCGACATACGCGCGGATCCGCGCATCGAAGCCCTCGTAATGACCGCACAAAAGAATCAGGTGATCCTGTTTTACCAACTCGCGGGCCTTGGCCTGGTTAAATTGCTGGCCGGTCGGTCCCATCAGCAGCACCCGGCTTTGGGGCGTCCGGACGCTTTTCAGACAATCGAGCACCGGCTGGCATTTCATGATCATCCCCTGACCGCCCCCGAAAGGATATTCGTCGACGCGGTTGTGCTTATCGTCGGTAAATTCGCGGATATCGACCGCTTCAATTTCCGCCAGCCCCTTCAGGCGGGCTTTCTTGATGATCGACGTCGTCAAAAAGCCCTCAAACATTTCGGGGAACAGCGTCAGGATCGTGATTTTCATAACAGTCCCTCGATCAGATCGAGCGTGATCGTTTTGGCCTGCAGATCAACCTGCTTCACAAAAACGTCGATGTACGGAATTAACGCCTGCTTGCCGTCCGGTTTTTTCAATCGGATCAGATTCTGCGCCGCCGAGGCTTCCATCCGCACGACAGTCCCCAATTCGTTCCCCTGCGGATCAATCGCTTTTAAGCCCTTGAGCTGGAAGAAATAATATTCACCCTCCGCTAAGGGCGGCAGGGCGTCCTGATCAACTGCCAGTTCGCAGCCCTTGAAATGTTCTACCTGATTGATGTTCGTCACGCCTTCCAGCAGCACAAGCAAAAGACCTTTATGTTCCTTAACCGACGCGATCGTGACCTCTGCCTCACCTTCCGGCAGGCAGACGATCAACGTCTGTCCCGGCGCAAAGCGTTCTTCAATGAAATCCGTATCCGGAACCACCTTCAACTCTCCGCGGATACCAAAGGTGTTGACAATTTTGCCAATGATCATTTTCTTCATCCGGCTTCCCCCTTCTCTGCTTTGAAAAAAGGATGCAGGGCATCCTTCTTAATACGACTCAAATTTTACCGAAATCCGGCGGTTTTCGATCCGGGCCGGCACGTTCATCAGCTGCCGCAGCGCGGAAGCCATGCTTCCCTGGCGGCCGATCAAACGGGCGATATCCTCGCTCTTGGCATACACCACTAACAGGATCTCGTTTTCGTTAAGACTTGGCAGCGACTTCACTGAAACACTGTCCGGGTCTTCCACCATCGGCTTGACCAGGTTCAGTAAGACTTTCTCCAGATCGAGTTCTGCCATACTTTACTTCGCGTTTTTTTCTTCGTGCAAACGCTTCATCAGACCTTCGCCGGACAACAGATTGCGAACTGTATCGGAAGGCTGCGCGCCGTTTCTCAGCCACTTCATTGCCAGATCCGCATCAATCTTAACGGTAGCCGGATTCGTTGTCGGATTGTAGTATCCGATCGTTTCGATGGAACGTCCGTCTCTTGGGAAGCGGGAATCCGCAGCGACTATTCTGTAAAACGGAGCCTTCTTAGCACCCATTCTCTTTAAACGCAGTTTAACAGCCATTTTTCTATACCTCCTGAAAATTACTTACTCATCATATCATAAAAAGAAAGCCTGTCAAGTGTTTTTCCTTTACAGGCTTCATTTTCTTGTATTTCTGCTTTTTACCACTTGCGGCGGCGTGGGTTCAGCGGGATGTTCATGCCCTTCTTCTGCCCCATCAGAGCGTTCATATTCAGCTTGCCGCCCTTTTGCATCTGCGCCATCTGCTTCATCATCTGGCGGGTCTTCTCAAACTGATTGACCAGCGCGTTGACTTCCTGCACGGTCGTGCCGCTGCCGGCCGCAATTCTTTTCTTGCGGGAGGCGCGCAGAATACCCGGATCCTGACGTTCTTCCCTGGTCATGGACAGGATGATCGCTTTGGAACGATTCATCTGCTTCGTTGTCTTTTCATCGTCAAGCTGGGAAGCGAACTGATTGAGTCCCGGAATCAGCTTCATGATGCTGCCTAAAGAGCCCATCTTCTGAACCTGTTCGACCTGTTGAAGCATATCGTCCAGCGTAAAGGTGCCTTCCATCATCTTGCGGGCGCTCTTTTCGGATTGTTCCAGATCCATCTTTTCCTGGGCCTGTTCGACTAAGGTCATGATGTCGCCCATACCGAGAATCCGGTCGGCCATGCGGTCTGGATAGAAGACGTCGAGATCTTCCATCTTTTCACCCAAACCGATAAATTTTACCGGCACCTGAGTGATCGAACGGACGGACAAGACGCCGCCGCCGCGGGAATCGCCGTCGAGTTTGGTGACGACTAAGCCGGTGACGTCCAGCTTTTCATGGAACGCCTGCGCGACGTTGATGATATCCTGACCGGTCATCGCGTCGACGGTTAACAGAATATCGTCCGGTTTGGCAATTTCCTTGATCTTCGCCAGTTCTTCCATCAGCGCTTCGTCGATGTGCAGACGGCCGGCCGTATCGATCAACACAATATCCGCGCCGATTTCCTTCGCATGCGCCAGGCCCTGACGGACCGTTTCCACAGCGTCGGTTTCCGTTCCCAGCGAGAACACTTCGGCCCCGACTTCCTTGCCTAACGTCTGCAGCTGCTCAATCGCCGCCGGACGAATGACGTCCGCCGCGATCAACATCGGATGCTTATTATATTTTCGTTTTAACAGCGAAGTAATCTTGCCGACAGACGTGGTTTTACCGGTTCCCTGCAGACCGACCATCATGACGACGGTCATGCCGGATTCCTTAAAGTTCAGCGTCGCTTCCTTCTCACCTAAAAGTGCGACCAGTTCGTCGTGAACGATCTTAACGACCATCTGCGACGGATTCAGCGAGGTATAGACCTCCTGCCCTACCGCTTTATCCTTAACCTTTACTAAAAAATCTTTGACGATCTTGTAATTGACGTCCGCTTCCAGCAAAGCCAGCCGGACTTCCCGAAGCATGTCGTCCATGTTTTTTTCAGTCAGTTTGCCCTGGCCGCTGATATTCTTAAACGCTTTATTCAGCCGCTCTGTCAACGATTCAAATGCCATACTTGTTTCTTCCTTTCCTGCAAATTTCTTATCCGGGATTTATTATACCAAGAAATCCGGGGCAAAGCACCTGTTTCAGCGGTTTTTGCTCAAAATCAAAAAAAGAAGGCGCAAACACAGCCTCCTTTTCTCCTTTTCAAGCTTTATCCAGCGGTACTTTCCGGACTGTGTTTTTAGGCAGAGCGCGAAAGTGCAGATGGAATTCAATCCGCTTGCCCTGACCGACAGCGTTGATCGTGCCGCCGTGCATCTCCACGATATCCCGGGCGATCGCCAGTCCCAATCCCGCGCCGCCGGTAGCGGCGCTGCGCGAAGGATCCGCGCGGTAGAACTTCTCAAATAACAGGCTGATCTGATCGTCGCTCAGCTGCGGTCCGATATTGGCGAACATCAGCTCCACCCCGCCGGCGTTTTCCTGCATGGTGATCTCGATATCGCTGTTCCTGTCGCAATACGCCAATGCATTCCGCAGCAGGTTATCAAATACCCGCGCCAGTTTGTCGGCGTCAGCCTCGATCATCACGCCCTCTTTCAGCTGCAGCCTGCACTGAACCTGCCGCTCCTCAAACAACGGATAAAACTCGTCGGTCAGCTGCTGCAGCATGACGCTTAAATTCACGGGTTCTTTATTGAGCGTCTGTTTCTGCAGCGCAAACCGTGTAATATCAAAGAATTCATTGATCAGACTTTCCAGCCGATAGCTTTTCTCCAAAGCGATCTGCGTGTATTTCCCGCGCAGTTCCTCGCTGATTTCTTTCTCATCGTTCAACAACGACAGATATCCGATAATCGAGGTCAGCGGCGTCTTTAAATCATGCGCCAGATAAACGACCAGATCATCGCGCTTCTGTTGTTCCTGCTGCTGCGCCTGTTCGCTGCGCAGCGTTTCAAATTTAATCGAATTCAGCTGATTCTCAATTTCCTTAAAATCCGTCGGCAGCACGACCAAATTCTCATCTTTATTAAAAACCTGGTTGATCGAGGTGATGATTTGTTCCAGATAGTTCGAAGTCTTACGGATCGTAAAATAGATGACGATCATAATCGTGCCGGAACCGATTAAAAACAACAGCGCCGCTTTGTTGCGTACGCAGAACCGATACAGGTCGCTGTCCAGTGAGAATAGAAAATTCGCAATAAAATCATTTAAAATTCCATCGACCAGCCGCAGTCCCAGTAAAAGCAGCAGAATCGCGCCGACAATCTGCAGGCTTAACTCCAGAAACAGCCGGATCTTAAATCGTCGCAGGCTATTTTTCAATTTTATACCCCATTCCCCACACCGTCTTTATGAATTTCGGATTGCGCGGCTGTTCGTGCATCTTTTCGCGGATGCGCCGGATATGGACCATCACCGTATTGTTGGACTCGAAGTATTTTTCCTTCCAGATGCTTTCAAACAAATCCTGCGAACTGATGACCTTGCCCCGATTCTCACACAACATCTGAAGAATTGAAAACTCCGTCGGCGTCAGATTCAGCTTTTCTCCATACAGCGTGCATTCATGCGTGCTGCAATTTAAGATTAATCCCTGAAAATCAATGATATTATCGTCCCGCTTCTGGGAATTATAGCGCATATACCGGCGCAGCTGCGCTTTGACGCGGGCTGTCATTTCAACCGGATTAAACGGCTTGGTGATGTAATCGTCAGCCCCGATTGTCAGCCCCGTAATCTTATCAATATCCTCGCCTTTGGCCGTCAGCATGATGACCGGATAATTATAATGGCTGCGGATTTCTTCACACAGATGAAATCCGCTGCAGTCAGGAAGCATGACGTCAAGAACCGCAAGGTCAAATTTGTGGTCCCGAATTAACTTCAACGCTTCCGTTCCGCTGTACTCCACGGTTGTTTGAAAACCTTCGTTTTTCAGATAAACTGAAACCAGCTGAGCGATTTCCGCATCGTCGTCGACGATCAGGATTTTCTCATTCATCATTATCCCTCATTTCGATTTCAAGTATAGCTTATAAACGGATTTCCAACAATCTGCAAATTCTTACAAAGAAATAAACGTCACACCGCCATTTCCGCTAACGGCGGATTGTTGAGCGGTTTCACTGAAATAAACGAAACCTTTTCCGCCACGATCTCCGCGTTGTAATACATCTGCCCCTCCTTCGGCTCGTAATTGTGCGCCTGCAGCCGGCCTTTCACCGCGACAACCGAACCGGGACGCAGTAAATCCGCGCAGGTTTCCGCAATCCCCCGCCACAGCACAACATTAAAAACATCCTGATCATACTCGCCATTGCTGTTGCGGAATCCGCGGTCGACCTCCAGCAACATCGTCGCGATTTTTGTGCCGGCCGCTGTCAGCCGGATTTCGGGAATTTCTTTATAATCACCATCATGATAGATGTCTACTTTAAAAAAATATCTAAGTAAATTTTACCGCCTTTGTTTATTCCCAAATCTTCGCATTCATAATCTATGTGGTCGATTATTTCTTTGAGAAAGTCATTCTTGTGTTTTGCGTCAACGCTATCATCTTTCAAACTTTCAATCACTTGATTCAAAGTGATGATTTTTTCTTCATAGTTTATTTCTTCGGCTTCTTTCGCTTTTTCCGTTTCAAGCTGTTTTTCTAATTCTTCGATGTTAGCCGTCAAAATAGACTTTCTTTCAACGAATTCTTCTTTGGTATATATTCCTTCTTCAAGATAATCGAATAGTCTTGTACGGTTCTTTTTGAGTTTTTCAAGTTCCTTTTCTATAATTCCCACCATTTCATGTTGCTTTTTATTGTTTTCAATTTCATATTCATTCGTCATTTTGATTTCGAAATCTTTTATATGTGCTTTCAATCCGAGGATAAGCGCGTCAATAACTTCATTTGTCGGCGAAGATTTCATTTTGCAAAAAACACTATGTCCATGAACATATCTTGGGGTCATATTCGGTCTAGTTGAAAATGCTTGATATACCATTTTTTTACCGCAAGATTTGCAACATAATAAACCAGCCAATGGATTTTGAAGTGGTTTCGAAATTTTCGCCCTTGAATTTTTCCCGATTCTGTTTTGCACTTTTTCAAAAAGTTCTTCGTCAATGATTGCTTCGTGTTTTCCATCGTACAGTTTAAAATTGTTTTTGTTTCGGATGTTGGTTTTTTTCATTTTACCGTCAACAAATTCTTTTTTCGTTTCTCTGTTCTTCCATCTTATTTTTCCAATATAATGTTGATTTTTTAACAAATCAATAATGGTTGCGTGAACCCATTCTTTATTTCCCCTTGGGCTTTTGATTCCCATTTCCCCTAGTTTGTTAGCAATCTTTGCGGCTCCTAAATTATCGTTTCCATACCATTCGAAAATCATTTTGACAATCTTTGCGTCTTCATTTGGTTTTAATGTTATATCTTTCTTTCCTCTGCGCCAAATATCATACCCATAAGGCGCATTTGCACCAACAAAATTTCCTTCCTGAACAGACATTTCCCTTCCCCGTTCAAGTCTTCGTTTAATGGTCTTATATTCACGTCGGGACATAAACAAACCGAATTCGAAGTATTCTTCGTCATATTCATTGTTTGGGTCATACGTCTTGATTGGTGTGATTATTTTCGTATTGGAATATTTAAAGGCTTCCGCGACGTCGCCTTGGTCACGGGTATCACCACGCGCCAATCGTTCAACTTCAACGACCAAAACACCTTTATATTTTCTTGAATAAACGTCTTCCAATAATTGTTTCATTTGTGGTCTGTTTTCTATACTCTCGCCCGAAACAATTTCTTTGTAAATTTTATCAATTTTCAACCCTTGTCGTTTTGCAAGTTCCGTCAATATTTTTTCATGACGTGCCAATGTTTCCATTTCTCCAAGGGCTTCCGCTTCCATGTCTGCCCTTGATTTCCGCAAATACATTGCATATTCCATTTTTTATCCCTTCTTTCCAAGTGTGAACAAACCCTGAACACTAAAATAAGGCTCTATGAAAGGCTTTTTTGACATTGTTCACGGT
>NZ_JADNPO010000002.1:87360-245881 GCF_015558105.1 Holdemania sp. 1001095H_141210_F2
AAACCCTGAACACTAAAATAAGGCTCTATGAAAGGCTTTTTTGACATTGTTCACGGTGTTCACGCACATTTCTATATATTATATATTTTTATTTTTATATAGGGTCTTTCTATTTTTTATAAAATCTTATAAAAAAGGATTTGTTCATGAACAGGGTGAACACCCTTAAAAAGCCTTTTATGAAGCCTTATTTCGCTGTTCACTCTTGTTCACTTGTTCGTGCTTATCGAATCAAAAATTCAAAAATTTCCTTCGGTGATAGTTTGGAAATGTTAAAATCCGCCATTTCATCCAACAAGTCGCATGCGCCTTCGTACTCTTGAAGCGTCAATCCTTGGGACAAACAAACCTTTTCGAAACTGTCATATTCCAACAATTCTGTTGTTCCAAGCAACAATTCTATTGCGAAATTGTTTCCTTCTTTTTCATTCTTGGAATATTCCAATTCGTTTCGCTTTTTCCAAATTACTATTTTTTCATCGTCATTTTTAATCGCATGATATAGCAAATGAGCTACAATGAATTTTCTATCATACCAAATGACATCTTCATTGACATGAATTTGCTTTTGGTTGGCAATTTGCGCGTAATACCCGCGAACATTTCCCAACGGCTCATATGAAAGCGTGATTCCCAAATTCAAAGCTATAACGAACGGGTTATTTGTTTTGTGGTTTTTTATTATTTCCTTTACTAACATTCTGCACCTTCTTTATAAGTCTACCCGTATCAATAGAATTTTGAAGGCTTGCAATAAGAAGTTTTCTTGTTTCTTTATCAAGCGTTTCGCCTTCAAAAACAACGTTGTTTTGGTCGTTTTCTAAATCGTCAATCATTTTCCTTATGATTACGGAAACATCGCTTATATCGTTTGTTTCGCGTCCTTCTTCGGGCGTAGTTAAGTTAGTGTTCCCCAAAAGATAATCAACCGATACGTCAAAATAGTTGGCTAAAAAATTAAGCTTATCCATTGGCGGTTTTATCTTCCCGCGTTCATATTCTCCATATGTAGAACGTTGAACCTTTAACAACTTAGACATTTCTTCTTGGGTCAGCTTTTTTCCGTTGTGGTGCGTTCTTAAATACTTCAATCTTTCTGCAAACATGTTATGTCCCTTCTTTCTTTACCTCATAATAAGCCATTACGAATGGCATTGTCAATTAAAATGTTATTTACCCAATGAAAAAAGCAACGATTTTGTTATCGTTGCTCATATCCGGCTTTAAATCCGCGTTCCATCCAGATTGATTCAATTGTAGTGATTAAATCACTTAATTCATCAGCGTATTGTGAACCAATCATTTTCAAGAAGTTCTTTTCAAGTGCGTTCGTTTCCTTCTCTGCCTGTGCTGTTTCAAAGCTGTTGTCGTTGTTCATAAATTTTTCAAATGTCATGTTATTCATTCTCGCTTTCTTTATCCCAAAACATAAAACCCTGTCAATTTTCCATTTACTCGATGACGCTTGACAACTGCGCCCGTGATTTTTCTGACTTCTTTTGAGAAATTACAAAGCGATAATGGAATGATTTTATTTGTTTTGCAATATGACTTGTAGTTGTCATATATTTGTTGTGTCGGTACTCCGACAAGTTGTTCATCCTCAATATAAGCTAAATAGCCGCTGACCGAAGTGTTTGAAGCTGGTTGAATTCGAATCGGCTTATTGATTTCAAATAATGTCATCAACGCGTCGACCGCTTTAGTGTTCTTGCATTTGGAAATCAAGCCCGCCAATTCGAATTTGTCACGGTTGTTCAATCCAAATGTCCCCGTTCTTCGAATGCTTGGCAATACTTCTGACGTAACCCACCGTTTGAACTCTTTCGCCTGTGGCAACTTACTTGACAAAATAAGTGCATACAAACCGGATTCGTTAATTAGTGTCATTTCTTGCGTTCTTCCGAGATTATCGGTGACGCCCTGTTTTAGGGCGTCATCTCTATCGACGTGCATTGCAATTGCATTTTGTGTTTTCAAATACCCTAACACTTCCGCAACGTCTTTGCCAACGAACCACGGTTCATCGTCGATGATTACACTTCTCACGTTGTTGTTTTTGAAGCTGAACACTTTTAATTCATTCATTTTTTTCTCCTCATCAACTTTCCATTGAAAACCAAGGACAAATAATATAGAATAAATTAGTCCTTGGTACATGTTGTCAAGGGTTTAAATGTAAGAAGTGAATGTTCGATTTGGTCGTTGGAAGTTCACTTCTTTTTATTTTCTAAAAACTCAATAATCCAATTTCGAATCAATGTTGACTTTTCGGCATTGATTTTTTCACATTCTTTTGTGAATTCGTCATATAAATCGTTTTCCATTTTTACGGTTAATTTACGAATTTTTGGATTCTCGCTTTTAGGTCTACCCATCTTCGCCATTTCGTCACCGTCCTTTCTAATGGATAGACAGCCGCTTGACATGTTTCATTATACTTTTGGTACGTACCAAAAGTCAAGCACATTTTTTTTAATATTCTATTAATTTGTGACAACAAAATATTTGCGTCAACGGTTGTCTATTCACAATGTCATTATACGCCATTTTAAATGGCAATGTCAAAACATTTCGATATAAAAATAGAGAACCTTTCAATTTCAGGTTCCCTATTTCTTAAAATAACTTTACCTAACATTCAGTTTGATTTATCACATTACATTTTAACTGTCGTGCAAAAAAATTATAGCACAATAATTAAAAGTTTTGACAATAATTTCAAAAATAATACGATTCCAATAATCCTTGATTGATTTTTACGGGGGGGGGGGTATAATTAGATATGTAAAATTATGGAAAGGATATATTATAATGAAGAACTTAAAAAAAATTATGTCGTTGGTTTTAGTGGGGTTATTATGCTTCGGGGTGATGGGTTGTTCTAGTGATAATTCTTCCGAACCGACCGAAGAACCAAAAGTCGAAGAAAGCACGCCGACCGAAGAACCAAAAGTCGAAGAAAGCACGCCGACCGAAGAACTAAAAGTCGAAGAAACGAAAAAGGGGAAAGTTGACAACATTAATGTCGATAATAGCGAAGGAACGCTTACATATGTAAAACATGAACTAGTAAAAGATTACGAAGGTAAAGATTCTATTTTGGTATATTATGATTATACCAACAAACAAGATGAAACTAGTTACGCAGATAGGATATTCAGACCACAAGCGTTCCAAAACGGCGTTGAATGCGATTTTACAGTATTGTCGGACGACCACGAAGAATATTCCAACATTTATAAAGAAATTCAAAAAGGCACTACTTTAACCGTCGCATACATTTGGTTATTATCCGACACGACAAACCCCGTCACTATTAAAGTAACAGACCAATCTAGCGAAAACTTATTCAAAAACGTTTGGCAAGAACAAGAATTGCAATTGAATTAAAAGCACTCGCGTTGAAAAATAAAAATGACATTTAAAATGTCATTTTTCTTATAATAATTTTCGCAATGCACTTGTGTATTTGTCATTCGACGACATTTCACTTGCAATAATTTTTATGTCGTCTTTTCTCAATCCCTTTGTCAATGATATTTGTAACGCCTTTGGTAATTCAAACACGTTTTCAAGTTTCGCGATTCGTTCCAATGAACGATAAGTGAATAAACACCGTATTCCACATTTGTTTGTTACCCTTCTAAAGTTATGTGCGAATTCGCAAAGTTCTTCATTGTTGTTTGTTACGGCTTTTTCGATTGCCGGTGAATATCCGATTTCAATTAATGCGAATCGGTCAAGCGATGACGCGTCAAGCTGAAAACGTCCAGTATATTCAATATCAGCGCCCGTTCCGCATGTGTTCCCCGCGCTGATAATTCTGAAATTCGGGTGCGCTTCAACTTTTCCAATTGGAAAATCAAAATATCTGTTTGCGATTGCGCTGTTCAAAATAATAAGTGTTTCAGGAATTGAACCGTCCATTTCATCAAGGAAGAACAATCCGCCTTGTGTAAAAGCTTTGTAGAACTGTGTTTCGTGAAAGATTCCGTTCGCGTCGATGAATCCTTTCAATTGAAATTCCTGTGTGACGGCGTTCGTGAAGTAAAAGTCTAAACCCAAGGATTCCGCAACCTGTTTGCAAATAACGTTCTTCCCCGTTCCAGCTTGTCCCGTCAAGAATACCGGAATATCAAGATTTACAAGATTCAAAACGTCGTCAAACCGTTCATGAACAACCCCTTGAACTTCATGTGTTCCGCTTGGTGTCACGACCTCGTGTCTTTGTGGTAACACCCCGAATTCATCAACAATATGTTTTTCCAATAACGGTTTGGCATATTCGACGATTTGGTCAACCGACTGTTTCGCTAAAACTTCAACCAATATTTCTTCAAGTTTTCCGCCAAGTCCGGTCGGTTGCGGGGTTGGTGTCTGACCTTGGAACATTTTTGAAACTTCTTCAAACTTTTCTAGTGCTTCGTCCAAATTGCCGGTATATTCACTTCTTAAATTTGGATATAACGGACGTTGTGAACTGTCACTTACGCATTTCCAATTCGAATCATAGATTCTATTTTGGAACATGATTTTAATGTCTTTTGTCCCATTTTTAATGTCCTTTTCTTCTGCAACTAAAGCGATTCTTTCACATGTTTTTAAAATAATCATTTTTTCATTTTCTCCCTTTATCTAATAATGACATTCCCATTTAAAATGGCATTTTATTTTAAATTGAAACTATCAATAATTTTGTTAACCTCATAGTCAAACGAACGCGTCTTTGATAAATTCAGAAACACTTCATCTTTTTCAAGTAAATATTTTTCAATTTCCTTTTCGTTGCGGGTTTGTGAACCATACCCAAACGCCCATTCTTCATTTCTCAATCCTTGACACGTTTCTAACCATTTAAAGCCGATTCTACGAAACATTGACGGGTGGGCTATCGGGAAACACAATTTTTGCAAATCCAAATGTTCCCGATAGTCTTTTAGGTCAACTGTTCCGAACGCTCGTTCTTCGCCCTCTCTTGCACAATAGAAAGCAATCCTTAATTTGACGCGCACACCTTGAAGTTCAAGCGAATTAATAACCCCTAAAATCGCAATTCCTGAACGAATGAATTCTTCTGAATCTGTTCCGCAATTTTCAGTTATACAATAACAAATTGACATCGCTTTTGTTTTCTGCGGTTGCGATTTTGTCAATATCATAGAATTTGGCAGTCCCAAGATAGCGTTCGGAACGTGTGGCGCATATCCGATGACGTTTGTAATTACTTGCCGACGATTAATTGTTGCATTTGCTTTGATTGGTTGATTCATCGCAATTTTGATTTTGTCTAATACTTCTGTATATCCAAATTGATATAATTTCTTGGCTTCGTCATAAGAATGAGTTTTTGTAAAACTATAATCGCCCATCCGACTTGCGTTTTCACTTCTCATAACGCGATTATTGGGACGCGATTCAATTGTTCGAATCATGTCGTCGATTGACTTGAAGTGTTCTTTTATAACATTCATCTTATTTACCCATTGTTATATTTGCTTGTGTTTCAAAAGCTTGCACTCCAGCGTGCGTCATTAACAGTGTTTTTACCGTTATCCGAACAATATCGTCGCTCAATTCTTTTTTTCTGGTTTCGGTTTTAATGATTTTACAATAATCAAATTCACTCATGTACTTTTCTAATCTTTTTTGATGATAAGCCAAAACTTTTTCTTCAACGTTCATTTTCTCTTCCTCTTTTCTTCAAGCCATTTATAATGGCAAATACATTATATTCCATTTTTGATGGCATTTCAACAATTATTTTGCTATTTTTGACATTTTAAATGGCAAAAGAAAAGAACCCGCCTTGTCGGCGGGTGTGTTTTACAATAATTTGTTTACAATTTTTTGAATTGCGTTGTAGTCATAACCGGTATTTGTAAGCCGCTTCTTTCGTTCTTCCCCATTTCCCCATAAACCTTCAATCACTTCTTTTGCGATTTGTTCATTGGTCTTTCTTACGGGGTAAACTTGTGCGCCTTTGTAATCATAAACTTTATAGCCGGAATTCCCATCGCATAATTTTTTTGCTTTTTCTAAATCCTTAAACGCTCCAATCTGCGAATTAATATCATTCCAAGATTTCCGAACACGATATAGTTCACCTGTGGTCGGCGTATTCAGCGCGGACAACTCCTTTTGAACCATTGCCAAGAAACGTTCCCACCCCAAATCAATTGTTCTGTGTGGGCAACGCTTGCCGCTGTAATCTTGATGTTTGGTGACTTTGTTCATGCCCCAACCGTATTGTTTTAAAAGCATGGCGAGAAGCTTTGCGGCGTTTTGTTCGGATTTCGTGAAGCGTGTCCCACCGCTTTTTGAATAACAAATTTCAATCGCGATTCCTTGACGGTTTCCAATCCCCTTTAAACCGTCGCCAGCGTGCCACGCGTTCCGATTCAACGGGATTCCCTGAACCGCGCGTGTGTCATCGACGGCGTAATGATAAGAAGTTTTATTGTTATTCCCTAACATATAGGAAATTTCATTCATTGCCGACGCGTCATTTGCCGTGTTATGAACAACAATTCTTGTGGGTGTCATAGCATACGGGCATTTGACGGAATATTTGCTTGTCGGGCATTTTACGACTGTAATTGGTAGGGACATTATTTTTCACCCCCGATTCCATCGGTCATTTTGTTTGACCAATCGTTTTCGGGATTTTCCAAAGTGATTTTGGCTTTGGCTTCATCGAATTCGACGATTTCAGAACCTTCTAACATGCTAATTTGTCCATTGTCTTTTTCAATCTCCATGTTCGTTTCTCCCTTCCAACTGACCAATTCTTAATTCGTGTAAATCAAGAATTTTTTCGTTGTTTGACTGTCTTCTGTTTAATTCGTCAATTTCTTTGCCGTGGTTCTCAATTCGCTTGTCTTGAACATCGTTTTGTTTCATCATGTTTTCAAAATTCGAATTCAAACGAACCAAATTGCTATTGAGTTTGAGTAAAGGAGTGACAATCGTAATAAGCGTCACAACCAATCCCAATCCGGCAATAATGTTTCCGTCTGTCACTTCATATCACCTTAATTCGATTTTTTATATTGATTCGTTGAAATCATCAATAACGCCCCTAAGAAAGTATCAACCGCCGTGATTGTTCCGACAATTTCTTCACCATAAGGGAATCCCCAAATTCCAGCCAGTGCAAAATATAAGGTTGCTACTGACGGAAGAACAATCTGCGCGACATACTTCAAAATGTCATAAGTCTTGTTGGTTAATTTCATAAAAACTCCTCTCTTTCTTTTAATTTATTAAAAAAGAAACACCGTTTAAACAAAGGGATGTTCGCGCGACACTTGTTGTTTTGGCGTAATCTGTTATTACGCCGTTTTCTCCAACTTGAATGTTCGCAAACTCTTGTTGACTCAACGAACATGCGAAACGGTTGTATTGTCCGGCTGGTCTGTACCCTTCGGGCAATTCTCCAATCGTTGTTCCTGCGCTGGTCATTGCGTCAAGTAATCCCCTTAAATAAACGACATTTCCAATTTTTCTGTATTGTGGTTTATCCGTTTCATTTTGAAACGACCACCCCGTTTTCAAAGACAAATCAATCCAATCACTATCTGCAATTTTTGCTTCCAATTGTGATTGTTCTTCCTTTGTTGCGTATTCTGTCGAAACAGTTTTGACGATTTCCACCGCGACCGTTTCAATTTTCGTTGCCAATCGTCGTTCGGTTTCCGAAACTGCTTTTGAATTTTGTTCCGTGAATGTCTTGAAGCTTGAACCCAACGTCAACTTGTCGTTTTGTGGTCTTAACAAATCCAATGACATTTTGGAAACTAAAAAATAAGCGTTTAAATTGTGCGGCTTGCTTTTAACCTTGACGTTGCTTCCAAGTTCAAACGCTCCGACTTCTTTATTCACATAAGATAAGTCAACGGCATTCAACGTGATTGAACCCGACAACTGAATTGCGTTCGCCAAATATTCTTTGCCTTTTCGCAATAGATTTTCCGGTTCGGTTACGTCTTCCCATATTTCAGTTTTATATATTTTTCCATACAAATTTTGTGCTTCTTGGTCAACCAAATAGTCAACGCCGCCGTTCACGCTTTCGATTGTCAATCTTAACCCCGTGTCGTTGCCTTCTTCGTCGTTTATGCTTGTCCCCAACGGAATCACACCCGTTATGAGTTCGTCGCCCTTGATGACCTTTTCGAAATCAATCATGTTCTTTCCGAATTCGATTTCTTGTGTTATAACTCCCTCAAGTTCGGCTAAATAATCAATATAAACGCCGTCTTCTTCGTGACGTACAATCAAATACCCGCCCAAAGGTTCAATCAATTTTTCGTTGATGGATTCCCATGTGTTCAAATATTGGGTGTCGCTCCGGTTAATATAGTCATTGGGGTCAACGACCGTAACACGTCCCACCCTGAATTGATGTTCCGCGTCGACCTGTGCGTTGTGGTTTTGAATGAATTGAGTGAATAAACCTTCGACATTTCCTTGCCAAGTGTAAGGACGTTGAATTGAATCAATCAGGAAAGCCAATTCACCTTCACAAATAACTTGCTTTTCGTTATAAAAACCTTGTGTGTCGTTCAAAATGCGACCGCAGAAAATAAGTTTTTTGTCGCGGTACACTTTCACAATCGGTTTTAATTTCTTCAAGCTGTCAAAACGTGGGTGGTTGGGGTATATGGTGAATTGAAAAGAACTCACCTTGTTCAACTCCAAGTCCAATCTTGGGTCATACAATTTGAGTTCTTCACGTTTACCATCATATAAAAGGAAGTTATCACAATATACTTTATACATTGTCATAGCCCCCTTTCCTGATATTCAATTGTTAACGTTGCGTTCCCTTCGACTGTCAAAAAGTTTTTTCCGGCAACAAAGACAACATCGTCAAGCGTATATTCCCCCGAATCAATTTGATACACTTGATTTTCAAAAGTAATCTTCAACGCTCCGGTCGACTTGAAGACGGGAACAACACTTTTTCTTAAATTGATTAAAACAAATTCACTTTTTTCAACGATTTGTTTTGTCACGACCGTTAAATATTTTTTGTATTTGTACGGTTCACAATCGCATTCAATAGTTATCTTTCCGACGTTCTTATTACTTTTCCATTGGCTCACGTTTACACGTCCCATATAGTAAAAGTCTTCATCGTCAACAATGATTTTCATGAACTTTCCGTGAATCGCGTTTTGAAGTTTCGAAAATGCCGTGTCAAAATCTCCGTAAGCAATATTTAACGTGGTAAATTCAAACTTCAATTTTCGGTTGTCATACTTTGGTTCTCCGAAATATTCTGTTAAATCCAACACCCCGTCCATTCCGTCGTTTTTAACGATTATTGACTTAACCTTTGGTGTTGGAATTGTCTTTTTGGATAAAACCAAGGAAAAGTCACGGAACGAATGAAATTCCCCAAAAGTTACACCTTTCATCGTCCGCGCCCCCTTCCTTTGTTGATTTCTCCAAGTGTCGTGTCGATTCTTGGCGCTAATCTTGCAACCAATGTCCCATCATCCAATACAATTGGTCTGTCGATTCCTTCG
Organism: Holdemania sp. 1001095H_141210_F2; assembly: GCF_015558105.1. NCBI lineage: Bacteria > Bacillati > Bacillota > Erysipelotrichia > Erysipelotrichales > Erysipelotrichaceae > Holdemania > Holdemania sp. 1001095H_141210_F2. The sequence goes on from NZ_JADNPO010000002.1 coordinate 96,897, forward strand.
ACAATTTGCGGCATAAAGTCACTTAACATGTCGATAAGTTTTTGAATATAATATGCGTTGTTTGCATTTTCTTCGCGAACCGCTGTTCTGACGTAGTCTAACAAGACACTAATCGGCGTGACGGCTTCCGCACCAGCTTCCCCAACGCCTTTCAATCCTTGTGCCGTCGGAAAAATAGTCGGATTGTCAAAAATTCCGCCTTTCGCGTACCAATCAACGCCAAAGCTTGGAACACTTGGCGGCATTAAACTAAATTCGCCACTAATCCAAACATGCGGAAGCTTTAAATGTGGTAAGCTCCATTCAAATTTGAAAAAGCCTTTAATTGCTTCAATCGTGTTATGAACAATATTTTTCGCGTTTTCAATCGTTGTTTTTATTGTGTTTTTAATGTCGTTCCACACTTTAGTTGTCGTGTTCTTGATGTTGTTCCATACGTTCGAAACGGTTGTTTGTATACTTTCAAATACATTTGAAACAGTCATCGCGATACCTTGTAAAACGCCTGAAACAATGTTCCAGATAGTCGTCCAAAGTTCGGAAACACTTGTATAAAAACCCATCCAAATTTCATCAAGAAATAACTTAATCGAATTAAAAGAATTTAAGATGAAATCGCCAATTGTAGTCACAATCGTTGTAACAAATGAAGAAATGGATTCCCAAGCCGCCGTGAAAGCTATTGAAATTTCTTCCATTACGGTTGAAATTGTGGTGCTGATAAATTCCATTCCAACGTTGACAGCGTTTTGAATAGCTTCCCACGCACCGGAAACGGCTGATTTAATTCCTTCCCAAAGACCAATCCAGAAATTGCGGAACGCTTCCGACTGATTCCACAAAACAACAAAGATGGCAATCAATGCCGCAATCGCAGTAATAACCAATGCAATTGGATTCGCGGACATGACGGCATTCAACGCGGCTTGCGCCTTTGCCATTCCAGCTTGTGCCAACTGTGCCAATGTCATTTTCCCCGTGAACAATGCAATAATGGTTTCACCAAGCTTCAGCGTTCCATTCAATGCCGCTTGTGCCATTTGCGCGCCGGTTGCATTTCTTGAAAATAACGCAACTTGAACCGCCGCCGTTTGGAATCCCTGAATCATGGTTTGAATCGCCGTACCGACTTTAAAACTCCCCCATACGACGATTAAAGCACCGATTGATTGCACTATTAAGTCAATGTTATCCGCCAATTTATAAAGACCTTCTTCAATTGCCCAACTTGCTTCACGGAACATGTCCATCGCCGTTTTATTTTCATCAATTTTCGGAAGTAAATCACCCAACGGGGAAAATAAATTAATCACCGAATCCGTTACGTTTTTGAGTGCTTCCCAAACCGCTCCAAGCGCTGGGGCATAAACTTCGCGCCAAAATTCCCCAAGGTCTGAAACAATCGGTTTTAATTTTTCAAGACCTGCGCTTGCCTTGTCGACAAGCCCGGATAATTTATCCATTGCCGGAAGGACAATATTTTGAAGAATGGGTTCGCCGATTTCCGCTTTGAACTGTCGCCATTTTTCATTCAAGTTGGCTTGAACGTTGGCGTATTGGTCGGCTTCTTTTGCGGCTTGTCCTGTTGCTCCCGACATTGCAAACATTTCTTTTGCATACTCTAAACGGGTTGCTTGTTTCCGTGCTTCATCTAAGCTCGCCCATTCTTTCGTTTCACTTACGATTCCGTTTTTGATAGCGTATGAAGCTAATTGGGTATCATTCGCGAATAAGCCAATTGCTTCACCGCCTTCATACGAACCGTTGATGAATGAGTTCAACGCACTGACCGAATCTTCTAACGACTTATCCCAAAACGCCGAAGCGTCACTTGCCAACAACAAACCGTCACTAGCAAGTGTTGTCGCTTCGTCGATGTCATATCCCAAGCCTTTAAATTTCGCCGTCAGCGATGTCATATGACCGGTTAACCGTGTGTTTACAACGCCCGTTTTGTCGGCGATTTCGTCAAGCTTGGTTTGGGCGTTATCGGAATAATCACCCATAATCTGTTCAAACGCTGAAACTTCGGCGCTCACTGTCGCGGACGCGTCAACAATTGCTTTTCCAAAATCAACGATTTTGTCAACTGCGAAATAAGTCATGACCGCTGTCCCGATTTTCTTAAATGCCGAAGTCATTCTTGATTCGCCGTGTTCGGCATGCTCCGCGGTTTGGTCAATGTCGTTTTGTGTTTCGTCAACTCCCCTTAACCCGATTGTGCCGAATAACCTAAATAATTCCATTTATTCACCCCCTTGATTGTTCTGCGGGTTGAAATTATTTAAGATTTCAAATGATTCTTTTATCGTTGTTTCAACATTTTGATTGTCAACGTCGGCAATTTCCTTGCTTTCGAAAACCAATTTCTTAAAGTCGTCAAAGCTTTTATCGAATACCTTGTGAATCCAAACGTCATGAATTTTTTCATCGTTTTGAATGTCTATCAACTCCAAGATAAATTCAAGGAATCTTCCCGTTGTAATCATGTTGTCAAGTAATAAAAAAGGATTTGCGTATCTTTTGAATAGCAAATCCATAAATTTGATGTCCCCTACTTGAACAATTTTGAAACAACCCCAAAAAAATCTTTGAATTCTTCTTTCTGGATAACGTCGACAATCATTTCAAAGAAAGTGACCATGGACATCGTTTCAATCTCTTTCCTTTTCAAATTACTAATCGAAGTTAAAAAATCAAAGATTTCATTTTCGCACTTGGCAATGTTGGAAGTGACAATTGAAGCAATTTCAAAGGCGATATTCACGCCCACGATTGACGCTAATTTGTCCCCTTTGACTTCCCCTTGTTCGTTCACAATTTCTTTAATAAGTTGCGGGTCAAAACATTTCTTGAATTCATTGATTCCAAATTTCGAAATAATTTTGAACATGGGGAACACGTCTTTTGCCTGCAATTCCCTTAATGTGTATGGTTTTGTATCAGTCATGTTCTATATCTCCCTCTATGCTTTCGTTTCTAAAAGTCGGCTCGGTGTCGGATAATAAATATGATAAGGTAATGTGTCACATTCCGGCGTTAATTCCGCGTAACATTCAAAAGTTGCTTTCAAGACAACATTTTCTTTGTTCTTACCTTCAATTTCAAATCCGCTTGTACATAACGCATTGTCAAACACAATGATGATTGGTTTTCCTTCCAAGGTTTTTCCAACATACGCAAGATTTTTGATATAGTCGCCTTCTTCAATTCGTGCTTTTGAAGTGATTTCGCTATATCCTGTTTTGTCGCTCGATTCGCTTTCCTGACCAATTAATGTCATTTTCAATGTTTCCGGTGTTACTTCGACCATGTTTGTTTCCATTGTCGCCGTTTCGCCGACCTTCTGAACTAATCCTTTGACCTTGACCAATGCCCCATCAACTTCGACGTCCATTAATTCCGGTTTGATTGTCACTTTCGTTCCGCCGCTTGTTGCACCAATCAACGATTCTTCAAAGTTCCATTTGTTCGTTTCAAACGTCAACCCCTTGTGAATCGTTCCCGCTCCAAGCATGATGTTTTTTGGTGTTCTTTCTGTGATTCCACTTGATTTGAATTCTTCACCTAATGCCGCCATATTTTCACACCTTCCATTCTTTCACTTGTAAATTAATTTGAATTCGTTTCAGTTCCGCGTTATCCGTTGGAACTGTAAATGAATTCATATAAAAAACCGCAATTCCATTGCCGTTCGGCAAAATCGCGGTTTTATTAAATGCTTTTTCTATTTTTTCTTTTACACTTTCCAATTCCAACATTGAGTTTCGTGTCGTCCCCGTCAAAATAAATGTGGTTTCGAATTGCCCGTCTTCATTCTCTCCACCAACTTCATTGTATTCACCGACAAAATAAGGATAAGGAACGGGCGTTGTCGTCCATTGCCCGAATTCATAATTGGTCAATGACGACAAGACTTGGTTGACATATTTCAACGTTTCAATCGTCATTGCATTTGCTCCTTTAACTTTTCGGTTAACACTCTGGCGATAATGCCTTTCTTTGAATCAATCGCCTTTTGTAATGCTCTTGTGGGGGTCTTTCCCCGTGTGAAATGCCATTTCCCGTGAATGTCTTTGTACTTCCAACCGCCTTTTCGACCGTCACCGTGAATCGCATATTCACCTGTTCCAAATTCTTCCCAAATCGCATTTTGTAAAGGATTACCGACAACCGCCGTGAATTTTTGTTCGTCGACAATGTGTGTCCAATTCGATTTCGTTTGTGAAGTGTCAACACGGGTATTGCGTTTGACTTGGGCTTCAAGTTCTCCGCTTGCTTCTTCAAGGAAATTTAAAATTCCTTGATTCAAAGCATTAATCACACGCATTCTGTTATCTTCAAATTCAACCGACATTTTGACCACCGATATATTTCAAATAGATTTCCAAGTGCTGATTCAAATTCATTGGGTCATCAATCAACATGACATCGTAATTGTCATCATTGACAATAATTCTGCTGTTTTCTGTCTTAACTCGCTTGTCAAGTTCGACATAATCACAAATAAAAACGTGGGTTGATTCTTGAATTTTCGCGTTGTAATTCGTATATTTCGAATCCCCGCCCGATAAATCAAGAAAGCCCCGAAGCGTGTTGACTGTTTCCCATTTCGGGATTGCTTCACCAATTTCATTTTTAACCGTTGTTTTGATTTGAACCAATGCGTCGATGTTTCCATCAATCATGTTAGAATCTCGCCTTCTTATACGGTTCTAAAAAGCCAATCAACGATTTTGGATAACCTATTGTCGAATTGTCGCCGTCCATGTTGAAGTAGGTTACGGAATGACGCGAAATGGTTTCACTTTGAATTCCGACTTTGTCACGGTTTCCAAGTTCCCATTTCAGCATGTTCACAACGCCCATTTTAACGTCATACGGGTATTTTATCTTCGTAATGAGTATTTCATCTTCATCAATCAAAACGTCGCTTAGAACGCAAGTTTGAGCGTCACACGACATAATCGTATAAATCCCGTCGTTGTATTTTGATTGTGATATTTCAACGGTGTCATTTTCTTTCAATAACGGGGTCGAAAGTTTTAATTTTCCGTCGCTTACACTCGCCACGAATCGAATATTCTTTTGTTGGAATTTGTTGTTGGTGTATTTGCGAATAAGCAATTCCAACGCTTGAAGTCTTGCTTCAAGCGTGGAATCATCTTCATTCGTTTTGATATATTTTTTGAGTTCATCGACCGTCATAATCACGGCAATTCACCCCCTTTTATTTCAACGCCTTTGTGCGTCTTAGCGTTGTTCCGACTTTTGCATTCTGCACGGCTTCTTTTGTCGGTAATTGAACCGTGCGAACTACTCCCCCGACTTTTTGAATTTTGCAAGAACAACTTTCGCTTCGTTGGTCAGTGCCACGCCATAGAATTTGGAAGAAACAATTTCCGTAACCTGTGAACGCTGTTTGAATTCGCTGGTTGTCGCGGTGTCCTTCTTTAAGAAAATTGTTAATGCTGGAAGTTCGTCTTCCGTGTATTCCGTTTCAGGTGAATCCGGTTCGAGTTTGATAATTGGATTTGTGAATACTCCTGACTTTTCCTTGATTTTGTTAGACTTCTTAATCCAACAACCGGCAATCTTACCAATCGCACCACGAACGGCAACACCTGCTTCGAACTTATCAGCGGATAAAAACAACGGGTCTTTTAACAGCGTCGCTTCCTGTAACGGCGAAATAAACATGACCTTTTCAACGCCGTCTTCTTCGTCTTCAAACTTTGTTACTGCGTCCACGATACCTTCATAACCGATTGCGCTTGTCGTTGACATATCGACAATATTTGTGGATTTTAACGCTTCGGTTAATAAATCAGTGTCAACCTTTCCGGCGATTGCTTTTGCAAGCTGGCTTTCCGCCTGTCCAATTGGATTTCCTAAGCCGGAAAGTCTTGCTTCCTCTGTAATTCCGACCGCCTTCATTGCTTTCTTGATTTTGAAAGTAGTCGAAGAAGCCGTCATCTGTGACAAGCCGACTTCCGCCCCTTCTGCAACGTCTTCCGCGTCGCCAATATACTTCCAACAAGGAACTGTCTTCGTGTCCCCTGCTACACCGACCAAAGTCGTATCAACTTTTGCATATGGTGTGATTTTCAATAACGCTTCAATCTTTGCGTTAATCATCTGCCCCATGACCTGTGGGTTAATAATATTTGTTAACATTGTTTCATTTGCCATTTTTCTATTCTCCTTTACTCATTCATTAATGCTTCAAATGCTTCGGGGTTGTCCTGTGCGAACTTTGCGCGTTCCCCGTAAGGTTTTTTCAAGAACTCCGCTTTTGTCATTCCACCGTTGTTTTCCTGTGGATTGTCAAGTTTGTGTTCTTCGATTTTTTTGGTGGAAGAACTTTCAAATTGGTTCGGGAACTGTGTTTGTAAACTTTTCAGCGTTTCTTCCCAACCTTTGATTTTTCCGTTTTCGTCAAGCTTCACTTCGCCTTTTTCTTTGAGCTTAAAAGTCATATAGTCGACATCAGTGACTTTCGCTTCCAATAAGGCGATTTGAATCGCATTGTCCAACTTGGTTTGTTCAAGCTGTGTTTGTAATTCTTGAACCTGTCCTTCATACGTTGTGATTTTTGTTTGAAGTTCACCATCGTTTTTGTTTGATTTCTTCAAGTCGGCAATCAAATTGTTCGCCGTTTCAAGTTCATTGGTCTTCCCGTCCAATAATGCTTGTAATGCGTCATATTTGCCTTTTCCGATATATTCACCCGTTCCCAAGTTTGCAATCTTGATTTGCTTGTCCTTATTCGCTTCATTGCCGTTGAACGCGTTCACCTTTTCGGCAAATTTTGCGAACAGTTCTTCACCCAAAATCTCTTTTAAAAAATCCATTTTTCTTTTCTCCTTTTCGTTTTTAAACGTGGTTTCTTCCACCAAGAACGAACAGTTTAAATGACATGTTCAGGTCAATTTGTCATTTTAAATGTCATGACCGGACAAAATAAAAACACGGTTGACCGTGTTTTAATCTTTCAACCAATAACACCGTGAATCATACTGTGAATATCCGATAATATCGTCGAACTTGACTTTTACCCATTGATACCCGTCCGCCTGAATGCCGTCGACAAATTCAATGACTTCCGCTTTTTCGCCAATTCTAACCATTGCCAAAATTTTTCCACATGGCTTTTTGTTCACGTTAAATTCAAGCGTTTCGCGGACATACATTCCAACGCTTGCAACGTTCAGCAAAAAACCGCCTGTTGGTTCTGGTTCAGGTGTTGGGGTACTTTTCTTGCGACGATACAGAATAATCGCGTTCTTGACCTTTCGCGTGGTGTTATGAACAACTTTTCCATACTCCCGAAGGAAAACAGAACCGCCACCGTCAAAACATACCGCGTCCGTCATTCCTTCGCTTTCACACATTGCGAATAAGTCACGCCCATACATACCAGATTTTCCGGTTGTTCCCGTTACTGAAATGACAACATAAGCGTTCGCGTTTGCGTCAAATCCAACAATGGTTCGACCGGAAATGTTTTCGTAAATGCGATTACGGCGTGAAGCTGACAATTCCTTTCCAGCTTCGTTTCTATAATCATCTTTCATAATTCCGAATGCGCTTGTTACCGCACCATAAAAGCAATCAAGCTGACTTTCGATGTTTCTTTGTAAATCAAAGACCATTGAACCGTCATAACCAAAACCAATCGCCATTGTATCTTTGAACGTGCTGACCGCTCCCATTGTCAAATCCTGATTGTTGATTCCGCGGGATTTTTCCAACCCTTCGGCGAAGTGCATTCCGTTCCATGAATAAAACGTCGAACCATTGGCAACAATAACTTCTTCCCACCCATCGTTTTCAAGAAGTTTATCCCCGAATCCAGCGGGGATTGTTACGTCGTACGGCTCACCGTACCGATTGCCGTCAACCGACCATCTGTATTCATAACTAGATTCAATCGGTACTCTAACTATTCTTTTTCCCATATTTTTACCTCTATACTTTCTTTTCCAACCACATTGTGACAGCAATTTTTCCGGTACTGGCATCATATATTCCACCGTTGCACCATGTGTTTACGTGAATCGTTGTAATAGTGGCAGCTGTCTCCAAGTTTCCACCGTACATGGCTAATGGGCAGAGACAAAAACCATCACCTATAGTCGACCACTGAGGTCCGGAGTTTTTGTTAACATATAAGTACGTTTTATTATTGTTATCCGTAATTGAGATGCCAATATCCGATGTTTCTCCTTTCCCAGAATAGAATCTCCAATTTCCAGTAGATGTTAAAGCAACTGGAATGCAGTTAGCTGGTATAGCCAGACTTCTACGCGCCACTGCCCCACCTGCTGGCAAACTACACAATTCCCCAATTTTTAATTCGTATCCCGGAAAATCTCCGGTAGAAATGCTAGCGATTTTTTCGGGATATTGAGAAAGAGGAATGTTTGTCATATCAATCCCTTTATCAATCAGCGCTTGCCTGATATCATCGCGAATATCAACAAGCTGTACTAATGTTTCTGATATTGCCATTTGATCATCCCCTTTCTAGCCATACTCGCTTAACAAACACATGAATAGTTGAATATGCTCCTGTGTATGTCCATAAAGTGACTAGTCCATTAAATAGGGCAGCGGTTCCAAGAAAAGTAATTTTATCAACTAAACCAGGCGCTAAATACATTTTAGAAATAGCACTCACCCCGCTGCCAATAATCCCAAACTGCGCATTTGATTCGTTAGCCGTACTTTCATGATAGAATTCAACTATCAAACGGTCATAATTTTCCATGTTTATAACGTTCTTAGTTTTGAAATAAGCGTCCCCGGTATTTTGACCACCCCAGTATAAACACCCGTTTTTATTTAAAGAATGAGTAAAATTCGAAGCAGGGGACGATGGATTCGTAAACTCCCATCCACCAGTTAAAGATATACATTGATCTCCATCATTGTATAAATACGTTCTATTTCCATCAGTGGGGTTAACTTCACTCCATAGCGTCATTGGTCTATCACTAAACTCAGCCGGGCTTAAAGCTTTTGAGGTCAATCTAACACCTCCGCACGTTCCGGATATACTATATCCGGAAGTTGAATATCCAAGCAAACAATATCCATCGGATTTAGCCGTGTTTTTGGTTGTTGTGCTACCTTTTTCAACACCATCGAGATATAGCTTGATCGTAGTTCCATCGTATACCAACGCAATGTGTTTTTTGGTTGTATACGTATACGGAACGGAAATAAGCTCTGTAGTATTTCCAGCGTTTCGATAAACGAGTTTATTATCATGGACGATCAGATAAGATCCACCATTTGTTAAAGCGTTTATGATATAGCTATATTTTGAAGTGTTTGATAGGGTTAGAATAACCTCGAACGTATATGGTTGTGTTGTGTTATACGATGTTAAATAATCGTTGATAGCATCTGAAATGCCTACATATTTACCATCCGCAAAAGTAGCTCCGTTGGAACCAAGTACCGCACCATTTGTATTAAGAGGAACGCTGTATAAGCTGTTGTCGATAGTATCACTTGTATAAGGAAGCAATAATCTACAATTTTTTACAGTTGAAATGACGGACGGTGTTAGTCCGCTCATGACATTAATTTTTTCCGCATATTCAGTGAATGGCACATCCGTCATATCCACACCTTTGTCAATCAAAGCCTGCTTGATATCAGACTTAACCGTCTGAAGCTGCGCCATTTTTTCCTGCACCGTCATACATTACACCCCCAACAAATCAGTCAGCTGAGCGTCAAAATCAGTACCGTTAATAACCGCAGAGAGTACACCGTCAATATCGCCAATCAATACTGCTACCGACTTCCCGCTTGGGTCAAACACATTGTCAGCGCTCGTTTCAGGGTAAAGAACGTCACCGGTTTCGATTTCCAATTGGCCTTTTAAGATTGCCATTAAAATTCCCCCTTATCCAATTACCTTGAAGAAAAGTTTTCGCTGAACTGCGGTTGAAGTAGAAGTTCCTACTTTAACCGTATCACCCGGATCACCTTTTTCACCCTGAATGCCTTGAATGCCCTGCTTCCCTGTGTCACCTTTAACGCCTTGGATTCCCTGAATGCCCTGAGCGCCTTTGATGTTGCCCTTCTTACTCCATGCACCACTTGCTTTCTGATAAATGTCACAGTTCGCTGTGTTTAAATACCAGTCGCCATCTTTACCCTGTGCGGGAGTTGGCGTTGCCGTTCCAGTTAACCATGTGGCACCAGCTGCCCCTGTCGCCCCTGTATCACCTGTCTGACCTTTCAGCTTCCCGGTATCTAATTTTTCCTGAAATGTTTCGCCGTCTGCAAACTTCACCAGTTCGGCAATTGTAACCGGGTTAGCGTCACCGATAATTTCCCCGGTGACGTCGTCTAATAGCTGTATTTGTACTTTTACTGACATTTCTTTATCCTCCTAATGTTCTATTACTTTCAATCTCATATTCGGAGATACGGCAATAGTTCCATCTGTTACACCGCTCTCTCGTTTCGTTGTATTGAAATACAAGTGTCCTTTTATGCGATCCTGAACCTCTATATAAGATTGCTCATCCATTACGTGTATCACTTCGGCACGATCCTCCAAAATCTTGTTGACTTCGGTCTTAAACTGTTTGAAATCACTTGTAATTTGATTCGTGAATTCAGCCGTTTTCAAAAGAATCAAATGATAGTCCGCCAAAATCTGCGCCCAAATGTCCGGCGTTGGTTCGGGCATTTCGTCAGATACAACCGCACCTTTTCCAATGTCATAATATAGAACTTCTGACGTGATGACCTTATCGTCATTTACGCCAAAAACACCAATGACAACTTTTCCTTCGTCCCCCATGACTTCATGTGGAATCACACATTGGTCATTTTTCAGTAATTGAAGATACCTTTCTTTTGGATTTCTATAAAACACGGCGGATTTCGTGAATCCTTCCCAACTCTCGTCGAATTCAAAAACAACATTGTCGGTATTAACGTCGCCCGAATAAATATTTGGCGCATTTGTCACCGTAATATTTTGGTCGACCAATTTTGTTTTTATCGTACTCACTCATTCACCTTCCTTCTGTAAAAATATTCTTCACGATTTCGAATGCTTTGAACTCGTCCGTCTTTCTCATAGACGATATATTTCTTTGTCCACGTTGTGACAAAATAAATGTCACCGTGCGCCCATCTTAAATCGCTTTTGATAATTTTACACACGCGCCCAAGCTTCAATCGTTTGAATAACTGTTTGACTTCTTGTTCCATCGCTATTTTCTCCATAAGAAAAGGACACCCAACAATTTGAATGTCCTTTGTTTATTGCCTATCTTTGAAAAAATCTTTCCAATATGGATTCTCTTTGTCGAAAATCTCTTTTTCTTCTTTTGTCAATTTATCGGGATAATCTGCGAACATGTTGAAAACACGTTCCTTGTCAAAACTAAATAACCATACCCCTTTTTGTTCGGGGTTGTCCATCCACCAAATTTTATCATTTGGATTGTTTTTGTAAAATTTATTTGATTGTTCCATACATACCCTTCCTTTGTGCGTCTTCCGCCGTATTCAAATATCCCAATAAAGATTTGAAATCGTCCGTTGAAAAATCACTTTCATCAATATCAATCATAAAATCACCATAGGAAGGGCTTGACGTACATCCGAAACGGTTCTTTAAAGTATATTTTGGATTGCCGTCAAAGTTTGTCCAACCGCTCTTGAAGGCTGATTGTAGTTCCAAATATTGAAGTGTGCCGTCATCCAATTTTCTAACAATAGAAACATGTCTTCCGACTGCCAAATAATATTCTTTACCAACTTCACATTGCTTTAACAATCTGTTTCCAACTGTCAGTGAAGATTTTCCCTCTGATGTTAATGTCTTTAATCCATCCGTTTTAGATAAATTGAACAAATTTAAACTGTTTGCAAAGAAGTCCGTACTGCTCCCACCTCTAAAATCAAGAACGTTCCACCCCTGTTTCTGACCTATATAAGCAAGTCCCAGAGAAGCACATGAACCCGTCGTTCTATCTCCACCCGACAAAATAGAAATAATTTCATCGTTTGTCAACTTCGATAAGTGATTTCGAACAGGGTTATAATCCACTTTCATTCCCTTCAACTTTGTCAAAAGTGCATTGTAATGTTCTTCTTTTGATTGAATAGGTGTTTTCAATATATTTGATGACCCTTCCACACCTTCATTATACGCCTTTTTAAACGATTCAAAATCTTTTTCCTTGATTTTTACAATTTCGCCCGTTTCGTTGTTCATCTTGGTTGTTTCGTCATCATCCAATCCCCAACGCGCACGTTGAAGCATGACACAACGACAATTGATGTCTTCATGTGGAACACCGAATCCCGCGGGGTACATGGCTTGTTTTCCGTTCACTTCGAACGGCTCGTCAACCTCGCGAATTTGACCATCCAATTTGACATGATTCGGACGTGTCTTTTTGTCCATGGTCGAATCCCATTGTTTGACGATGTCCGCCCCTCGTTCCTTCGCTCCTTTTTGAGCGTCAAACGTTGCTTGTTGTGAAATGCGATGTCCTTCTGTCCGTGCAATTCTAATCGCCTTGTTAACGCCCATATTCGCTTTATTTGCGATGTTTCTTGCAATGTCGTTGTAACTATACCCATTAGCAATTCCGCGGCTTATTTCGGCGTTTATTTGCCTTTGAAGCGTCTTCACGTTAAACCCAAGGGATTCATACAACGATTTTGACAACTTGGTATCATTGACCAACGCTTTGACAACTTGATTTTGGTCGATTGGGAATACCAACGGAATCCCTTGACCTTGTAAATCATACATTGTTCCCAAGAATCCTTCTTGATAACAGTTTTTCAAGTAGTCTTGTATATCCGTGTATTGATTCCCATTCATATTGTCCAAAATAGCTTTGATTTGCATTTTCAACGCTTTTTGATACTCAATTTGATAAATCTTGGATTGCGTCAATTCGTCGGCTTGAAGAAGCTTAATCTTTTGATTAATATCCTTCAACGCTTTGTTGTATGTCGCTTTTAATTTTTTGATGACGGCTTCTTCGTCTTTCAACTGTGATTGAATGACTTCTTTTTGTCGCTTATTCATCAACCATCACTTCTGGTTCATCAACAACCACATTGTCAATTTCGCTTTGTGCGTCAATTAAATTGACGTCATCTTCCGGCAACCTGTCTTTGATTTCTTCATAGTCGATGTCCAACACATCGCAAATATTTTGAACGATGGTTTCTTGGTCAAGCGTTGAAGCCAAGTTCAACAACGTATTGATTTTTACTTGTTCCGTTTCCGCGTCTGTCTTTTCGATTATGGCGTTATCACTTGCATTTGTCATTACTTCACGTTCGAAATTGAAATACACGTCTTTCTGCTGATAATCCGTGCCGTTGTTGTCGTTGATTTCCTTCAAAACAATTTTCAAGATTTTTCGCATAAATTGTCGCAATCTAATTTCTAACTTATTACACTTCAAATCCAAAAGCGCATATCTTGACTTGATGACAATATTTGTAATATTGCCATCGCCCATCTGCGCTGAATTGAACCCCATTCCAAACCGATAAATGTTCTTTTCGTCCAATTCCAATTTGGTTTTTCTCGCTTCATAAGGAACGTCAACGGTCTTGAAATCAACGTCACCGCCAGTATCAACACCAATGTGTTTCTTTGTCTTCGTGTTCTGAATCAATTCTTCCAAGTTGTCGCCTTGGAATCCTGACACAACAACCAAATATTCGTTTGCGTCCTGCAAATTGTTTGACAATCCGCACGACATTAAGTCATAGTCGTCAATCAATTCTTTAACAGATTTCAATCCGCTGAATTGTTTCCGGCAATTGTCCAAGCGAAAGAATGGAATAAATCCGAAATTCTCATAATACAACGCCCCATCACCTTTCGAATAAATGGTGTGTGGTCGTGGATTTATTTCAACGCTTTCGTCTTTCTCCAATTTTCCGTCTTCTTCTTGAACATAGAAATAAGTTTGGCTCTTATCCCAAACTTGGATTCTTTTTATCTTCTTGTTTTCCTTTGCAATTCGGTCAACATACCAATAAATCACATAATCGCAACCGTCTTGCGTGTCCTTTGCCCGAACTTCCACAACGCCCAAAGAATCCGCGCACTGAAAGCCGATTTTGTCTTCAACTGTCTTATATGCGTACATATATTCAAAGCCTTTGGTTATTGCTCCCGTCAAGACTTCATACAATTCGGACGTAAAATCTTCATTTTCGTTGAAATACTCGTCCAACTCATTTTGAAGTTCTGGAATATCGCTTTTCACGAATCCGTCTTTTCCCGAAAGCATGTATTGAACTTCTTGGTCAACTAATTCAGTGAAAAATGGGTGTGAAATTTTGATATTACTTCGACTTTTATCTTCCACCAACTGTCCGTCCGCGTTGTAGTAATATAAACGATAATTCCGAATGTCGTGTTCCCCTTCGTAATACTTTTGACCAACACGCGCAAATCGCTTCTTATCGCTTGAAGTGTCTTCTTGTATAAACTGAACAATTTCGTTTTCTGTCAGCATTCATTCACCCCTTACTACTCCTTGAAATACAAATGAACTATATTTTCAATTCTTCTTGAAACACCAGCCACAAAGTCACAAACTTGTTCCCGCGTCATTTTGTCTTCGCTGTCAAATCCACGGCTAAATATGAACGCGTGGGTCAATTCGTGTCGCAATACACTTTCTTTCATTTCCCGTTTTAAATCTTTGTGAAGTATGATTTTCTGTTGCGGATGTCGTTTAAATACACCAATTTCCCGTTGTCCTGTTCTTCAATCGTATATTCAAAATCATCAATTATACATTTCATTTGTCTTCCGACCTTCTCTTTCTATATCAACCATTTGTTTCCAATGATATATTCTTCCAATGCGTATCGCATAGCGTCCATTAAGTGATTGAATTCGTCAATCGGTTTGTTCAATTTCTTCCCGAACTTGTCCGTTTCCCAAGTGTAGTTCGATATTTCGGTTAAGAAGTTGATACAACGTGGGTGAATGATAATTTCAAGGTCTTGAATCCACTGAACCCCATTCATGACGCTGTCTTTGCCTTTCTTTGCCCCACGAATACGCAATCCCAACGCCTTCAATTCGTCAATTGACTTCGGTTCAGCACAATCACCCGTGATTCGCTCTTTTGAATATCCCATCATGACAATTTCGTTATGAATGGCTTTATTGGAAAGCCCTTTTTTATACATTTCGTCCCAAACGTATAATTTTTTATTTTCCAAATCCAAAAAGCCCATAAAAAAGGCGGTTGGGTCGTTGGTGTAACCAAAGTCCAATCCGCTTGTTGTTTTTAAACTGTCTAAAATGACATATTTTTTGTCGTTCTTATCATCAAGTTTGTTATATTCCTTCTGTGATATTGGTGTGAATGCTTCTTCGCGCCAATTCTCATATACTAAGCCGTCAACAATTCCCCAATTTCCCAATCCCGCGACGCTGTAACGTCGTGGATTGTTCTTCTTCATGGTTTCAAATAGTTTCTTGTCCGATTCGTCCAACCATTCGTTGCACATATAATTTGTCGTCATAGCAAGAACGTTGTCGTCATCAACATCAAAAAAGCGTTTCTTTAACCAATGCCGTTCATTCCATGGGTTGAACGTGATTGTCCATTGCTTGAATAACCCTTCCGGCACTTCACCACGAATGGATTCATCGAGTGTGTCAAAATCACTTTCGTTCATAACTTCGTAAGCTTCTTCGAGCCAAGCCCAGCACAACACGCCGTTTTCAACCGTGATGGACGTTACTTTCAACGGGTCGTCCAATCCCCGAAAATATATCTTCTGTCCTGTCGGAATATATGTCATTTCCAACGGGCTTTCTTTGATTTCCCACCATGCTTCGACTTGTAGTCGTTTAATCGCCCATTTTAATTCAGTAAAACAGGAATCCTTCAACGTTCTGTAAGTCTTACGAATGACCAACAAATTCGCGTCAGGGTATTTCATCATGTTTGTGATATACCACAACGCGGTTGTCTTAGATTTCTTTGACGCTCGCGAACCTTTACAAACACGGTAACGTCCTTTGAAGTTCCAAAATGTCGCATATCCACGCCCAACGACTTCGGGCAATGACAGTTTAATTGTTCTAATCTTCAAGGTCATCACTTCCGCCAATCACAACCGGAACGACACCGTCCAATTTGACTTTATCACTTAAAATTCCGTATCGTTTCGCTAACAATTCACTTGCTTTTAATCGTTCGCGCTCGTCCGGTGCTTTCAACATTCGTTTCGCTTCACTCACACCGTCCCCGCAACCCTCAACGACAACGATTTCGCTTTGAGATTGTCCCCGCATAACGCTTGTTAAATAGCGCAACACTTCGTCTTGTGAAGCAATCAATTCGTCTTCTTTTTCTTTCATGCGTTTTTCGATGTATGCTTTTATGTTGGGTTTTGTTAGATTTTCCATTCCAATAAATCTTGCCGTCTTGGGTGAATATCCCGCGCGAATAGCTGATTGCGTCGCGTTCATATCAATCAAATATTCGTCACAGAACCTTTTTTGTTTATTCGTCATTTTCATGTTCATTCACCCCTTTCAGCACACGAAAAAAGCCACCGCATTTCGCGCATGGCTTCCCTTTTTATATTCTTTTTGCATTATAATAATATCATACTTGACATAGGACATACAACCTTATTTGTTCCGCATTTTACCGCATTTTGCCGCATTTTACCGCATTTTTTCCGTTTCTAATAAACTATCAAGTTCTCTTAATGCTCTTTCGTGTAAACGCTGAATATGCTTATAAGTTAACTTCGTTTCTTTCGCAATTTCGTTATATGACTTTCGCATGAAATATCGTTTATACAATAGACCGATACAATTTCCATCTTCCATCTTGTCAATGACTTTCATCAACTCCCGTTTTAATTTAATCGTTTCGTTTATATAGGCTTGAACGTCATCTTTCATCTGAATATATTCAATTATCGGATTTTCATTCTTTGGCGAACCTTGAACCCTTTCACCTTCGAAATTTATTCCTCGAACTTCACACAATCTTTTTTGACGTTCTAATTCTTCAAGTTTATATTCAATAATTTTGTCGCGTTTCATAATCGACAACAACAATTTTTTTGCTTCTGTCATAAAATCTCCCTTTTCTTCTCTGTCCGAACACCCAGAACAACCCTGAACACTAAAATAAGGCTCTATGAAAGGCTTTTTTGACATTGTTCACGGTGTTCACGCACATTTCTATATATTATATATTTTTATTTTTATATAGGGTCTTTCTATTTTTTATAAAATCTTATAAAAAAGGATTTGTTCATGAACAGGGTGAACATTGCCATTTCTCCTTTATTTAAAGGCGATTTCGCTGTTCACTCTCGTTCACTTGTTCGTGCTTCATCACAGATTTTTTCAAGGTGTTCGCGGTGTTCACTCTAAAAATCAATTTTTTTCAATTTTTATTTTGCTATTTTGAATAGCAACAACGCCATTATTACTTTTTTGTATTACAAAAAGTAACGACAATATTTTTGTAAATTGCGACAATTTAATTGTCGCAATTCAACCATCCTAATTCTTTAATCTGTTTATGAATTGCTTCATGAATTAAAATACTGACACATGAAGCGCGTCCCAAACACGAAGTCCAATAACATTTCCTAACTAAATCAAAATTAATTTCTTCCATAAAATAAAATCCGCCGCACGTAAACGTGTATGTTATGGATTCCGCATTTTCTTCTACAGAATACCCTAATTCCTTAAATCTTTCTTTCGCTGTCATGTTAATCACTCTCCTATAATTAATTCTTTCGCATAAGGTAACGTTTCAACCCACTTGCAGAACTCCAACCACTCGTCCAATTTGTGATTCTTTCGTGCGTGATACATATTTTTCAAGACTGCATAATTCAACTGAACCGTCCTTCTTTGGTTGTACGATGACGGCAACAACTGAATCATGTCCCACCAATAATCTTTTCCAGATTGCATTCCAAATTCAGATTTGGGTTTGTTTTTTAAAAATTGCTTTCTGGCGAATTCCAACCGTACAACAACACTTCTAAGTGTTGCCAAAGCGGCAGGTGTTAACTTTTCATGACTGAAATTATCCAACGTGAATTCTTTTGCCTGAATCTTGTGCATTGTATTGCAACTATTTGCCACCGTTCCAACCTTGTAAGTGTCAAATTCTTTCCACCAATACAACGGCGCTAAAATGTCCAAATCAACGCCAATCATGCGGAGAAATTTCCCGTGGTCATTCCCCGCCTCACTCAGTTTATTCATTAATCGCAAATCATTCTGACCAATTTCAAATCCCAAATATTTATGACAATCTTTTCTTTCTTCGTCTTCCGGTTTACATGCTCCATCACGTTCAATTTTTCCACAAGACTTACAATCATAACCCCAATAAGAATCACTTTTATCCCAACTATTCATTGGATTTCTCATTCCACGAATCGCGGCTTCCCAACCAAACGTTTCGACGTTTTCAATCTTAATCATTTTCTTTTATCTCCTTCGCTTCTTCATTCAACAACCGTCTTGCAATCTTCAAATCTTCCAAAATAATTTGTTTACTTGGCGTTTGCTGGTACTTGTCATTAAAATCATCCCAATTTATATTTGATTCGCTTAAATCCTCTTTATATTTTTTCAATAAATTTTCTTTTTCTTTCGCTTCGTTAATTAAATATAAAGCCACATCAATTCTATTCATTGTTTTTCACTCTCCATTCTTTCAAAAATTCTTCTCACTTTTTTATCTATCCAAAAATCCATGTCGACATTCGAAATGTTAAATATACATTTCAACTGTTCTATAACAATAAGAACATCCACAATTTCTTCAATCAAATTTGATTTACATTCGGCATTGTCCGGGTATCTTAAACACTTGTTTATTGCTTGAATTAATTCAGCACATTCTTCCATCGCAATTCGGGATTGATTTTCCTTCCCGTAAAATTCAATAATTTCGTCGAAGTTCATAATCAAAACCCAACTCTAATCGCTTTGATAATCAACCACAATTCAATGCCAAAGCTTATCAATGCAATCCAAAAACTGTGGTTTCCTTCTTTCGGCTTTCCGTGTTGTCCTAATTCAATTCCTAAACTTAAAACAAACACAACACATATTGTTATAAAATACCAATTCATTTCTTTTCCCCTTCAAGTTCTAAAAACTTATCAATATACCACTTCGCCTTTTCAATGTCTTCCACGTCATTTTTATTGTCATGTCGCCACAAATATTTGAACGCATTACACAAACAAAAATTTTTCACCGCAACAATTCCTTGTGTTTGAATCATTGCGTCAATACATTCGATTTCACCCGCATAATGCGAAGGGTGATTCACGTTATCTTTCTTGTTTTCGCTCATTCTTTTCCCTTTCATCCAAAAAATCTTCAATATCCGAAATATACATAAACGCCCTTTCCCCTTCTGGAAGTACAAGAATATAACCCCAGTATTTTCGATAAATCTTCACATCGTAATATTCTTCTAACTGTTTTCTTTGCATTTGCTTCTATTCCTTTACATAAATTCCTGTCAATTTTCCGTTGATTCTAACGCGTTTAACAGTTAACCCTAAGCGTTTGTTGATGTCTTTCGAGAAATTCATCAACGTCATTTCGGTAAACCCGTTTTCAATGCAGAAAGTTCTATAACTGCGATGAACTTCTTTCGTCGGTTGATTCTCTATTTCTGAAACTTCTTTTTCCTGTAACCACAATAAAATCGGGTTGTTCTCAATTTCATATTCATTCAGTTCGTTTTCAACTTTCTTTGATTCCGTGAATCCTCGATTTTCAAGAACTCTTTTCAGACCTCGGATTCCCAACTGAATCAAGTATTCCATGACTTTTTTGTCTTTTAACTTCCATGTTATGAATGGGTCAAAGTCGGGGTCATCCTTTGTGAACCTTGCGTTGAATGGAATAATGACAAGTCTTCGCAATATCGCCCCAAATCCCTTGGATTTCGTTCTAGGAAGCGAATTCGCAGAAAAGTATAGTTTAGTATAGGGATTGAAGAAAAACGCGTCTATTCCCTTGTATTCGCCTTTTACTTGGTTTCCCGAAACAACCTTTTTAAATGTCGCAATCGCCCGCCCTTGCAAAAAGTCATCGCTTATATCATCGCCGACATTCGCTAGCTTTCCCGACATCATGGCGACGCTGAATCGTTCTTCTAGTTCTGACATATCAAGTGATGAAAAATTAATTTGACCTAACACGTTTTTCAACATATCCAAGAACGTTGATTTTCCGTTTGCTCCTTCTCCTGTCAGGAAAAAAGCTTTTGACAGTTCATTCCGCCTATAAAATGAATATCCAATGGATTCTTCCAATAACATTCTGATTTGTTTATCGTTACACGCTATTTTGTCTAAGGTCTTGTCGCAAAGCTCACTATAAGCCGATTCGTCATAATCCCAGGGTATTTTATTAGTGATTATTAAATCGCTTGTAAATGGCTTCAAAACGCCTTCTACGATGTCATACACTCCATTATTGAAAGCAATATAACGCGCGTCAGCTTCTTGCACGTCATCACAAATCAATTCAAGATATTTCAGCACTTCGACGCGCTGTGCGCTTTTTAGTGTTGGAATATGCTTCAACATTGCGGCTTCAATGATTCTGTGTCCCGCTATATATTGCCCGTCGTCGTATGCGTGTAACTGACCGTTGATTCGACAAATTTTTTCATTGTTTTTTAGAAATACTGCGAAATTGTTGTGAAGAAATTTCTTCCCGTCATAGAAGGTTTCTTCTGGAAAGGCTTCATCCCTCAAAATCACGTCAAGTTCGTCTTCACCCAATGGAGATTGAAGAACATATTTGTTGATAATTTGAATGACTTCCCGCGATTCTTCTTTAGAAAATCCCGCGTTTGTCAATGTCAAAATATAATTGAATAATGATTGATTGCGTCCATCCCCTTCGCCCATTTCGAAAAAGTCAATATTGGAATTTACAGGGATGAACCATTTCGGCAATGTTCCCAATTCTTCACAATCCCATTCAACAAATCTTTCTTGACCGTTAAATTTGATAACTTCGTAACTATTTCGCGAACCAACTTTAATGTCTGCTGTCAATCCGCAAGCAATTTTTTTGTGCGTCCCACATCTTTCAACGCCGTTATTTTTAAATAAGAAATGCCGTCCGCGCGTCGTTTGATAAACAACACAATCCAATTGTTTATCTTCGACAATATTCATCATGATTTCGCTTTGCGCCATGTCATCAATGTCGATAAGAATGACATCATTCGCAAGAATACCGGCGTATTCGTCAAGGTCTTTCACCTCGTCAAATGTTCTTAACGTCTTCACGTCCTTGAATGGTTCGATACAATTTTTATTTTTGGTGCGGACAAATCCTTTATATAATTTTTCGAACATCCTTGATTTTCATCCTTTCTGATTTGTAGCATGAATAAGAACATTGATATTTTTCTTTTACTTTGTATAAATATTGTGATTTACTCGCGATGAAGAATTTCTTTCCACAAACAGAACAAACGGCTTCCCTTTGCTCAAACATCACGCAACCCCCAAAGCCTTTTTCAAACACTTATCAACGCGTATCATTTGATAATCATTTAATCTGTAAACAACCCGAACAATATCTTCTTGATTTACCGTCATAATCTGTTCGCAAAGTACCATTGAATCGTGATAACTTATAATCGTATGCGTTGGTTGTGACAACTTCTTCAATTGCGTTGTCATCGGAACAACCATGACGATTTCCGAAGATTGGTTTCCAATATCGTTCGAAACAACCAAATATGGACGTTCATTTGACTGAATATGTCCACGCACACTTTGGGGTTTTAAATACACGATATTCCCTCTTTTTACTTTCATTTATTTCACCTTAAAATCTTTCTTTAAATATAACCAAAATCTTTCAATCTTTTGGTTGCCAGTTCTATATACCATTGTTTGTCCAACTTTCTTGGACACTTTACCCCGTTTACTTCATCGTTGAATAGAAAAGCATGTTCGGGGGTATTTTCTATTTTTTCACGTCGTTTGTTTTCGGCTTTAATCTTCACTAATCCGCCGTCAATTTTATGTGTTGAAGCGAAACACCGAACACATTTTTCATTCACTCTTTTGTCGCCGTGCATAATATACAAATATTTATTGCTTATCTTTTTTACCTGTTGAAATTCCTTCAATTCATCACATTCAAGAATTGTCTTTTCGACCGGAATTCCCTTGACCATATAATCAACCATTGCTTTATTAACAATCGGCAAATCATAATCAAGATTGTTCAGTTTCTTGACATACGCCCCTTTGGATTTGAAATTTCCGTCTGCGTCAACAATTACATAATTGTTGACATCCTTTTGGAATACTTTTCGATATTCTTCGAATTCAAGATTCAAACCGGTTCTTTGTTCCCATTCATAAGCGATGTCGTCAATCAAACTATATTGTTCATCTGCTTCTTTGTCGTTTCTAGCATTTAATTTGACCAATACACCGTCCGTGTTTGATTGAATGATTTGACAATGCGGTTCAAGTTTTTCAATCAAATCAAGCAATAACAATTGACCATAGACACAAACGTTGTTTGCTTGCCTTGGGTCATACAATGGATTCGTCTTTGCTTTCATCGCTCCATACGTCCCATTGATGACGATTTTCAACGGTGCTTGAAGTGGGTTCTTTTCGTGTTTGTATTTCAATCTTAAATCGACAATATTATTGAATTTTTGTGGGTTACAACTTCTTGAATGCAAGTTGTATATAATCATCAAAGTTGGGTATAGGCTTGCAACGTCCATGTTCAAGTAATACCCTTCACCGCTATATTGTTCTATTGCCCCATGGACTCCGCCCCAACCGAATTGGTGCGGAACTCCGGCAATATCACAACATAATTGATGTTTTTTCGATTTCTCGTCATTTGGATTGATTCTGTATTTCCGATTGTTCTTGTCCTCGTACCAATCAACAACAAACTTGTATTTGTTAATTCTCATAGTTTCTGGAAAAGAAATGTCAAATTCGTCGTTGTATGGTCGAATCGGTTTTCTTGCTTCCAATATTTGCGCCGATAACTGAACCTTTGTTTTACTGATGTTTGACAACGGCATGTTAAACATTTTAAGCAATCCCATTTGTGCTTCGAAATCGCTTTGACGTTCCAAGAACACTTCGATTGTCTGTTCAACGTCATGTCGACAATATTTGACCGTTTCTTCGATTTCTGCTCTTGTCAATTTCCTGTCAATATCAAATGGAACGCTTGATTCTTTGATGTTGTTTCCCATGAATCCTTCGAACGATTTCAAACCCTTGTCCGTTCCTTGCATGACATCATAATTGTTCAACGGGAACTTTCGAAGCAAACTTGAAAATTCCCAACCGGCGCGACCTTTGACAATAATCCAATCATTGATTCGCTTCGGATTGAACCCCGCCAAAATACCTTTCAAAATGTATTGGTCATAATGTCGGGAATTGAAGCCAACCCATATGTCATGTTTGTGTTCGCAATATAATTGTTCTAATTTCTCAACATCGTTGAAGATGATTTGTTCTTCTTGATTCACAACGTCAATTGCAACGACTAACCAATCATATTTGAACACTTCGAAGTCATAGAAAATCATAACGCCTTTATTCTTTCAAGGATTTCAATTACGCGTTCATTGCTCAAATATCCGATGACATCGTCCGTGATTTCCGTGTCATAACACAAGTGTCCGTCTTTCAAAACCGCTAATTCGAACAAATCATATTGGCTTCCGTATGAACCAATATGTTTGATGACGCTTGCGCCATATCTATTTTCGAATTTGAATTCGTAACGAATCCCACCAAACAAATCATTTCCGAAGAAAACTAAATAATTTTCAAATCCTTCGTAATTTAATTTTGTATATTTCATTATTAATGTCCTTTCATATAAATAAAGCCACCCATTTCGAGTGGCTTTCCCATTTAAAATGGCATTTTAGACTTCAAAAATTTCTTTGATTTTGAATGTGTTATAACCCTTTTTGTTTTGGTCATAGGACAATAAGAATTCCAACTTTTCGTCCACTTCTTCCATGACATCAAGAATCAAATCGTTATAATGTGCATAATCGCCATCAAATTCAATGTCCAATGATGTTTCCAACGACTTCAAGAATTCATTTACAATGTGAATTTGGAATCCCTGAATGATAACTTGGTTCATGAAGATGATTGAATTCTTATATTCACCGTCTAAAATCTTGAACCAGCATGTGAACATTGGGTCTCCTTTTTTCGATTCTTTCAATTCCATTTTTTCAATTTTAACTTCATAATCTCCCAACGGAACTTCCTTATATTCTCCCGTCCCGCCGTTTTGTTCAACTTCCTTCACGTCTTTCGCCAACGATTCCCCGTCAATGCTTTTATTCCACTTGTCAAAAATCGACATATTATTTGCTCTCCTTTCTGAGTAAATCGCGTAATTTACATAAGCCGCTTAATAATGTTTTGAGTTCGTTGTCAACTTCTGTTCCTTCTGATGGTTTAAGATTTAATTCTTTCAACAAAACCCCCAATCCTTCGTCAATAACACAGTTCATAAAATCAGTTTCGAAGTCTTCCCCTTCACCCTCAATCATCTGCATGAATGTTAATTTCAACGCTTTTTCATAACTGTTATTTGTATTCAATCCGGCTACTTTAGCAAAGTCGATGACTTCTTGAAGTTGCTTGTCAATTCCTCGTTCTTTCAATTCTCTAATAATTTTTTTCATTTAATTTCTTTCCTTTCTTGTTCTTCTACGCGGTGTTTCAGCTTCTGCCGGTGCTTCTTCTTTTCTTGCTCTGCGGCGTGGTGTTTCTTCCTGTTCCACGACTTCTTCAACAACTGGTTGTGGCGGTGTCAAGACTTCTTCTTTCTTCGGCTTTGGTGTGGTTGCAATGTCATAAACGTCCATCAATGCGCCCCAACTCAATGAAATCTTTGTTTCGGTTAAACCTTTCAAACGACCGCCACCAAACACGAATTCATTTGATTTAAAATTCAATGTTCTTGTTCCGTCATCTTCTACAACTGCACGCGCCACAATGTCAACCATTCCAGCGACCTTGTTCGCAATAGATTCTTGAATATTCGGTGCAATTTTCGTGATTGTCTGCCCGTTCTTTTTCTTAATTTCGCTTACAATTTCATGTGATACAACGACGATGTTTTCGTAATCAAGATTGAACAATCTTCGAAGCGTAGAAAGATATTCGGTTTTGATGATGTCCCAGCCTTTGCCGTAACAGGAATCACTTTCATGTTCGATTCCCATTTGGTCGTATTTATACAAACGACACATTTCGCGGGTATCTTCCAACAAATCAATAATAATGGTGTTGAAATCGTTTTGTTTCTTTTCAAGTTCTTCAATCGTTTCTTTCAACACTTCCCACGCGAACTTACGCTTTGTCACGCGTCCTTCAACCGTCACAATATCTTTAATCGCAATATATGGCATTGTTACAAACTGAATGTTTCCGTCCGTGTTCAGATTCAACGGATTTGGTGCGTCGTCCAGCATGGTTGTTTTTCCCGTGAATGCGTCCCCATAAATCCAAATTTTTCGTTTCTTCGCTTTTCCAATTTCGCGCCGTTCTGTGCTTGGTAAAATCATATAGTTTTCTCCTTTCAAGCAATATTCTTTATACTCACACCAATCACAAAGTCGACTTTCGTTTTTCTCAAATTTGGTCGTCATTTCAATTGCTTCGATGTCACAATTAAATTGTTCAACCTTTTTTGGGTCAAATTCGACTTTAACGATTGATGGTTGCATATCTTCCAACGTTTCTTCTAACCGCTTTCTGAATTTATATAAATCCTCGCTCTTACGCTGTTTAATCAACGTTTTTGGAATCATGACATAATACATGCCATTGACCTTTTTTCCCGTCATACGCTCGAAATAATAGGCGTATAAGTGAAGTTGTGGTGATTCCAAATAATGTTCGACGTTATTGGAATACTTGAAATCATAAATGTTATATGTCCCGTCTTCCAATTCTTCCAAACCGTCAATGAATCCAACAAATCCGTCACAATCAATCTTGAATTCATATGTCAAATTTTTCGGAACAAATTTTTTGACTTTTGGAATCAAATTTGACAATTTGATTGCTTCATTGACTTGTAAATCTGTTATGACGTTAAACGAATCATAATATTCTTGAATTGCCTGTTCGACTGTTGTTTCAATTCCCTTGTGCATTGCCGAACCAATAATCAACGGATTTGAAGCGTCATCGCTTGGAATCGTTTTCGTTTCGGCAATATACCGTAATTCGAATTTGAATGGACATTGATTGAAGCATTCAACGCGACTATGTGACCATTTCATTCAACTTTCTCCAAACTTGACGGGTGACAAAACAATCCGAAACCAGCTTCACATCGTCCACCCAAGCTATGAAAATGTGGATTATATTCATCGAAGCAAACGCCAATTAAAATTTCTTCGAAACAAATGACCGTTCCCAATCCATACAAATAATGTCTGACGGTATCAAATTGTTTAAATCTTGACATAAGCCCGAATCGTTCGTTTAATTCTTTTTTAAGTTCTGCTTCATCGGGAATTTTAATTTCTAAATCTGGAAAATCCATTTTGATTTCTGGTGGGTGTAATTTCGCAAATTCACGATTGATTTCTTTAAATAACTCTTTTTGTGCTTTAGTCGGCTTCATTCGAACCACCCTTCTTTGTCGAACAACCTTTGTTCAAAATACTTTTGTTTTATTCCTTTAAGTCCGCAAATCAAACTTTTGAATTCTCCAAATTGGTTTGGATATAACACAATCGCGATTCCTTTTGATTCACGAATCTTTTTCACGTTCCACAATTGAAGTTCGCTAGGTTTCCCGTTTGACGCTTTCAATTCAATTCCCAAGAAATAACCGTTACAACACACAATCAAATCAGGAATTCCCGAACGCTGAACGCCATTTGACCATGTCTTCAACACCCAACAATTTTGTTGTTTCAAAAATGCTTTTACTTTGTTTTCGAAATTCTTTTCACTAGCCATTTTTGATTTCTTCCTTCATCGTTTTTGTCAAATCACGGATTGATAAATAACAGGCATAAATCAAGGATGGGAACAGAAACAATAAGCATTCCCCACCATATCCCGCAACATTGCGACTTAAATTTGCATAATCGTTCAACGCCGGGGTTGCCAATAACAACAATATTGTTATTACGATGACAAATTTCTTTCCCACGTTAAATCACCGTAACTTTCAAGTATGCTTTCCGCGATGTTTCTTTGTGATAATCTTTCAACAAGTCTTCATACAAATCAGGTTCTTTTTTCTTAAAAGTTGTAGTGTCGAAGGTTGTTGAAATCGTTTCCGGAACTAACGT
The DNA here is from genome assembly GCF_015558105.1 of Holdemania sp. 1001095H_141210_F2. Lineage (NCBI taxonomy): Bacteria > Bacillati > Bacillota > Erysipelotrichia > Erysipelotrichales > Erysipelotrichaceae > Holdemania > Holdemania sp. 1001095H_141210_F2. The sequence continues at coordinate 124,319 of NZ_JADNPO010000002.1, forward strand.
GATTTTCAAACAATCGTTTTCAACTTTGCTTTTGGAAAGTTCGACCATCTGTCGTTCGATTTGGTCTTTCAGTTCTTTTTCTTTCGCTTCGAGTTTTTTCTTTTCTTCAAGCGTGTAAAATAATTCATTTAATAATTCATTCATTTTTTTCTTTCTCCTTGAACAATTCGTCCGTAAAATCAACGCCTTCTTCGACTGCTTTGTAAATCAATTCGTCAATCGTTTTACTTGCAATTAGTCGGTAATAAAAGCAAGGTTTGTTCTGTCCAATTCTATGGACACGCTTTAACGATTGCATATAATCTTCACACTTTTCCGTTGGTGAAAAATAGATGACTTTATTCGATTTTTGCAAGTTCAAGCCTTTCGCGCCAGCTTGATATTGAACAAATGTGATTGAATTGTCTTCGTTCTCATACGCCGACAAATCTTTTGTTTTACCGTTTATAATAGAAATTGGTTTGTTGAGTTCTTCGGCAATACACACAAGTTGTGTCAATTCTTCTGTGAAGTTATAGAAAACTATCAATCTATCATTCGTTGATTCAATCAAATCTTTAAACGCATTGATTTTGTTTGGGTTAAATTGAGAAACAATCATTCGGGCATATAATCTTTTTGTCAGGTTGGTATCTCCGACAAGTTCGTTGTCATTGATTGTGACAATGGAATGTTTCATAAATCGTTGATATTCCTTCGAGGATTTGACTTTTACGTCAATGAAGTTTTGTTCGGGTAATTCGAAGCATTCTTCCGTTTTCATAAATACCGCGCCATATTGTCGCAATTTGGATTTTAAACGTTCAACGTTCTTGTAGGGATTTTCTTTGTCAACGATTTTGTGTTTGAATTCACCGGCTTCAATCGTTTTCCAATTCACATATTGTTTGTTATAAAGTGGTTCTTTAATTTCCCAACCCAATAAATGAATTTGTGTCCAAAGATTTTCGTATTTGCCGGAACACGGCGTTCCGCTTAATAAAATCACATTCGCCGGATTCAACTTCAAAATGAATTTGGATTGTTTGGCTTTCCTGTTTTGAATCAAACTTGATTCGTCCAACATCAATGTGAAATCTTTCAATTCAAGAAGTTCTTTTCGTCGCCATGCCAATTCGTAATTGATAACACCGACATATCTTTGACTGAATTTCGCCGGATAGTCTTTTTCGATTTCTTCAAGAAACAATTCAAACGCTTTTTTGTTTGTCAAATCGAATGTCTCTTGTTCCAATCCATAATATTTTTTGAAGTGGTCAATCCAATCTTGAATCTTTGATTTTTGACAAATCACCAGATTCACGCTTGCCCCTAATTCGCGCATTTTCTCGCTTCCTAGCAAGGTTTTACCCAAGCCCATATCAAGATAATATGCAACCCGATTTCGCCCGTCAGTGGCTTCTAACGCGCTTCTCTGATGGGGAAATAGATTAATTACTTGATTCACTTCTTTTCTTCCTTATCCATAAGAACTTTCGAAGCGTAGTTCTCGCACGCTTTTTTCAACAATTCCATTTTGGGTTCACCATGAATTCGAACTATTGCTTTTTCTGATTCATATATTTTCAATGGCATCTCTCCTTTTTACCATTTAAAATGGCATTTCCTTTTAAAAAAACAGTGTCCAATCGAACCCAAGAATTTCACCAATCTTTTTGGCTAATTCAACCGAAGGTTTGGACAAACCACATTCGATGTTAGAAATCGTCTGCCGAATGACCCCGCATTGATTTGCTAATTCTTCTTGTGACATTTTCTTCGAATTTCTCAATTCTTTCAAATCAATCATCATGACCACTCCTTTCAAATCACAATGACATTATAAATGGCATTTCATAATAAGTCAATATATTTTGCCATTTTTGATAGACAAAATAAAAAATCTCCCCTATACAAAAATCAGGGAAGTTATGATAAGAAGAAAAAAAAAAAAAAAAGCCTATTAAATAGGCTTTTCATTGACATCAATCATCATGGTTATTCTTTGACCTTTCCTACTAATACCATGAAATTTAACATAGCTTTCCTCCTTGCTGCTTCATTATGCCGCAGACCTTCCCCGCTGGCAAACCGGCGAATTCAACCTTTTTTTCATAGTTAGCTGGAATTATCACGCGGAAAATATGCAAAAAAAACGGAGAAGTCAGAATTCTCCATTTTTTGATTTTTTTCTAAATTTTATTTCAGCACCGTCAAAAGGACTGTTAAGCCTCAGTCTGACCTCTGGCCGGACTGATTTCCACGACGCTGCGCTGATCAAATTTCAAGGCCTCGAACGCTTCCTGCACCTGCTTCTGATCGAGCTGACCGATGATTTCCAGGGTATCAAAGAAACTGACGCCATTGAACTGATTTCGAATCATCGCCACCGCAATATCCTCCATATTGTTAAACGTCCGCATCGCTTCGCCGAAATACCGCCGTTTTAACAGCTGCAGCTGCTGATAGTCGACAGCCCGGTTCTTCAACCCATTCAGCTGTTCTTCGACAAATCGGGTAAACGCCGCGGCGTCTTCCGTTTCATTATAGAACATCATCATTGCGTAATCCTTGCCCAGATCAATTTCATAACCAAAGTAATCGTTGATGATTTCATTGTCCAGCCATTTTTGATAATCCGGATTCAGCGCGCTGAAATGCGATTCCAGCAGACACCGAATCGCCCACTCCTGGCGCACCCGCTCTTTGGCCGAGGTCTTCAGCGGCGCAAATTTATACGCCACACTGACCTTGCGGACGGCGACGTCCATCGGGATGACCGTATGGCTGGACACCACCGTCTGGGGTTCCTCTTCCAGATACCTTCCGACATCCTTGACCGGCTCAAACGACTTCGGCTGCTGATTTTCCTCAATCCATTCCAACAACGTTTCAGGGTCCTGCGGTCCTGCGACGATCAACGTCATGCGGGAAGGATGATAGTTCAGCTTGTAACAATCCTCCAACAGCTGCCGGGTTGTGGCGTTGACGCTTTTTTCATCCCCGCCGATATCACGGTTAAGCGGATGCTTGTGATACAGCGCCTTAAACGTTTCAAAAATCAACCGGCTGTCCGGCATCTGCAAATACATCTTCAATTCCTGATTGATGATGCCTTTTTCCTTTTCCACCGATTCGTCGGTAATCCGCAGATCCTGCACAAAGTCAAGTAACAGATTCAGCGGTTCCTTCAGATCACCATGACTGGTCGTGAAGTAATAACACGTTTCGTTGTAGGAGGTAAACGCGTTGACATTCGCGCCCATCCGCGAAAAATCATCCATGACGTCGCCTTCATCCGACTCAAATAACTTGTGTTCCAGAAAGTGCGCGATTCCGCTTGGAAAATCAAGATGATTGCCGTCCTTGTCGATCTGTCGGTAGTCCAGAGCGCCGTAGGGCGTCGCAAAGACCACGGCTGTGCTGACAAATTCCGGCTTATGCCAGAAGATCAGGTTTAATCCGTTATCCAGCGTATGCGTATACCACGTTTCGTCAAACTGCGCGTTAACAATTTTCTTCATGGACGTCCTCCTTCTGAATTAATGCGAACACCGCTTTGCATTCCATCGCGGCAAACAGCTTCATGATGGCCTTGCGCGTAACGCTGCGGATCTGGTCGCTGATCTGCTCTAGCGTCTGCGTCTGTTCCAGCAGACAGTTCTGGAATTCCCGGTTGATCATCGAGAGTGGATCATCCTCGGAAGCGAGGATCGAATTGATCAACATTTCCTTGGCAGTCTCCAGCATTTCCTCGTCGAAAGCACCCTCAGCCATGCGCTGGCGCTGCTGCTCGATCAATTCCTTCACTTCGTCCAGATGCGCTTTGTCAATTCCTGTGCTGACGCTCATTACGCCGTCGTAGGAAAGAATGCTTGAATAGATTGAATAGCACAGACTGCGCTTTTCCCGCACCTCCTGAAACAATAACGACGTCGGCAGCTGGCCGAAGATGCAGCTGCCGGTGCGCAGCGCCCAGTAATCCGGGCCACTCAGCGCAACGTGCGTCGGATACATCATGACAAGCGTCGTCTGATCGATTGAACGGGTTTCAGATTTTTCTTCAGCCGCTTCCTTTTCCGCCAGATATTCGCTTTTGATTTCCAGCTCACGGTCTTCGAATGGGAACGCGTGTTTTAACAGCGAGATCACGGTCGCCGGATCCACCTGTCCCTCCACAAAAATATCAATTCGGTCCTCGCGGATCATTTTTTCATAGGCTTCGCTGACTTGCGCCAGTGTAATTGTTTCCGCTTCTTCCATCGTCGGCAGCACGCTGATGCCTAACGCCTGACCTTCACCCAGCAGTTTCGCGCATTGAGAAGCTGCATAGGAGGCCGGATTGTCGCTGCGGCGTTGGATCATCGCTTTTAAATTGATCATGGCTTCCTTAAATAATGCGTTCGACAGCTGATCCCCGTCTTTCAGCGGATGCAGAAGAAACTGCGAAGCCAGCGCGATCTGCCGCTGCAACAGATCCCCGCCGACATATTTTTCATTCAAAGCTTTGACGCGGAATTCCAGAATCTGTCCCTGACCATAGGTCGTCGTCCGCGCCGACGCGCTGGCGCCATACAATCCATCCAGGCAGCAGGATACCTCCCGCTTCGTCGGATATTTCTCACACCGGTCTGCCAACATCAGCGCCAACACGGTCCTGACCCAGCTGTCCGGAGTTTTCAGTTCATTAAAAAAACGGAATGACAGGATGACATCCTTGAATTTTCCGGTTTCCAGAATATGCATTTCAACATTTTTACAAAGGGTTTCTTTTCTCATCAAACGTTCCTCCTTCGCTACCTAGTATATCCCACTTTCCAGGCAAAAAACAGAAAATCTTTCCTTTTCCCCCGCGATCAGACTGCGAAAGCAGACGCCCGCAAAGGGAGTGCAGCGAACTGACGCGCTGATGATCAGACCCGAAATTCAGCAAAATTCCCGTTTAGAAAAAACCCGTTTTCCTCTTCTATTGAAAAAACAGGACAAATTCGGATGATTTCATTTTCATCGTTTAAAAATTTTGTTATGATAATCAATAAGCAAGAAGAAAAGAGGCCAAAGAGATGAAAACAGAACTTTTTCTGAAAGAAAAAGACGACCGTTCCTTATTGGTCGTCGTCGACATGATCAACGGCTTTATCCATACCGGAGCCTTGGCGGACCCGAAAATTGATCAGATCACCCCAGCCGTGCTGGATACTGTGAAAGCTTATTTAAAGCGCGATTTCCCGATTCTCGCCTTCCGCGACTGCCACAATGAAAGCGCGAAAGAATTTTCCAGCTTTCCGCCGCATTGTTTAAAAGACAGCGAGGAGAGCGAACTGATCAAGGAGTTGAAGCCCTATGCCGATCAATTTATCATCCTGGAAAAGAATTCGACCAACGGTTTTGTTCAGCCTGAGTTTTTAGAAGTGTTCCAGCAGATGACCAATTTGCGTTCCGTGATGATCGTCGGCTGCTGCACCGATATTTGCGTATTGCAGTTTGCTTTATCTTTAAAAGGGTATATTAATCAAAACGATCTGGGTATTGAAGTCATCGTGCCGAAGGATCAGGTCGCAACCTTCGACGCGCCGGGACACAGTGCCAAGGACTATGGGCACTGGGCGCTGAAATTGATGGCCAACGCCGGTATTCATGTCGTGAACAACGAGGAGGAATAACAAATGCAACCCGAAGATTTAATGCTGCTGACCGATTTTTACGAATATACGATGGCGTATGCGTATTTTAAAGAGAATAAACATGAGGAAATTGCCTACTTCGATATGTTCGTGCGGACGATTCCAGACGGCGGCGGCTTCTTGATTTTAAACGGCCTGCACCGGTTTATTGATTTCGTTCAAAACTTTCATTACACGGACGCGCAGATTGATTATCTGCGGCAGACGGGTTACTTTGACGAGGATTTTTTGCATTATTTAAAAACGATGACGATGGACGTGGACGTCTGGGCGATTCCGGAGGGAACGCCGGTGTTCGCCAACGAGCCGCTGGTCACCATCCGCGGCACCTTGATTCAGGCGCAGATTCTGGAAACCATTCTGCTTTTGTGCATCAACTATCCAACATTGACTACAACCAAAGCCTACCGCATCGTCCGTGCCAGCAAGGGCCGGGCCGTCCTGGAATTTGGTTCGCGCCGGGCGCATGGCTTCGACGCCGCCACCGAAGGGGCCCGCGGCGCTTACATCGCAGGCTGCGCCGGTTCCGCCTGCACGATTGCCGGTCAGAAATATGCCGTCCCGGTCAGCGGTACGATCGCCCACAGCTATGTTCAGCTGCATGACAGCGAGCTGGAAGCCTTCCGCAGCTACGCGCGGGTTTCCCCGGACAACTGCATCCTGTTGGTCGATACTTATGACACGCTGCATTCCGGCATTCCCAACGCGATCAAAGTGGCCCAGGAGGAATTGATTCCGAACGGCCACCGTTTAAAAGGAATCCGGATCGACAGCGGCGATTTGGCTTATCTGTCAAAGAAAGCACGGAAAATGCTCGACGCGGCCGGTCTGACCGACTGCAAGATCGTCGTTTCCAATTCGCTGGACGAATTCTTAATCGACGATCTGATCATGCAGGATGCGAAGATCGACACCTTCGGCGTGGGTGAAAACATGATCACCGCCAAATCCACACCGGTCTTGGGCGGCGTCTACAAAGTGGTAGCGCATGAAAAAGATGGTCAGATTATCCCGAAGATCAAGATCAGCGGCAACGTGGAAAAGCTGACCAATCCGGGCTTTAAGAAAATCATCCGGTTCTATGACAAAGAGAATCATCAGGCGATCGCCGATTTATTAGCGCTGCGCGACGAAGTAATTCCGACGGATGAGTATCTGTTATTTGATCCGCAGGCGCCGTGGAAGCAGAAACGGATCAAGGATTATGAAATGCGCGAGCTGCAGGAACAGATTTTCGATCATGGCAAGTTAGTTTATACTGTTCCTACAACGGAAGAAGTTAAAAACTACTGCATGCAGCAGATGGATACGCTGTGGGAGGAAGTCAAACGGCTGCGTTATCCGCATCGGTATTATGTCGATTATTCCCGCCAGCTTTATGATTTGAAACAGGAATTGATTGAAAAGAACACCATTAAAATCTAATTCTTATCTTCTTGAGAACGCGCTCAGCGTTCTCTTTTTTTCATTCTTTCTCCTTTTTTATATTCTTGAAGGCCGCTATCCATTTTTGCGCAAACCGGCGCTGTTTTTTGTTTTACGCAAACGTCCGTCTTACCAGTTGATATTCCGTCTTTTCATCGCTATACAAATCCACAGCTTTTTTGACTTTCGTTATTAAAGACAGGCAGCAGATGAAAATCCGGGGTCTTTATGCCGCTGTATTTTAAAAGGCCTGTTGCCGTCAGTTTATTGATGAATTAAGCGGCGAAGGTCTTTGTGCCGCAATGATTTAATAGACCCGTTGACCTTGACTTTGGACACGATCAGAAAGACCGGCAGTCAAAAAGTTTTATCAGTCAAAAAAAAGCGCTGCATCCCTTTTCACAAAGAGTCAGCGCACTTTAGTTTGCCCTCACGCGAATAAACGTCAGGGATGACAGGCGCTGCCTTTGCAGCGCCGCCTTCCCCTTTTGCCAATTCATTCCAAGCAGGCATTTCAATTTATTATTTTCAGTTTCTTCATGCTTCCCTGCAGCTTTAAACACCCAGTTCCGCCCGCTTTATTTCAGCCGGATCAGCTTTTTCAAGCCCGCTTTCCTGATAATCAAACAGGCCTGGTTGTGCAGCGGCAGCCCTTCGCAATACAAAATCTTCTTTCCCCGGTAAAGCTGCTGATGGAAAATGACGCACGTATAGCTTTCTTCACCCCGGACAAACCGCCAGGCGCTGACTTCCTCTTGCCTCAGCTTTCCGCGGCCCGGCTGCACAACCTCAGCCGGTTCCAGCCGGAAGTCCTCGCCATAAAACAGCTCGTCCTGAAACAACGATCCGCGCATCGTTCCCCGGCTGGCAAGGATTTTATGGTCCTGCAATTCGTTGTAGCGCAGCGAACACGGTCCCTGTTCCACGCTGACCGGCAAGCCTTCATGATGATAATTCAGCTTGACTGTTCCCTGTTTCAACTGCCAATCCGATTGATTGCTGCTGACCTCTGCCTGCGGATCAAGCTGGATCCGGCTGACAACGGTATGCCCGCCCTCACAGAAAATCTCATCACAGACAACCCAGCAGCCCTGCGGAAGCATGATCAGCTTCCGGATGTGCGTCATCTGCGGCTGTTCGGTCAATACGCCCCCTTCCCAATACAAGCCCTCCGGCGTATCGCGGATGAGCGTTGCCAACGGACGCAGAAACCGTTGATAGGTCCAGCTGGAATCCGGCACGCTGCCGGGCTGATCGTCCAGAACCACCGTGTTGTGCGCGCTCATCCCTTTCAGTTCGACGCGGACTGGATGATCCTCACGATAGGTGAAGCGGCCGGGGTCGATCACAAACGGCAGACCCTGGTGGATAATCGAATAATGCAGATTATCCGAATGACCATGACCGCTGCCCAGCTCGCCGTTAAGCACCATCATCCATTCTGCGCTCCGGCCGAAATCACTCCGGCGTACGACGATGCCGCAATCCTGCCCGGCATAGAGCAACGTCTGCGGCGTCTGCTTCGGCAGGGTCTGCAGCTTGCGCCAGGCCGGCATCCCGCCGTTTAAAAGCAGATCGCTGTCGCCCTGATCGCTGCCCATCGCGCGCAGCTGCGGATCGTCAAATAAAATAGCGCCTTTGTTCATGACATCCTCGGCATTGACCCGGTCGGAGTCGCCGAAGGTTTCGATCTGATGATCCGGCATCATCATATGCATCAGCGCCCGAGTCATCGCATGTGCTTTTTCGCGGATTTCATCCGTCAGCGGAATCGGATAATACTGCGCGTAATCCAATACCCGCAGCACATTGTTGAGCACCTCGACATGATACATCGTCGATTGTTCCCAAAGCATGCCATCGGATCCGATCTGAAGCTGCATCTGGGTTTCCAGTTCCTCCAGTGCCCAGCGGTAGACTTCATCCTGCCGCGGATCCTTTCCCATCATTGCCGAGCACACGATAATCCCGCAGGTTTGAATGCTGCCCCAGTTGCTCAAGGTGTATTTCTCAATATAATTCGCTTTCAAATACGCCAGCTGATTCTCTACGCTTGTAAGAATCCATGTCAGCTCCTCTTCGCTCAGCTTTTCCGCTGCTTCCAAAAGCGCTGCGCATTCCAGCATGTTGACCACACGGATGCCGGTATCCAGCGTACGCGTCGACAGACTGGCTTCAATCTGGGGATGCTGCGTGATCCAGTCAAGCAAAAAGTCTTTCGCCTGATCAAGATAGCGCGTATCCTGACTGATCAGCGCCGCTTTGGCCAGCGCCGACCAGTAATCCATGCGGTTGAGCATGAATGTCCATTCCTCGTCGTCATTGAACACCTGATTCCAATTCATCGTTTCCATGGTATGCGGCGTCAGACACCGTTCCATGTCCCACGGATGATCGAACACAAATGTATGCGCGCACAGCTCCCGTCCCCGCTGCATGATTTTTTCCCGCTCCGGACTTTGCCGCAGCAATTCCGCTACCTGCTTGAACTCTTTCTGCGCGACAAGCTGCCGCCATGATTTTCTGATTTCTTCAATCTTCATCAATATCCTCTTTCCTTATCAGCGATGAAATCTGATTTCTTTCTTTATTACTGATTATACCAGAATTAACAGGGAAAAAGAAAAACCGGCTGAATGGAATTGCACAATTTCAGCCGGCTCAGTCTTAACGTTTGCCTGTATCGTATATTTCGCCCGCCGCCTTCGGACCGACCGACTTGCCGGCGAAGATGACCAGCGCGATGATCGTCAGAACATACGGGAACATGCTGAAGAATTCCGTCGGCAGCGTCGCCAGAAACGGGATGTCCTTCGCGTAGAAGCCCAGCGTCTGGGAGAAGCCGAAGAACATGCCGGCGCCTAAGACGCCGAATGGATTCCACTTACCGAAGATCAGCGCCGCGATCGCGATAAACCCGAAACCGTGAATGGTCACGACGGTAAACTGAACGTCCTGGGTCAAGACCATGACGCCCCCGGCCAGGCCTGCCAGCGCGCCGGAAACCAGCACGCCGAAATAGCGCATCCGGCGGACGTTGATGCCCATCGACGCAGAAGCCTGCGGGAATTCACCGCAGGAGCGCATGCGCAGACCGAACGGTGTTTTAAAGACGACAAACCAGGTTACAAAGACGAGGATGATCGTCAGATAGAAGGTCGGATGCACCTGCTTGAAGAACATCTCGCCCAATACCGGGATGTCCTTTAAGACCGGCACATCAATGCGCGTGATACCGCGGATAAACGCCGGGGTACGCTGCTGGTTGAAGAAAATCTGGCACAGATAGACCGTGATGCCGGCCGCCAGCAAGTTCAGCGCCGTCCCGGAAACCGTCTGGTCCGCGTTCAGGTCGATGCTCGCATAGGCATGCAGCAGGGAGAAGACCACGCCGGCCGCCATGCCCGCGATCAAGCCGATCAGAATCGCCGTCTTACTGTTGGCTCCGGTCGGATCCAGCACCACAACCACCGCTGCGGTAACAAACGCTCCGACCAGCATGATGCCATCCAGCGCAATGTTGACGACGCCGCTGCGTTCGCTGAACAAGCCGCCCAGCGCCGCGATGATAATCGGAGCCGAGATCATCAGAGTGATCGTAAACATGTTATAGAACAAACTCATGCTTCTTCACTTCCTTTCTCCGCCGTTTCTTTCTTTTTTGACAACCAGTTCATAATGAAGATGATGCCGTTCTGCATCGCGACTAACATGATGATGGTCGAGGAGATGATCGTTGCGATATCCTTCGGAATCTGCATCGACTGCATCAGCGGCTGCGCCACCTTCAGCAGACCGAACAACAAGCCGGCAAAGAAGATGCCGATCGCGTTGCACCCGCCGACCAGCGCGACGGCGATGCCGTCAAAGCCGTAGTTTTCCGCCGTATTCAGCACGCGTCCGTAGCCGAAGGTGCCCAAGACCATGATCGCTCCTGCCAGCCCGGCCATAACGCCGGAAATCATCATCGCATAGACGACGTTGCGTTCAACCTTCATGCCCGCATAACGTGCGCCCTCGGCATTGAAGCCGGTTGCCCGCAGACTGTAGCCGAACGTCGTCTTCTCAATGACGATGTGATAAACAATCACCGCCAGAATGACGACCAGAATGCCCCAATGCAGGCGGGAATTATTCGTGATCTGCTTGAGAAAATCCGATTTGATCAGCGCCGAGGCCGGCAGATCCACTGTACGGGTCTGGGTTGAACCCGGCAGCGCCTTTAAGATGTAGTTGCAGAAGTACAGCGCGGCATAGTTCATCATGATCGCCGTGACGACTTCCGAGATATTCCGTTTGACTTTCAAAAAGCCAGGTAAAAAGGCCCATAATGCCCCGGCAGCGCCGCCGGCGATCAAACAGACGATCGCGTGCAGCACCGGCGGCAGCGGTACGAGAATGCCGACGACGGTCGCCGCCAGCGCCCCGACCATGACCTGACCTTCGCCGCCGATGTTGAACAAACCGGTGCGGTAAGCGAACCCGACCGCCAGACCGGTCAAAATCAGCGGCATCGAGAAGACGATAAACTCGCCGAAGTAGCGCGGGTTGATCGGTCCCGGCGCCAGGATGTCAAAGCCGCAGAAGCTTTTGACAATCGCCGAGATCAGCAGCACCGGCGATTTCCCGCTGGCGATGACGATGATCATGCCGACTAACAGACCCAGCAGAACCGCGATTAACGGAGCTGCCAGTTTTTCTCTTTTTTTCATGCTTCGCCAACCCCCTTCCGGATCGAACCGGACATCATCAGACCCAGCTCGTTTTCATCCGTCTCTTCCGCTTTGACCCAGCCGGTCAGCTCGCCGTTGAACATCACGGCAATTTGATCAGACAGCGCCAGCACTTCGTCCAACTCCAGCGAAACAAGCAGAATTGCCTTGCCGTTGTCGCGTTCCTGCACGATCCGTTTATGGATGTACTCGATCGCGCCGACATCCAGTCCCCGCGTCGGCTGAACGACGATCAGCAGCTTTGGACTGCGGTCGATCTCCCGGGCGATGATCGCTTTCTGCTGATTGCCGCCGGACATGCTGCGGGTAATCGTTTCCCGGCCCTGACCGCTGCGGACGTCGAACATTTCGATCAGTTCGTCGGTTTTCCTGTCGATCGCCGCCATCTGAAGCAGGCCGTTCTTCGCATACGGCGCTTCGTTATAGCTGTGAATAACCATGTTCTCTTTCAGTTTGAAATCCAGAATCAAACCATGCTTATGCCGATCTTCCGGAATATGGCCCATCCCGGCTTCGATCCGGTGCTTGATTGAGCTGTGCGTGATATCCTTGCCGTTAAGCAGCACCTTGCCGCCTTCCGCCTTCGCCAGTCCGGTCAGCGCATACACCAGCTCCGTCTGTCCGTTGCCGTCGATGCCTGCCACGCCGACAATTTCACCGGCGCGCACCTGCAGACTGAAATCCTTCACGCCTAAAAGCCCCTTGGAGTTTTTGACTTTCAAATGCTCGATCTCCAGCACGACCTTGCCGGGCTGCTGAGCTTGCTTCTCAACGCCGAAATCGACTTCCCGGCCGACCATCAGCTTTGCCATTTCCTCTTCCGAAGTTTCCGCGACCTGAATCGTCCCCATGCACCGGCCGCGCCGCAATACGGTGCACACATCGGCGACTTCCTTAATTTCCTTCAATTTATGCGTGATTAAAATAATCGTCTTGCCTTCCTTGGTCAGATTGCGCATGATTTCCATCAGCTCATGGATTTCCTGCGGCGTCAGCACCGCCGTCGGTTCGTCAAAGATCAAAATGTCCGCATTGCGGTAAAGCATCTTCAAAATTTCGACGCGCTGCTGCATGCCGACCGAGATATTCTGAATCTTGGCATACGGGTCGACGTTCAGCCCGTACATTTCGCTCAGCTGCTGAATCCGCTGCGCCGCCGATTTGATATCCGTGGTATAGAATTTTGTTTTCGGTTCCAGTCCGAGAATAATATTTTCAGTGACCGTAAAGCATTCTACCAATTTAAAATGCTGATGCACCATCCCGATCCCCAGGCTGTTGGCGACATTCGGGTCTGTTATTTTTACTTCCTGTCCCCGCACTTTAATCGTGCCGCGGGTCGGCTGATACAGACCGAATAAAATCGACATCAGCGTGGATTTTCCGGCCCCGTTTTCTCCCAAGAGAGCATGAATGCTTTTTTCCTCTACTTGAAGAGTCACATCGTCGTTGGCGCGGATGCCTGGAAAGTCCTTGGTGATGTTGAGCATCTCTATCGCATAACTCATTATTTTCCCTCCATTAACTATCCAAAATTATAACATACTTCCCTCCTCTCCCGGTGGCTTTTTTTGCGTTTTCCGCTAATAAATGTGACATTTGACACCTGAGCAGTGCTTGTGAACAGAAAAAAGAAATCTGAGCGCTGGAAGACTTCGGCTTCTTTCCCCGCTTCAGGCAATTCAGTAAAGCAACGTTGGACTTCTGATTTTCAGCCTGTCCGGGGCGCCAGCAGTCTTCGCAGAAAACGGCGATTAAACGCGGCAGCCGCAAAAAAATAAATACAATACAAAATCCCAAAGCATAAAACAAACACGCCGCCGATCTGAAACAGAACATCGGGCATCGCCGGAAGCAGCATCGCATTCAATTTGAAATTGACAAAGGGCGCGGCAAGCCCCAGCGAAACAATCCCCATGCCCATGGGCAGACTCAAACCTTCGATAACCTGATAATCAAGCCAGCGGTTCAGCGCTTTCTCACTTTTGCCCAAAGCGTGCAGAATCATAAGCGCGCGCCTCTGCCGCCGCAGTTGAAGTAGCTGCGTTAAGGAAAGCATTGAAAAATAAAGAACCAGAAAGATCAGTCCGATATTGATCTGCAAGAACCCCATCCAGCGCTGCGTCTGCGGATCACCAACAACCAGCCCCTCCGCAAACAACAGCGTGCCGAAACAAAACGCTGTAAACGCGAAGATCAGACAGACACAGAACACCGTGTTAAGAAGTGCTCCGCTTTTCGCCCCGCCGCTGAATTCCGCGATCTTCAGCAAACGGTCATTTTCAAGCAGCGCAGAGGGGCAGGTGCGGCGCAGACCTGAACCTGCGGCATAGACAAACTTGTAAAAAGCGGCAACGCTGAGCAGCAGGGGGATCGCGATGAACGCGATGGAGAACATCATGATTTCCTCGTTTCCGCGAACCAGCAGGATCAGCAGGAACACATAGACCGCCAGACTGACCAGAAAGATTGTCTGCCACCGCTTTCGCTGATCCGGATTCAAAGGCGAATTCCGCCGCTGCTCGGCGAACAGCTGACAAATCTGCAGGCGCGATAATTTCCGGTAAACCGGATAAGCGGATAAAAGTTGGGCCAGCAGAAACCAGACGGCCGTCTGCAGCGCGCTCTGGCCAAACAGCGGCAGCATGTTGGCGAAGATCGCCCCCTCCGGCAGCGAAAAGAGCAGGATCCAACCGGCGCCACAGCCCAGCCAGATTCCCAACAGGCAGCAGAACGCTCCGATCCATCCCAATTCCAAAAGAAGCAGCTGGATCAACCGGCGTTTTTCCATTCCCATTAAAAGGTAAACGGCCAGCTCCTGAGCCCGCTGCGCCACGATGAACTGATTGAGAACCCCGACCAGCAGCACCAGAATTGAAACGATGAGAAGCGGCAGCGCCGCCGTCTGAAATCCGGCCTGCCTCTGTCCTAACGCTGCAACACAATGGGAAAAACACAACAGTGCGGCCAGAATGATCACCGTCATCACATAGACAAAATAATCGCCGGCACTGCGGCAGGCGTTACGCCACGCTAATTTAAAAACCATTCTCCGCCGCCTTTCTTACCGATCCCATCGCGTCCAGAATGCGGGTAAAAAACGCCTGTGGGCTTAAACTTCCCCGCTCGATCACCTTTCGCAGCTGACCATCGTGCATCAACAGGATGCGGTCGCAATAGCTGGCGGATAAAACGTCGTGAGTCGCCATCAGAATCGTCGCCCCCTCCCCGCGCAGCATCGTCAACGTTTTCAACAGCGCTTTCGCCGCCTGACTGTCTAACGCCCCGGTCGGCTCATCGGCCAGAATCAGCGTGGGCTGCGTCGCGATCGCGCGGGCGCAGGCACAGCGCTGCCGCTGTCCCCCAGAAACCTCGCTGGGAAAATGCTGCAGAATCTCAGAGATCCCCAGCCTGGCAGCCCAGTGTTCCACAATCCCTTTAATTTCAGTTTTCGGCGTTTGCTTGATCGTGAGCGCCAGCATCATATTTTCCCGGATTGTCAGCGTTTCCAGCAAATTGTATTCCTGAAAAATGAATCCGAGATGATCCCGGCGAAAAGCCGCCAGATCTGCTTCCGATAATTCCGCCAGATCCTGCCCATCCAGCTCAATCGTTCCGCCGCTGGGCTTATCCATCGTCGCGATCAGATTCAATAACGTCGACTTTCCGCAGCCGGAAGCCCCCATGATTCCGACAAAGCTGCCTTTGTCCACCGTGAAGCTGACGTCCCGCACCGCCTGCGTCAGTACGCCGTCATTCTCATAAACCTTGGCGACATGCTCCAGCCGCAAGACCGGACAAGATAAGCTGGACTTGTCAGCCGGCACCTGCTCATCCCGGCCCAGCCATCCGGCGATCACCTCCAGCAGCACCTGATCTGTTTTTTCCATTAAATCTTCTGCACGGATCAATTCGCCCGAAAATAATTCGCTCAGCGTGATTCCCAACGCCTCGCTTAACGGCGTCAGCAATGCGTAATCCGGCAGCGATTTCCCCGTTTCCCATTTCGACACCGCTTTATCGGTAATCCCCAAGACCTCGGCCAGCTGACTTTGCGTCCAGCCTTTTTCCTTTCTGCGGATAGCGATGAAGCCGCCGATTTTTATCTGATCCATACTTTATCCTCGCTTTCATCGTTTTCATTGTAGCGCAGCACGCCAAAAGGAACACCTACCAACGGTAGAGTTCCTCGTTTTCCACCTGTTTTCTCTCTTCTGCCGCGTCGGTTTGGGATAAAAACCGATTGGATTTCTGACAAAAGTCCTCTTCCGATCAGAGACCTGTAACCTTCATGAAAGAGTTCAACTTTTGTCAAAAAGAAAGGAGAGCCTGCGCTCTCCTCTCACAAATTGAAAATCAGCTTATTTCTGAACTGCTTCGTCAACGACGATCTCGCCGGACTTGATCTTCGCTAACGCGTCTTCCATCGCCTTGACGATTTCATCAGACAGGTTCGGGTTTTCCTTCGGGAAGCCGATGCCGTCATTGCTTGCGTCAAAGACCATTGTTCCACCCTGGAATGTGCCGTTCTTGACCTGTTCTGCGAAATAGTAAGCCGCTGTATCCACACGCTTCAGCGCAGAAGTCAGAACTGCGGATTTGCCGTCAGACATCAGACCTGCGTCATACTGGTCGGAGTCAACGCCGATCGCCCAGACGTCTTCGCCAGCTTCACGGCGGTCCTTCGCTTCTTTAATCAGACCGTTGCCCGTTGCGCCCGCTGCATGGAAAATAACATACGCGCCGTCATTGTACTGCTTCTGAGCCAAGGTCGAGCCTTTGCCCGGATCGTCAAATGCGTTGGCATAATCCGTCAGCACTTCGATCGCCGGATCGACGCTGGCAACACCCTGCTTGTAGCCCGCTTCAAAACGTTCGATGATCGGGTTTTCAACGCCGCCGATAAATCCGACTTTCGTCTTGCCCGCTTCTTTCGCCTTCATGGCTGCGGCAACACCGACCAGATAAGAAGGCTGCTGCTCTTTAAAGACTGCGGAAGCAACGTTTGGTTTGTCAACTTCCGTATCAATGATAACGAACTTCTGATCCGGATACAGATCGGCAACTTCTTTCATCGCATCTTCAAACAGGAAGCCCGGAGCTTCGATCAGATCTTTCTTCTGATCCGCGAAGGTGCTCAGATTCGGGATGTAATCCGCGTCCGCCGAGGACTGCAGGTAGCCGTAGCAATCTTCGCTCATCTTGTTGTCTTCCGCGAATTTAACTACGCCTTCCCAAGTACCCTGGTTGAAGGACTTGTCGTCGATACCGCCCAAGTCGGTAACTAATCCGATGGTAATCGTGCAGCCGGTGTTTTCACCGTCTGTGTTTGCGTCAGCGCTTGGTGTCGGTGTAGCCGTTCCTCCGCCATTGTTGGAACAGCCGGCAACCATCAGCAGCGCTAAAGCAAAGGTCAGCAATTTTTTCATTTTCTTTCCCTCCATTGCTTTGTGCAAGCTATGCTTACAGTATAATATTAGACTTTTAAAATGCCATTTGTCAACTTAAGGCGTGGTTTTCTTCAGACAATTCCGGCAAGTCAGGAAAAAAACCGGTTTTGATTCAGAAAATAATCAATTCCGGTTTCAATGTGATTTTTCAATCTTCTTCCTCAGCGTCCGCTTCAGCGTTCTTTTTAATGTAAACATCTCTTGGCTTCGAGCCCTGAACCGGACCGATGATGCCGCGTTCTTCCAGCACGTCGATCAGCCGGGCCGCGCGGTTATATCCGATTCCGAACCTTCGCTGCAAGAGCGACGTCGACGCCTTCTGCGTTTCGATGACGTAGTCCTTCACTTCCTCGTACAGCGGATCGTCCTGGGCTGAGACCACAGCCGTGCTCTCGTTGTTATCGACCCCTTCCAGCCGGATAAACGCGTCCTCGTAGCGCGGCTTCATCTGAGCGGAAACAAAGTCGGTGATCCGCTTGACCTCCTCGTCGGTAACATAGACACCCTGCAAGCGCACCGGACTCGGTTCGCCGATCGGGAAATAAAGCATATCGCCGTTGCCCAGCAGCCGTTCCGCTCCGACATGATCGAGGATCGTCCGGGAATCAATGCCACTGGAAACGGAGAAGGCGATCCGGCTTGGAATGTTGGCCTTGATGATGCCGGTGATGACATCGGTCGAGGGCCGCTGCGTCGCGACGATCAGATGAATGCCGGCGGCGCGCGCCAGCTGCGTGATCCGCTGGATGCTCATTTCCACTTCCTTGCCGGCCACCGCCATCAAGTCCGCCAATTCGTCGATGATCACGACGATAAACGGCATCGGCTGCAGGTTCGGCTGCGGTTCTTTGGCGATTTTCTCATTGTAGCCGGCGATGTTGCGCACCCCGACCTGCGCAAAGACTTCGTAGCGGTTTTCCATCATCATGACGATGACCTTTAACGCGCGGGCTGCCTCGGCGCCGTCGGAAATCACCGGACCGATCAGATGCGGGATCTCGCGGTAAGGCGTGAATTCCACCTTCTTCGGATCGACTAAAAGCAGCTTTACCTCATCCGGCGAAGTCCGCATCAACAGCGAGGTGATGATCGTATTCATACAAACCGACTTGCCGCTGCCGGTCGCGCCGGCGATCAACAGATGCGGCATTTTGTCCAGTTGGCAGAAAATGCCTTTACCCATTAAATCCTTGCCCAGCGCCAGAAGCAGCTTTTTGTCTTTTTTATCCTCCGGCAGCTGACGCATCAGCTCCAGCATCTTGACCGGCGTCGTTTCGACATTCGGAATTTCGATGCCGACGGCGTTGCGGCCGGGAATCGGCGCTTCAATCCGGATATCGCGGGCTGCCAGCTCCATTTTCAGGTTATCGGAAATCGCGTTGATCTTCGATACCTTGACGTTGGAATCCGGACGGATTTCAAATTTAGTGACCGCCGGGCCGATATGCGTCGCGACCAGCTGCGCGTTGATACCGAAATTGCCCAGCACCTCGATCAGCTTCTTGCCTTTGATCGACGCGGCGTTCTGGTTCAGCACCGAGCGTGACTTGGCCTGAATTTCATCAAGCATCGTCAAGGCCGGCAGCTTGTAGTCGACCGCTCCCGCGCCGCTGCCCACGGATACCACCTTCGGCAGCTCCTCCGCAGCCGGTTTCTCTTTTTCCTCTTTTTTCTTTTCTTTCTTCACGACCGATGACGGCAGCTCTTCTTCAGGCGCCGGTTCGTCATCCGGGGTTAAGAAAATTGATTTCTTCTTCTTTTTGCCCAGCTCCACCGTGCCGATCACCTTCCGCTCTTCCGCGGCCACTTCCAGCGAATCGCTTTCCGTTTCGCGTTTGGAACGCTTCGGCTTCGTCTTTTTCTCACGATGCAAAGCCCCGGTGAGCGACTGCCACAGCGACACATAGACCTCGGTCTTGATCATCAGCAGCGCGGCCAGCGCCAGCAGCGCGAAAATCACCAGCACCGTGCCGGTGCGGGCAAACAACAGCGAGCTGAGCGAATACAATAACGCGCCCAGCACGCCGCCCTGAGCCGCGACGGTTGAAGGCGAACTGAAATGCTCGCCGGTATGGGAAAGATACTCGCTGAACACCTGAAAGCCGCTCAGCTGCGGATCCTGAGGAATCGCCGACCACAAAATCATCGCGACCAACACCGCGCCGATCGCGATCAGCGTCTTAACGGAGAAAACGGGAAACTTCTGTCCAAACAAGACAGCCAGCCCCCCGAGTAAACACAGCCCGTAGACGACTCCGTAATACGTTCCGAACAAATACCGCGTGATCGTAGTCAGAAACTGACCGACGATGCCCAACTGCAGCGCCGCGATCAGCGTCACGGTGATCGCCGCCAACGCGATCACATAACGCAGGATTTCCGAATCCACGGTATTCTTATTGCTTTTTTTCTTTTTCTGCTTCGTTTTCGCCACGGATCATCATCTCCTATTCCGTGACATTGATTTCGACAATCGCCGGTAAAATCATCGGCCGCTTGCCGGTTTCCTTCAAGACATATTTCACGATCCGGTCTTTGGCTTCCATCCGCACCGCCATATTCTCATAGCGTTTTTCCTTGACGGCGTCCTCGACCGTGCGTTCGATAATGTTGCCGATTTCCTTGACGATGTGATCGGCGTCCTTCAGATAGATCACGCCGCGGCTCTGTACATCCGGTCCGCCGATGACCTCCTTGGTCTTGTGATTGACGACGATGCCGACGATGATCGCGCCGTCGGTGGATAAAATTTCCCGATCGCGCAAAACCATGCCGCTGACGTCGAGATTCTCGTTGCCGTCGATCAAAACGTCTTCCAGCGTCAGCTGATCCGCCGTCGATTTCAGAATGCCGTCTTCAAATTTGGCAATCTGCCCGTTGTCCAGCACAAGGATCTTATCCGCGTGATACCCCATGTTCAGCGCGATGTTGGCGTTGGACACCAGCTGGCGGTATTCGCCCTTGATCGGCATGTAATAGGTCGGCTTAAACAGGTAAAGCATCATTTTCAGATCTTCGATCGACGCGTGCATGGAATACACCTTGCGCCGGTCCAGCGTCACAACGCGGACGTTTTCCTTATACAGTTCGTTTTCCATATTCGTCGCTTCGCGTTCGGTGCCCGGCACCACCGGCGAGGCAATGACGACGGTATCCTGGCCGTTCAGCCGCAGCATCGCGTCTTCGCCCAGCGCGACCTTGTGCATCCGCCGGAACACGTGATCGCCTGAACCGGACACGATCACCACGACGCCCTTCAAGTCATTGGTAAACTTGGCTTTCGGGATTTCCAGACCGATCGGCATGCGGTAATAGCCCATCTTTTCGACGGCTTTTAAAATCGCGCGCAGATCGTCGTCATAGAAAATCACTTTGCGGTTGTACTTGTTCGCCAGCTCGATAATCTCGATGATGCGGTATAAATTCTGATGATAAGTCGTAATGATAATCCGGCCTTCCGCGTCTTCAAATGCCGGTTCGACAAACTCCGTGATCCGGTGATGCGGCGCCGAATGGCCCTCGCGGTCCGCGCCGACCGACTCGGTCATCAACGCCAGCACGCCGCGCTTGCCAATCTCCGCCAAAGCGGTGATATCGCAGGAAAAGGCGTCGTTATGAATATCGTAGTCGACGATGTATTCGCTCGTGTAGACGATCGCACCCTGCGGCGTTTCGATCGACAGGCCGAAGCCGTCGGCGATCGACTGGGTCATGCCGAAGGTGCGGATCGGAATTCCGGCGATCTTAAAGCTGGAATTGCGCTTGACGCGGTGCACGCGAATCTCGCGCAGTCCTTCCTTTTTCAGCATCTCCTCGATCAGCATCGCGGTTAACGGCGTCGAATATACCGGTGCTTTGACATGCCGAAGCAGATTCGGCAGCGCCGCCATGACGTCGTCATGACCATGCGAAATGAAAATCGCCTGAATCCGGTGTTGGTTCTCAATTAAATATTTGAAGTCCGGAATAATCCGCTCGATCCCCAACTGATCGGTGGATTCCGGATATTTTAAGCCCGCTTCAATGACAAAAATGGATTCGCCGACTTCAACCACATACATGTTTTTGCCGTCTTCATCCAGTCCGCCCAAAGCGAACAGACGTACTTGATCCATGAAAATTCCTCCTATGATGTTTTCTTTATTATACCCTGTCCAACGTTCCCTGACAACCGCGCGCAGCGCAGGAAAAACGCTTTCAATCGTTGAAAAGCGCTTGTCCAGGCGGTTTTGGTCAATCATGATACGGCCCAACAGGGATAGCTTCGTGGGTAAACTATATCATAGCTCCGGCTGGATTTCAATCTTTTTAACAGAATCGCCTTCCAGCCTGGAGAAGGCGTTCACTAAAAAAAGACCGCGGTCTGATAAAAAGCAAACAAAAACCGCCGGTCTCATTCAGCGAAATTCCGACGGCAGTTGTCTTTGGGGCTCAGGCAGCCTGCGGCTGCGGTTGTTCGATTTTTTCACCGTTCAGCGACCACGAATGGATCTCGGTGATCCGCACCTGAACCAGATCGCCCGGTTCGGCATGATCGGCGGTGAAGTTGACCAGCTTGTTGGTCTCGCTGTAGCCGCTGTAAACCTGTTCGTTTTTCTTGGATGGTCCGTCGACCAGCACGGTCACGATCCGGCCCAGATACGGCTCGTTATTGCGATGGGCATAAAACGCGATCTTTTCATTGAGCTGCTGCAGGCGGCGGCTTTTGACCTCAGCCGGCACATTGTCCTGCATCCGTGCGGCCGGCGTGCCCTCGCGGGGAGAATAGATGAACGTAAACGCGCCGTCGTACTGACATTCGTCGACCAGGCTCAGCGTCATCTCAAATTGTTCCTCGGTTTCATTGGGGAAGCCGACGATGATATCGGTCGTGAACGAACAGCCCGGAATCCGGTCTTTAATCTTATGGAACAGCGTTAAATACTCCTCGCGGGTATAACGCCGGCCCATGATCTTGAGCATTTCGCTGCTGCCGGACTGCACCGGCAGATGAATCGCGGGCATGATGTTGTCATAGCTGGCGATCACCTCGATCATCTCATCCGTAAAATCCCATGGGTGACTGGTTGTAAAGCGCACCCGTTCAACACCGATTTCCGCGGTATCGCGAAGCAGCTGGGCAAAACCGTAGCCGCTGGCGCGGTCTTTGCCATAGGCGTTGACGTTCTGGCCCAGCAGCGTGATCTCCTTATAGCCCTGTGCCTTGAGTTCGCGCACCTCTGCCAGCACGTCTTCGGGATCGCGCGAACGTTCCTTGCCGCGGGTATACGGCACGATGCAGTACGTACAGAACTTGTCGCAGCCGTACATGATATTGACCCACGCCTTATGCTTGCCAAAGCGGCGCACCGGCAGGTTTTCAATGACCTCGCCTTCCTTGGAGAAGATCTCCACCGTCCGCTCATGGCTCAGCATGGCCTGCGTCAACAGCTGCGGCAGTCGATGCAGATTGTGCGTGCCGAAGATCAGATCGACCTGATGATATTTCTTCAGAATCAGATCGACGATGTCTTCCTCCTGCGCCATGCAGCCGCACACCGCGAAAATCAGATCGGGATTTTCCCGCTTCATCCGCTTCAGCGCGCCCAGCTGGCCGATGACCTTGTCCTCGGCATTTTTGCGCACCGCGCACGTGTTCAGAATGATCAAATCCGCGTCGGCTTCGTTGGCAGCGCTCAAAAAACCCATCGTTTCAAGGATTCCGGCGATGGTTTCCGAATCGCGCTCGTTCGCCTGACAACCATAGGTATGGATATAATAACGCCGGCCGACGCCCAGACTGCGCGCCTGCGGATCCAGGGCGAACAGCGAACGTTCGATCGCCGCTTCCTGCGGCGTCCGTATTTGCGCCGCCTTCAGCGACGGCAGCTTCCAGTCTTTTTTCATAGGCATCTCCTTGTCTTTTTCATAACGCGTTTCATTATATCAAAAAGAAGGCTTTTTGTCGCCTTCTTTCTGTCTCTCTGCTTATTTCAGGATGGAATTACTGCGAAATGGCAGAAACCGGGCAGGTCGAAACGCAGGCACCGCAATCGATGCATGTTCCTTCGTCAACACCCGCTTTTCCATCGTCCTGTAATGCAATGGCTCCTACCGGGCAAACTCCTGCGCATGCGCCGCAGCCGATGCATGTATCTTTATCTACTTTTGCTGGCATTGTTTCATCCTCCTTTATGCTCCCTATTATATCATGGTTGCTTTTTTTCAACAATAAGTTTTATCGCCGTTCTTTGCTGACCGTCGATCACGATATCCATAAACGCCGGCACGCAGAACAGCTCCAGACCGATCGGCGCCACAAACCCGCGCGCGATCGCAACCGCCTTGATCGCCTGGTTAATCGCGCCGGCGCCGATCGTATCGACTTCGACCCGATCGTTCTCTTTTAATAAGTTGGCTAACGCGCCCGCGACCGAATTCGGATTGGATTTCGTTGATACTTTTAATATTTCCATAAAATACCCCTTTCTTCTAACAGGATATGTGAGAAAAAAGGGGTTTATGTTATGGTCTGATCTGAATCCGCTCAACGTGGGAAGCCCGGCCTGTCGTTTCGTCGATTTCCGCCCACACCCCGCATAGCATTGCCGGTCCTTCCGCGACGGTATACCGGGTTTTGATTCCATGTAGCGTGCGGTCGATAACCTCCTGCTTATCGCGGCCGAGAATGCTGTCAAACGCGCCGCACATGCCGACGTCGCTGATGTACGCGCAGCCCCGCATCAGCTGCTCATCGGCGGTCTGAACGTGGGTGTGCGTGCCGACGATCATGACGCACCGATCGGCGAACACCTGCGCGAACGTTTCCTTCTCGCCGGTCGTTTCGCCATGGAAATCCACGAACCACAGATCGGCGGATATCCGGTTCAGAATTTCGCTCATGCACGCAAACGGACTGCGCACGACGTTATCCATGAACACCTCGCCGCACAGATTGACCATGCCGATCCACTTCCCGTTAACCCTCGCAATCCGCACGCCCTCGCCCAGCTCGACCGGAGCCAGGTTGACCGGCCGGATCAGACGGTCGGCTTCCTGAATGAACATTTTCAATTCGCTTTTGGAAAACGTATGGTTGCCCATCGTGATGTAGTCCGCCCCGCAGCCTAACAGCTGGTGATAAATCTTTTTGGTGATGCCTTTGCCATGAGCGGCGTTTTCGCCGTTGACGATCGTCAGGTTCGGACAGATCTTTTCTTTTAAAGCAGGCAGGTGCTGCTGGAGCATCTGCCTGCCTGGGGAACCGACGATATCGCCGATAAATAAAATTCGCATTATTTCGCTAATTCGCTGGCGCGGGTTTCTCGAATGACGGTGACCTTGATCTGTCCAGGATAGGTCAGCTCGGCTTCGATCTTATCTTTAATATCGCGCGCTACGCGATGGCATGCCACGTCGTCGATCTTATCCGGAATAACCATGACGCGGATTTCGCGTCCGGCCTGAATCGCATACGTCTTATCGACGCCTTCAAAGCCGTTGGCGATCGCTTCCAGCTGTTCAAGCCGGTTGATATAGTTTTCAAAGCTCTCAAACCGGGCCCCCGGACGGGCTGCGCTTAACGCGTCCGCCGCTGCGACAAGGTTGGAGATCAGCGTCGTCGGTTCGACTTCGCCATGATGCGAATGAATCGCGTTGATGACGACAGCGTTTTCGCCGTGCTTCTTCGCAACCTTCACACCCAGCTCGACATGGCTGCCGTCCATTTCGAAGTCCAGCGCTTTGCCGATATCGTGCAGTAAGCCCGCGCGCTTGGCCAGCGTCTGGTTCAAGCCCAGCTCGGCGGCCATCATGCCGGACAAATAAGCGACTTCCATGCTGTGCTGCAATACGTTCTGACCATAGCTGTAACGGAACCGCAGACGGCCCAGCAGTCTGACCAGCTCTTTGTCGATCCGGCCGATCTGCAGCTTGAACACCGCATCCTCGCCGGTTTTCATAATCGTGTCGTTGAGTTCATTGGTCACCTTGCGGACTACGTCCTCGATCCGGCCCGGCTGAATGCGGCCGTCGCGGATCAGTGTTTCCAACGCCTGCCGCGCGATTTCGCGGCGGATCGGGTCGAAGCAGGAAACCGTGATCGTTTCCGGCGTGTCGTCGATGATCAGATCGACGCCGGTCGCCTGTTCGATCGCCTTGATGTTGCGGCCCTCGCGGCCGATGATCCGGCCCTTCATTTCCTCGGAAGGCAGACCGACGACGGAAACCGTCCGTTCGATCGTTTCTTCCTGAGCATAACGCTGAATCGCCAGCGCGATGATATTGCGGGCGGAATCGGCGGCTTTGGAACGTGCCTCGTCTTCCCGTTCGCGGATATAAACGCTGACCTCTTTATCCATTTTCTTTTCGACGGCGTCCATCAATTCCTTTTTGGCGTCATCGGCGCTCATTGACGCGATGCGTTCCAATTCGACAATCTGATTGTCGATCTTGGCCTGCAGCTGAGTTTCCATCTTCTCCAGTACATTCAGTTTATCCGTGATCTGGCTGTTTTTGTTTTCAATCTGCTTTTCTTTCGCCGTTAAGGTTTCATCACGAAAATTCAGGTTATCTTCCCGACGCGTCAGTTTATTTTCTTTATCCTGAAGCTCTTGCTTTCTTTCCTTAACTTCTTTTTCAGCGGCCAGCTTCAGCTCGTACGCCTGCGTACGGCCGTCCAGCACAGCCTGTCGGACTAAGTTCTCAGATTTAATTTGTGCCTCTTCTAACAGCAATTTTGCCTTTTGCTGATCACGATTTAAGCCCAGCCGGGATGTGATCATCATGATGACGACACCGACAGCTAAACCCCCAATACCAGATAAAATGGACAAAACAAGTGAATTCATCATACCTTATTTCCTCCATTATCAGTTGTGTAGAGTTGTGACTCCTTTATAATAATACCTAATTTTAACCGTTTTCACAATAACAAAGCATGGTTTTTCCAGAAATTCTTTCTTTTTCACCGGCTTTTTCATCCCATTTCCCATTGTTTTATTCTTTAAAAAGGAAGCCCTTTCACCCAAAGTCTTCCTCTGACGCCCGCCGTTAAGCGCTTTTTCACATCTTGAAAAAAAGAACAAGCTTAAGCTTGTTCTTCGGCTGGCGCTTCTTCCTCGTCGCCATGAAAAAGTTTATGTTTGATTTTCGCGGTGATTTCCTCATCCAGCTGCGGATTGGCTTTTAAGAATGCCCGCACCGCCTCGCGGCCCTGCCCGATCTTCTCTCCGTTATAGGAGAACCAGGCGCCGCTCTTGTTGATGATTTCAAACGATTCGCCCAGGCTGACGACTTCGCCGATATGCGAAATTCCCTCGCCGTACATGATTTCGATCGCCGCGACCTTAAACGGCGGCGCGACCTTGTTTTTTACGACCTTGACGTTAACCTTGTTGCCGACGATTTCCGAACCATTCTTAATTGCTTCACTGCGGCGCACGTCCAGGCGCACAGAAGAATAGAACTTCAGCGCCCGGCCGCCCGGGGTCGTTTCCGGATTGCCGAACATGATGCCGACCTTTTCCCGCAGCTGGTTGATAAAGATCGCCGTGCACTGGCTGCGGTTCATGACGCCGGCCAGCTTCCGCATGGCCTTCGACATCAAACGGGCCTGCAGACCGACCTGGGAATCGCCCATTTCGCCATCCAGTTCGGCCTGCGGAACTAAAGCTGCAACTGAGTCGATGACGATCAGGTCGATCGCTCCGCTCTTGATCAGCATCTCGGTGATTTCCAGCGCCTGTTCCCCGCTGTCCGGCTGGGATAAGATCAAATCGTCGATCTTGACGCCCAGATTCTTCGCGTACATCGGGTCGATCGCGTTTTCTGCGTCGATAAACGCCGCCCGTCCGCCGGCTTTCTGGCACTCGGCGATCGCGTGCAGCGCCAGCGTCGTTTTACCGGAGGATTCCGGTCCGTAGATCTCGATGATCCGGCCTTTCGGATAGCCGCCGATGCCCAGCGCGTAGTCGATCGCGATCGAACCGCTGCTGATGGCGTCGATGTCGACGTTGGCCCGGTCGCCCAGTTTCATAATGGACCCCTTGCCGTATTGCTTCTCGATCTGTTTGAGTGTGTCCTGGAGTAGTGCGTCTTTATTCTTCTCTTTTTCTGCCATAGCTGTCCCTCCGCTACTCTTTATATACGCAAATTTTTTAAAATTCCTTTTTATTTTACCGAATCTGTCTTAAAATTGACGAACTTCGCTCCGCAACCCGCTGAACGATCTGTTCGCGGACTTCCTGACGCGTCCCGGTTAACAGGTCGGTCGCGGTCCAGGTTTGACCGGGAACATGAATTGCCGTGCAGATCATCCCCGCCGGTTTGTCCTCCATGACGTCCGGTCCGGCGTTGCCGGTAAAGGCCACCGCCATGTCGCAGTTCATTAACAGCGCGCACTGCTCGGCCATCGCTTTCGCAGTTTGTTCGCTGATCACACCATACTGATCAAGTATCGCCGGATTGACATGCACGACGTCGATCTTCATCGCCGTCCAATAGGTCACGACGGCGCCCTTAAAGAAGGCGGACACCCCCGGCACTTCGGTCAGCCGGCTGGCAAACAACCCACCCGTACAGCTCTCGCAGCTGCACAGCGTCCAGCCTTTCTGACGAACCAGCGCCGCCAGTTCCGCCATGCTACTTGCTTTCAAAAATGTACTCCTTCATCTGATTAAAATAGGAAATTCCGCTGGCCAGCGACGTGAATGCCGCAAACCACAATAAGAAATCCGAGACCGGCAGACGGTACAGCTCAAACGGCAGATTGTTCAGCAGAATCGTTATGATCGAAAGCATCTGCACCACCGTTTTCAGCTTGCCCAGATAGCCCGCCGCCATCACGACGCCGTTGCTTGAGGCGATCATGCGGATGCCGTCGACAATCGTATCGCGGGCAACCATGATCAGCACCGGCACGACGGGAATCGTGCCCTGCGCCGCGAATAAAATATACATCGTCGTGACTAACAGCTTATCGGCGATCGGATCGGCAAATTTACCGAAGGTTGTGACCAGATTGTTCTTCCGGGCCAGATAGCCGTCCAGAAAGTCCGTGAAGCTGGCGACGCAGAACAGCACAAGCATCACGATATTGACCGCCGAAAGCGTCACAAACCCAAACTGCAGCAGAGGAATCTCAATTCCGAATTGCGAATAAGGGAAGATCGCGATCAAAATGATGACCGGAATCATGATGATCCGCATCACGGTTAAACGATTAGGTAAATTCATAGCTTATTCCCCTTTCAGAATGAAGTTGATTTTCTGACCGCTGGTTTTCGCCGCGATCCCGGCGTCCAGCGTCACCGCCTCGCCGTTAATTGTGATCGTGTTGTTTTTGACGATGCCGAAATGGATCGTGATCTTTAAATCCTGAGAAGCGGTGCGGGTGATCTCCATCACGTCGTTGGCATGATAGGTCGTGCTCGCCGGATTGTCGGTCGCAACGTCGTTTTCCAGCACCCGGATCCATGTGTCCTGCGCAAAGGTAACGGCGATCGTAAAGCTTTCCTGCGCCTTCCAGCCGCGCACCTCGTAGGTTGACGGATCGTTGGCCGCCATCGTCACCGTCAGTGCAGAGGGCTGACCGATCACATCCGGCGTCTCACTTGGCGTCAGCGATGGCGTCGGCGTGACGTCGGCCGTTGGGAAACTGTCTTTTTTCGGTTCAGATTTAAACCAGTTCGGCGCCGTCTTAAACAACACGACGCTTAAGCAGACCAGCATCACCGCAATGACCGCCAGCAGCGACACCAGCGAATAGTCGATCTTTTTCTTTTCTTTTTTCAACGTGCCCGAAGCCCTGCTGATCTTCTTTTCAATATTCGACTGCATTTCTTCCCGGTCATGAATCGCCTTTAAGCTCATCGTTTCGGTAAACTGATCCAGATCCTGACTCAGCTGATCCCGCAGCGGGTCGAAATCCAGATACAATGCCTGACAATAGAACCGGACAAAATACCGGACATAGGAAAGGTCATCCTTAAAGAACTCCAGATCTCCATCCTCCAGCGCTTTGAGCTGAGCGACGGAAATCCGCGTTTTATTGCTCATTTCCTCAAGAGTGTAGCCGAGTTCTTCCCGGCGTTTTTTCAATGTAGCACCAATTTCTTTCATTCTGCTGCACCTCTTTTTTCATATCAGAACAATTATATCAAGTGTTGTTCTAATTGTAAAACAAGAACTCGCTGAAAGTGGTCGACAAAGCGTAATGTTTGTCAAACCAGGGTGAACGGAATCCTCTTATGTCGGACAAGCTCACTATAACACAGAGATGAATTATTTTCAAGTTAAACTCTTTATCGTCCTCTTTATCCCGACGCCGCTTCCGCAGCACTCCCAACAGTCTGCCCTGATCCCCCACGCTGTCCTTTTCTTTACCGGGCTTTTTTAAGCGGAATTCGCAGTTTATTGATTTCCTTTTCACGCTGAAAATTAAAGAAAAAGGAGCTGATCGCTCAGCTCCCGGCCTTCTATCGTGTAAGCCATGTTCTGTTCCCGATCCCTGCGGACCGGGCGGCAACCATTTATCTCCGTCCTTGCGGACGGCTTCCGCGCCCTTCATTTCAGGTCTGGAAGTTCCCCTACCAAATTTGGGTTTCTCGCTTGCGGGGTTTATCGCGTTCCACTTTCCGGGTTTCCCCGGAAACTCCGTCACTGTGACACTGTTACAGACGTCCGCCATAGTTCAAACGAACCTTAGGGTTTCGTCAGCCGTCAGCCTTGCGGCTGCCCGGTCTTATTGATTGGGCCGGCGCAAACACTACAATCATCGCAGATTGTGCGAGCATGGACTTTCCTCTAGCTTTGGTCAAGCCAGCGATTGCCCGGATAGAAGACTAATCCATCTGTTTGTTTTTATAGACTTCCTGTTCCAGACGCGACAGCCGCTTCAGAATGTCAACCTGATTAAACGAGTTCTGGCCCGCTTCTTCCATGACCTTCTGCCGACTTTCCAGCTCGATGATCCGGGCTTTCAGCGAAGCGTTGGCCCGTTCCTGAGCCATCAGCTTTTCACCCAGTTCGCCGATCTTGCGTTCATAGATCTGATAATCCTGAATGACCGAATCCAGAAATTCGTCCACCTCTGCCGGGGAATACCCTTTGAAGTCAACGTGAAATTCTTTGTCCAGAATTGTCTGGGGATCTAAGTTCAGCTTGTTTTCCATCGTGTCACAACCTTCCGTCTGCTTTTATTTTCGCAGATTGAGGGTTAAAAAGCAAGTCATATCCCAAAACGTTTTTTGACAAAGACCGGTCAGACTTTACGATTTTGTTACGAATCCCGGGTATTCCTAGAAAAACGACGCAATGTTGTATATAATAATGGAAGGTGATGATATGATCGGTTATCCGAATGGAAAGACTTCCGCGCGCTCAGTCAACGCTCAGCCACTGAAACAGTCGGCCGGCGGCCGCGGGATGTCTTTGGAAAATGATCTGAATAAGACCAATGAATACTACCTGCAGCTGGACAAAGCGGTGATCCACAAGAAACCCACGCCGATCCAGATCGTGCAGGTCGATTATCCCAAGCGCAGCGCCGCCAAGATCACGGAAGCGTACTTCAAGGTTCCTTCCACAACCGATTACAACGGTGTCTACCGCGGCAAAGCGATTGACTTTGAGGCGAAGGAAACACGCTCGAAAACTTCCTTTCCCTTCTCCCACATCCATCTGCATCAGATCGAGCATCTGGAGCGGGTGCTGCGGCAGGGAGCGATCGCCTTCGTCATCGTCCGGTTTATCGCCTACGATGAAACCTACTATGTCGACGCCGCGAAAATGATCCGGCAGTATCGTCTGGCCGAACGGAAATCCCTGCCTTATTCGTGGTTTGTGCAGGAAGGGATTCTGATTCCATATTCGCTGACCCCGCCGGTACATTATCTGCGGGTGATCGACGAACTATATTTTAAGGAGAAGTGAGCTATGAATACGACGCAGAAACAGCCGCCGAGGAAAAAACCGGCGGCCAAAAAGAAAACGGTCAAAAGAAGAAAAATCAACGCCAAGAACATGGCGACGATCATCGTTTCGGTGATCGTGATCCTGGGGCTGATCGGCGGCAGCGTCGGGATGGTGATGATCGGCAGCATGATCAACGATGCGCCGAAGATCGACATCAACAACTTTGAAAGCAAGGAATCGACGCAGATCCTCGACAAGGACGGCAATCTGATCCAGGACATCGGTCAGCAGATCCGCACCAACGTTTCCTACCAGGATATGCCGACGTCCTTAGTCGACGCGTTTGTGGCGGTTGAAGACAGCCGTTACTTTGAACATAACGGCTTTGACCTGCCGCGTTTTGCCAAAGCATTTCTGACCAACCTGAAAACGCTGAGCTTTTCGCAGGGCGGCTCAACCTTTACGATGCAGTTAGTGAAAAACACTTACTTTACCAACGATGAAACCGGCGAGATGGCGGCCCGCAGCAAGCTGGCCGGCGTCAAGCGCAAGGTTCAGGAAATCTTCCTGGCGATGCAGTTGGAGAAACAGACAAACAAAAAGCGGATTTTCGAGCTGTATTTAAACAAGCTGAATTTCGGCGGCTCGGGCAACATCCGCGGTGTTCAGAAGGCCGCCGAGTATTACTTCGGCAAAGACGTCAGCGAGCTGAACCTCAGCGAAAGCGCGCTGCTGGCCGGGATCATCAACCGGCCGAACGCCTACAACCCGTTTAAAAATCTCGATTACGCGACCGACCGCCGCAACACGGTGCTCAACCTGATGCAGCGGCACGGCTACATCACAAAACAGGAAGCCGAGCTGGCCAAGTCGATCAAAATTGAAGATCAGCTGGTCGACAGCTCCGTCAATAAGGGCAGCACCGACGGCGGTACGCCATACCAGAGCTATGTCGACGCGGTCATCGCCGAGGCAAAAGAGCTGACTGGAATGGATCCGACCGTCGTGCCGATGAAAATCTACACGTCGATGGATCCTGAAGTCCAGACGCAGATCGACGACATTCAGGCTGGCAAAACCAACGTGGAATTCCCGGACGACCTGATGGAGATCGCGATCGTCTCGATGAACAACCAGACCGGCGAGATCGTCGGCATCGGCGGCGGACGCAATTACGCCGGCGGTGGCAGTCTGCTGCTCAACCATGCGACCGATCAGTACAAGCAGCCGGGTTCCGCGGTCAAACCGTTCTTATCCTATGCGCTGGCCTTTGAAAACCTCGGCTGGGCAACGTCCCACACAGTCACCGACGCCCCGTTTAATTACGCCGGGACGACGAAGGTCGTCAAGAACTTCAACGGCCGCTACTATGGCGATATTCCGCTGGAATACGCCGTCGGCAACTCGCTGAATACCCCGGCGTTAAAGACGCTGCAGGAAGTCATTGACGCGATCGGAAGCAAGAAGGTCGTGCAGTATCTGCAAAACCTCGGCTTCAGCCGCGTCACCCAGGATGAATTCAACGTCGGCTATGCGATCGGCGGCTCCACCTACGAAGCCAGTACGGTTGAAATGGCCGGTGCGCATGCCACGATGATCAACGGCGGCAGCTACATCAAGCCCCACACGATTACCAAGATTGAATTCAAAGACGGCACCTCGCCGGTCGTTCCGGATTATTCCGGAACCCAGGTCATCAGCGCCGAATCCGCTTATCTGGCTTCGCATCTGATGTACCAGGCGGTTTATGGCCCGTATTCCAACTACATGCAGATCTTAAAGCGCGGTTATCCGATTTATGGCAAGACCGGCACGACCGACTGGGGCAGCGACGGCCTGAAATTCGGCATTCCGCAGGGCGCGGCCAAGGATAAGTGGATGATCGCGTCCAGCTCGAAATACACCAACGCGGTCTGGGTTGGTTATGAAAAAGGGATTAAAGATAAAGACACTTATTTCGATTCCAAGAAAAGCAAACTGAACATCCCGGGCAATATCTCCAAGCTGATGCTCGACGTCCTGCATAAAGACGAGGAGAATCCGCCGGCGATCACCCAGCCTGACGGCGTGACCTCGATTACCCATATCAAGGGCCTGTATCCGTACACTGCGGTGCTGGAAGGCATGGACGGCAGCTTTGTGACCACCGGCATGATCAAGAAGGAATTCAACAAGCTGGCCGATCCGCTGCAGGCTTCGGTTCAGGATATCGGAGCCTTCGACGCCAGCCTGAGCACCGACGGCAATCTGCATCTGACCTGGGGCGATTACCCGGACGCAAGCAAGCTCACCGTCGCGCCGAACACCAAAAATCTCGGCATTGAGGTCGGCGGCAAGTGGTACGATGCGCCGGACTGTGCGGTCGCGTTCGACTGGACATGGGTCTACGGTCCAATCCGCTATAAAGCGCAGGTTTCCATTCAGGACTTCTCGTTCGACGTGACCAGCGAACAATCCAGCTTCGATCAGCACATCGACGTCAAGCCGGGCGACAAGGTCAACGTCTGCGGTTACTACGCGTATGAAAATATGAATTACCGAAGCAATGAGATCTGCAAGGAAATCCAGGTTGAAGATAAGGAGATCCAGCTGACGATCCCATCCGACAAAGCGACCAAGGCGGAAATTGAAAGCTGGGCCAGCGCCAACGGCGTCACCGTCAGCTTTACAGAAGTCGCCGACGAAGCGAAGAAAGGCACTAACGAAATTATTTCCAACGGCGTCAAGGTCAACGGGACGACGATGACGTTCATGCAGTCGACAATCGGGCAGGCCCGCTTCGCTGTCACACTGTACGTCGGTCTTGCCTGCGGCGACAACGCGTCCGTCGTCAACGGCGCCTGCGCCTGCAATCAGGGCTATGAGGGCGATCCGATCAAGGGCTGTACGGCAAAGCCGGCGCCAACGCCGGATCCGACCCCGTCTACTGATCCAAGTCCGGACACCTCGCCTTCTCCGGATCCAACGCCAAGCGAGGATACCCAGGATCAAAACGATGAGAACAAGGATTAATTCGGTATTCTTACAAAAGTCTTAATTTCAATCCCGGCAGAGGAATTTCAATTCGCTCTGCCTTTTTTATGTTAAAATGAGACCAAGGAGCTGATAACTTGAAAATCGAAGAAGAAATTCAGAAATTAGTCGATGAAGATCAGATACAGGAAGCCCTGCTGACGCTCGACGCCAACGAAGCCAAGGTTCATGATAAAGCCTGGTATTACAGCGAACGCGGTTGGATTCTGGGCATGCTCGAACGCTATCAGGAAGCGTTCTGGAGTTTAAACAAAGCGCTGAGCTTAGGTCAGGACGACGCCGGCATTCTCTCCCAGCTGGGCTGGGTGCTCAACAAAATGGAAATGCACGAATCCGCGCTGGACTACCTGAATCAGGCGGAAAAGAAAGGCCGCGACGACGCCTGGCTGTACCGTGAAAAAGGCTGGACCCTGACGCAGCTTGACAAATTCGAGGAAGCCGTCGGCTACTTTGAGGAAGCGTTGTATTTCGATCAGACCGACGGCTGGTGCCACGCTCAGATCGGCTTTTGTTACAACCGGATGGAACAGCCGGATCAGGCGCTGAGCGAATTAAAAAAAGCGCTGACGATGAATTACCGCGATCTGTGGGTGATGAAGGAATATGCCTGGAGCTGCTCGCGCGTCAATCAGCTGGAAGACGAATTGGAAATCCTGCAGGAGCTGATCAAGGACAATCCGGACGATTTGTGGCTGCTCAACGAACTGGGCTTCTGCTGCAACACGCTCGATCATCCCCAACAAGCGCTGCCTTACCTTGAAAAGTCCGTGGCGATCAACGATCAGGATATCTGGAGTCAATGCGAGCTGGCCCGCTGCTACGCAATGCAGGGCAAGCCTGAAGAAGCCCTGCCGCACTTTCTTAAAGCCAGGGAATTAGGCCGCGACGACGCCTGGATCGAGGTTCAGATCGGCTATGTCAACGAAGACATGAACAAGCCGGAGGACGCGATCCCGCAGTTTGAGCTGGCGCTGCAAAAAGATCCGGACAACATCTCCGCCCTGTCGCATTTAGCCTATCAGCTCTCTCAGAAAGGCGATTCCAGACAAGCCCTGCCGCTGCTGGAAAAAGCCCTGAGCTTAGGCCGCGACGACGCCTGGCTGTATGCTCAGCTGGGTTACGACTATTCAGAGGTCAACGAATATGACAAAGCCGCCGAATATTATGAAAAAGCGGTTGCATCCCACAACGATCCGTTCTGGGTTAAAACCCAGTTAGGCTGGAATCTCGCGGCCGGCGGGCATAAGGAAGAAGCGCTGGACGTGTATTTCAAGCTGCTGGAAGAACAGCCGGAAAACGGCTGGGTACTGGCCCAGATTGCCTGGAATCAGGTACGTCTGGACCAGCTGGACGCCGCGCGGGAAAACTATGAAAAAGCACTGGCGACCGGCATTAACGAAATCTGGATCTGGAGCGACTGCGCCTGGCTGTATCATCGGATCGGGGCTTATGACAAGGAATTGGAATACTTGCAGAAAGCGATGGAGATGGGGCGCGACGACGACTGGCTGCATTACCGCAAGGCCGACGCCTTCAGTCAGCTGGACCGCTACGATCAGGCGCTGGCCGAGCTGGCCGTCGCCGAAAAGAAAGGCAAACAGGACATTGAGCTGTACTCGTTAAGAGCCTGGAACTTCGGCCGGCTGCGGCGCAACGAAGATGCGATGGAACAACTGAAAAAAGCTCAGGAGCTGGGCCGCGACGATCTGTGGATCGTCAATGAAATCGGTTGGAATGAAATTCAGCTGGATCACTATGAAGAAGGCCGCAAGCTTTTCGAACGGTCAATCGAAATGGATCCGGAAGACGGCTGGGCACACGCCCAATTAGGTTACGCCCTGAGCCGCTTAAAGCAGTTCGACGAGGCGCTGACCGAGATGGAAAAAGCCAAACAGCTGGATTTTGAAGAACCGTGGAATTTGCGTGAAAAAGCCTGGATTCTCTCGCAATTAAGCCGCTATGAGGATGAACTGGCCGTATTGGAGAAACTGAATCTTTCGGAAACCGACGACCGCTGGGTCTTGGGCGAAGCGGGCTACTGCCTGAATCAGCTTGACCGCAGCGAGGAAGCGATCGGTTATTTGAAGCGGTCGATCGAACTCAAGCCGGATCACGCCTGGACGTATTGTCAGCTGGGGATTTCCTATAAAAATACGAACCAGCTGGAAGCGGCGGAGGCCAGTCTGAAAAAAGGTCTGGAAATGGGCTACGCGGACAGCTGGCCGCACTATCAGCTGGCCATCGTCTACAACCGCATGGAAAAATACGAGGACGCATTAAAGGAAGTCCCGCTGGGCTTTGATGAAGATGAAAAAGACTGCAGCGATTACCACTGGATGATGGCGCGCAATCTGGGACCGCTGGGCGAACATCGTGAAGCAATCGCGCATCTGCGCAAGGCGAACGACCATGATGAAGCCTCCTTGTACGAGGAATTCGGCTGGAATTACAGCGAAATGGAACTGTATGACAAGGCGCTGGATTATTATCAGCGGGCCGCGCATCTGCGTGAGGAAAAAAGCGGCTGGCTGCTGGCGCAGTTAGGCTGCACCGAAGACCGGTTAGGCCACTACCTAAAAGCAGATGCCTTTTTAAAGGAAGCACTGGAAAAAGGCTACGACACGCCGTGGTTCCACACGGTTCTGGCCTACCATTACTGGAAAACCAGCAAGCGCGAGGAAGCGCTGAAATGGCTGAACAAAGCGAAAGATGAAGGCCGCCATCCGGATTGGATGGATCAGGCGTTCAAAGAACTGGAAAAGCCGAAAGGCTTCAAGCTGTTCAAGGGCAAATAAGAGTTTCCGACGATCCTTCTGGTCAATTTCCGAGAGGATGACTTTCTGTCGGAAGCTCATTGGTTTATCCTATTGGATTTCACTGAATTCAATCGAAAAGAAAGGCGCGGGTTTTCATCACCTGCGCCTTTGACTTGTTTTTTCATTTTAACACTTAATTTAAGCTTTGGCTTTGATCGGGGCCGCTTTCTTGGCAACCAGTTTTTCAGCCTGTTTCTGCTGAGCTTTATACTCGCGGCAGAAAGAAGTAAACGGACAATCTTGGCACTGCGGGTTTTTGGCCTTGCAGAAATAGCGGCCGAAGAAAATAAACAGATGGTGCGCGTGCGACCATTCCGCTTTTGGCAGCTTGCGCATCAGTTTCTTTTCCACCTCCAGCACGGTATCCTTCGGTGCGGCCAGCCCCAGCCGCTTGGAAACGCGTTCCACATGCGTATCGACCGCGATCGCTGGCATTCCGAAGCACACCGACATAATGACGTTGGCGCTCTTGCGGCCAACTCCCGGCAGACTTGTCAGTTCCTCCATCGTCTGCGGCATCACTCCGCCGAACTGCTCGACGACGCCGCGCGCCAGTCCCTGAATGCTTTTTGCTTTATTATGATATAAACCGATCCGGCGGATACAATCTTCAATGTCTTCCAGCGGCGCTTCCGCCAGCGCCTGGGGCGTCGGATATTTTTCAAACAGCCGCGGCGTGACCTTATTGACAGACACGTCGGTTGTCTGCGCGGACAGCACGACGGCAACCGCCAGTTCAAACGGGTTGCGGTGATTCAGCTCGCAATGCGCATCGGGAAACATCGCCGTCAGCGCCGCTAAAATTTCATCCACTTTCATGATTTCTTACCTCCCGGCCATCCGGCCCGATCCAGCCTTTGCGCTGCCATTCTGATAAAATCCGCTGCATATACGCGAAATTCAGCTTCTGATACATACTCGCTTCTTTCAGCACTTTAACCAGGACTGACGAGTCATACCGGCTGACCCAATCCTGCAGCGTCATCAGCTCGTTGGAATTCAGCGGCCGCCCGAATTCGCCTTCAAACAAATCGAACACCGGCTGTTCCATCGCCTTCTGTGATTTCGCCGTGTCCGCGCTGTAAAGTCCGTCCAGACTGAAGCTGACGGAGGAACGGCCCGCTTTCAGTTCCAGATATTTCTTCGCGCACAACACGCTTAACGCCTGGTCCAGCGCTTCCTTGGTCAATCCCGTCTTTTTTTCAAGCAGCGCCGGCGTGATCGCGATCTGACATGTATTCAGATATTCGATCATCAGCACGACCAATCCTTCCTTCTCGGAAAACCCAAACCATTCGTAATGTTCCAGGATCCATTGCAGCCGATTGATATACGGCTGTTTCCACCATGCCTTCATCCTTTACCTCTTTTCATACAACATTAATTTTTCCAGCGTTGCAGCGTCAAGCGCCAGCTCACGGTTTTGGTCCTCAACAATGATCGCCGGACGGTCCTTGACCCAGCCGAATTGAATTGCCGAAGCCGCGATCCCGTTTTGTTCTCCGATCGCTAAAGCCTGCGCTGCGTCGATCTGCGCTTCTTCCATCTGCGCCTTGATGTTCAGCTGATCGTCGTACCACACGATCCATTGCTTCGACAGCGAGGTGACGCGCGATATATACGTTACCTCATTCAGCGCGTAGCGGTTGACCAGCTCGCCCTCAGGCGCACGCATCGCTTCCATTAACTGCCGATGCAGCCGCAGATCTGCGCTGCGCTCCTTGATGTACGGCCCCTGAACAAATATCGACCGGCTGATAAACCAGCTAAAAAATAAAACGAAAAGCAGCGCCGCTGACAGTAGCAGCGACCGGATCCGCTTAGAATTCATGGTCTTCACCTCTGTGGTCCTTATTATACCAAATTCAGCCGGCTGAAACAATGAACCTGACCCCTCTTTGCCGTAAAGGCAAAGATTCACAGTGCTTGTTTCAGCGGGGCTGAATTTGCAAAACCAGATGAAACATGATATGATGATTGGGCATTTGAGGAGCGTGATGATGTGTTAAAGAAACTGATGATCGGATCCATGGGATTCCTTTTTCTCAGCAGCGCTACGTTGTTTTCTTATCGGGCGCTGGAACCGAAAGCCGCCACGGGCATTGAGGAAAGCTATTTAAGCGCTGCCCAGTCGACGGATAATCTTCGCTCCGTGGAACCCGCTGACAACGCAGCGCCCGCAGCGGCTTCTGCCCAACCGGCATTGGAACCCGGACTGCATCATATCTATTTCTGCCGTCCGGACAACGACGATTGCGCTTATATCAACGAATATGTCTTCAAGCCGTTGGCGCAGGAGCTGAAAACAACCGCGCTGGACGCATTTGAATTTTATGATCTGACCAGCCTGGGTGAAAATTACCCAGCCGCCAAGCTGAAGAGCCAGTGGGGCTTTGAAAGCTATCCGGCGTTTGTTTCTCTGAGTGTCGCCGACGATGGCGTACAGACGGTTAACAGCGTTCTCAGCTGGAACAAGGAAGATCCGATCGACGCCCAGAGCTTGAAGCTGTGGATGATCGACAACGGCATCTGGACCGGCGAAATTGAAGATCAGGGAGAATTGATCGAACAACCGGAATAAGTCCTGAATTTCAGGACTTTTCTTTTTTCCGGCGCTTGTTTTTTTTGTAAGAATAGTCTAAACTTTTTGGTGGATGTGCAACTGGCGGATCAGTGGAATAACCACAGGGAGCACAATTCTGAAACAGCCGACCGCCTGGGCCGGGAGTCATTCCCGTTGAATTTAGGGAGGAAATTTATGCAAAAAATCTCACTCAAAGAGGATCTTCAACAGAACACCTACCCGGGACGGGGCATCGTGCTGGGCAAGACGCCGGACGGCCGCAAAGCGGCGGCCGCGTACTTCATCATGGGCCGCAGTGAAAACAGCCGCAACCGCATCTTTGTCACAGACGGACAGGGGATCCGCACGCAGGCTTACGATCCCTCAAAGCTGACCGATCCGTCGCTGATCATTTATGCACCGGTGCGCGTTCTGGGCAACAAGACGATCGTCACCAACGGCGATCAGACCGATACGATCTACGCCGGCATGGACAGGCAGCTGACGTTTGAACAGGCGCTGCGCAGCCGGGAATTCGAGCCGGATGGACCGAACTTCACGCCGCGGATCTCCGGGATC
The DNA here is from genome assembly GCF_015558105.1 of Holdemania sp. 1001095H_141210_F2. Lineage (NCBI taxonomy): Bacteria > Bacillati > Bacillota > Erysipelotrichia > Erysipelotrichales > Erysipelotrichaceae > Holdemania > Holdemania sp. 1001095H_141210_F2. The sequence goes on from NZ_JADNPO010000002.1 coordinate 164,474, forward strand.
CTGCATATCGAAAACGGCCAATTCAACTATGCGCTGTCGATCTTAAAAAGCAGCGACGGCAATCCGCAGTCCTGCCACCGCTACACCTTCGCATACGAAAATCCACTGGCGGGTGAAGGTCATTTCATTCACACCTACATGCACGACGGGGATCCGCTGCCCAGCTTTGAGGGCGAACCCAAGCGCGTGGAAATCCCGGATTCGCTGGACGCACTGACCACGCTGTTGTGGGATAATCTGAATCCGGACAACAAGGTTTCCCTGTTTGTCCGCATGATCGATCTGGAAAGCGGCGAAACGGAAACCCGCATCGTCAACAAGCATGCATAAGCGGCCAATTCACCCGGTGATCGCTTAAAACCAAGCAAAAGGATGTCTGATTTCCCGGAGAGCGTCTCCGCAGATGAAATCAGACATCCTTTTTTTGATCGGCCCGGGTGATTTCCCCCGGTGCTTTGCTTTTCGTTGCTTCTGCTTCAGCGCGAACCGGTTTTCTTTTTCCTGATCGCGCCGCTGTCGAAGCTGAAAGAACGGAAGACCCGAAGCAGAGAAGGTTACTTCCATCTTGCAATGGAGCCGGGCTGCCTGCCGGCTCTGTAAGCGGGATCGCTTACGCTGCGTTTTTATCTTTGCGTTTCATTTTAATGAGTTCAGGATTCATAATCCGTGCTTCTTGCGAAAATGTGCGGAGATGAGGTACAACGCGGCCAAGATCGCAACAGCTAAAATCAGATAGACCGGCCGGGTAAAGGAAATACTCAGGGTTTTGCCGAACAAGCTCAGCCCCAGCATCATAATCAGCTTGGCGGCGATCAGCGTCTTGATGAACTTCTGTTCGTCAAAATCAGATAAACCGAACGCGATGTTGATAAACGAGCTGGGCGTAAACGGCAGCGACACCAGAATAAACAGAACGGCGGCGTTGCGCTCAGCCACCCAGTCAAGCGCTTTCTGAATCGACGCCCTGCGGCTGAACCACGGCATCAGCTTGCGTTTGACAATCCGGCGAAAGAACAAGAAGACGATCAGTGAACCGAGCGTCGTTCCCACCCAGGAATACAAAAAACCTAAAATTGCGCCGTGAGCGCTGATATTGATCGTGACAATCGCCACCAGCGGCAGCGCCGGGATCAACGATTCCACTAAGGCCAGGCAGATTGGCGCCAGCGGCCCCAGATCCTTAAACGCCGAGAGCGCCTCGACCCAGAACTCCACGGTCATGATCCGCTCAAGCCAAAATCGAAGCGTTTCGCTCATGAGCGCTCAGCCAGCTTCACAACGAGCTTTTCACACCAATCCGCCGAGCGGACCGACGCTTTCTGCGCGTATTCCTCAAAGGTCATCTCATTGCCTTCCTTGAGCGTGATATCCGACAGAGAGCGAACGACGACAAACGGTACGCCGTAATGCGCGCACACCTGAGCGATCGAGGCCGCCTCCATTTCCGCGCACAAGGCCTGCGGATAGTCGCGCAGAATCCGCTCGACCTGTTCAGGCGTATTGACGAAGCAGTCGCCGGAAGCCACCGGCCCGATCCAGGCCCGGTCCTGTTGCTGAATCACTTCGCCGGCCGCCTGGACATACCGTTCATCGGCGGAAAAGCAGCACGGGTTATCCGGTCCGAAGCCATGATTCCAGCCCGGCACGTTGACATCGTGATGCGCGATCCGCGTCGAGATGACGACGTCCAGCACTTCCTGATTTTCCAGTAACCCGCCGGCCGTGCCGATGTTGATTACGCCGTCGACATCGAAATGCTCCAATAACAACGTCGTGCTCATCGCCGCCAGCGTCTTGCCGACGCCGCTTTGGGTGACGACGACCGGCTCGCCTGCCAGTTTCCCGGTATAAAACGAAATCTTCTGCACCGGACAGGCCTGAACCTCGCTCATCCGGTCCAGCAGCGCGTCAATCTCAACCTTCATCGCTCCGATAATCGCGATCATACTTTCTTCCTCCCTGCGTAAAACAGTTTTTCACCAGGCTGAATACCTGGCTGTGTAAAATCTGTCATGATTTCCACGTCGAAGCCGGCTTCTTCCATCAGCCGGCGCACGGCCAACGGATCGAAGACCGTCTGGACATGATGTTCCTCGCGCAGTCCCTGCGGCGTCCAGAACGCGAAATGCTGGTAAATCCGGTCCTCGTCGCTGAGGATCGTCCATTGATACGGCGTATCCCCCAACATCCCCTCTTCAATATATTCCTCAGCGAACTCGTTGAGTCGCTCTGGGGTGTGCATATCGAACAACAGCACGCCGCCGTTTTTTAACAAAGCCGCCGCTTTCTGGATAAACTGCGCAACCTGATCGAGCGAAGCCAGATAATTCAGACTGTCGCAATAGCACACGATGGCCTGCACCGGTTGCTTCGTTTCCATTTCCAGCATATCCATCACGCGGAAGGTAATCGAATCCGGATGCGGTTTGACCTGGGCAGCAGCGATCATGGACGGGGATAAGTCCGTGGCGTCGACGGTGTAGCCGGCCCTGGCTAACGCGATGGAAATCTCGCCGCTGCCGCACGCCAGCTCCAGCAGCGGGCCAGGCGCACAATAGCGCCGGGTGTAATCCAGCCAGGCGGCCGTCGCTTCCTCATCCTTCACCAGCGCGTCGTAATAGGCCGCAAGACTGTCATAGCTCATGGCTGAACCTCAACCCGCGGCAGATCGCCCCACAGCTTTTCCAGATTATATACCTGGCGTTCTTCGCCGACGAAAACGTGCAGTACGATCTCGTACAAATCGACTAACAGCCACCGGCTGCCCTGACCGCCTTCGACGTTGCGCACGGCATAGCCGGCTTTTTCAGCTTCCTCAATCACGTGATCGACGATCGAATCGGCCATCCGTTCATTCTTCGCCGAGGCGATCACAAAGTAATCGGTAAACGGGCTGTGGCCGCGGAAATCCAGCACGATCAGATCTTCCGCCAGCCGCTGATCCGCCGCGTGGACGACTTTCTGCAGTAATTCAGACATTCAATCCCTCCTTGCGTAAATAAGCTTTCTGTTCTTGCTGGATCAGACGGAAGCCTTGATCCAGATCTTGCAGGCACACCGCTTTCTGGCGGGTAATATCATAACCGCGGCCGGGGTCGATCTTATCGGCGATGTAGATGATCTTCGCCAGATCGCTCTTGCCCTCGCCGGTCGTGTGCCACGCCACGGCTTCCAGAATTTCCTGATCGTAAAGATACAGCCGGGTTTTCAGCCAGGTCGCCCCGATGTACTGATGCCAGATCTTCCACGCCTGATCCCGGGCCTGCGGCCAGTACACTTCGATCCAGCCACGCGCCGTTTCTTCATCCAGACCTTTGGCGAGATCATGAAGCATGCCCGCAACGTAGGCTTTGCGCGGATTCACCCCATGCGCTTTCGCCAGTTCGACCGCCAGCGCGCTCATCGTGACGCAGTGCTGATAGCGGCGTGGGTGACAATACGCCTTCGCAATCTCCTCGACATACAGTCCCGTTTCCAGCATTACCTGCCGGACAGCCTTCGGCACATCCTTAAAGGCGCCCTGGCGGACAGCTGTGGACGAAGCGGGATGTGAAAAGTTTTCAACATACAGAAATCCCGGCTGCTTGACCGCGATTCCCTGACGGCTGAAGACGGCGAATTGTACGAGCCGGCGCAGTTCGTCGACCGCTTTCCATTGATCGAGATTGGCATATTGATCGTCGCCGATGATCCAGACAAATTCGTCGTCCGGATATTGTTTTTTCAGCGTCTTCACCGTTGTGATCGTATAGGAGGGCGTCGGCAGATCTTTTTCAATCAGACAGAGCTTCATTTTGCGATAGGGCCGCAGCGCCTTTTCCATCATCGTCACACGCAGCTCAAAGGGTGTCAGTTCCCGGTCCTTCAACGGCGTTTTCAGCGACGGGACAAACCAGACCTGATCCAGTCGCAGGCGTTTGAGCGCGGTTTTCGCGATTGCCAGATGACCGTTGTGAATCGGGTCGAAGGTGCCTCCCAATAAACCGATTTTCATCGCGGCAGCTCGATCCTGCGGTGTTCGCGGCTTTCGCGGTACAGCACGATCGTTTTGCCAATGATCTGAACGACTTCGGCATGTGTGCCGCTGGCCAGATCCAGAGCGACCTGCCGGACGTCGTCCGGACAGCTCTTTAAGACATTGAGCTTGACTAATTCATGTGCCTCCAGCGCATCGGAAAGCGTATTGATCAGGTTATAGGAAACGCCTTCCTTGCCGACCTGAAAGATCGGGCGCAGCGTGTTCGCCATCGAACGCAGCGCGCTTTTTTGTTTGTTCGTTAACATTTATATCATTGCCTTTCTGTGTTTGATTTCCAATGTTTGCGGGTGGGTTACGCGAATCTGACCGCATGTTCCGCTTAAGGACATCCAGCCGACGCCCGGAATGACGATGTCTTCCTTCACCCCCAGCGGCGTCAGGACGGTGCTCGTCCATTCGGCATACGGCATCCCGGCGGGAATCGGCCGCAGCAGCTCGCCGTAATGTCGATCCCACAGCTCATCCGCCTTATCTGCGCGGCCGCGGTGCAGCTCAAGAAGATTACTGCAGTAGAACACGGCCGAGACATGTTCGCAGCCGAGTAAATCGATCCGGCACAAACCGCCCACCGCGAAGCTTTGATCCCCGCGCAGCTGGAAGCCGACCGGTTTGACCGCCTTCGCCGGCAGCACTGTTTTAAGATCTTCTTCGTCCAGGTGCAGCAGCATCGAATTGCGCGGCGTCAAGCCTGGCGTGTCATACACCGTGACGCCGTGGATGTCAAGCGGATTGAAGTCCAGCGTGGTGCCGGGATAACGTGAGCTGGTCAGCTGGGGTTTGTCCATCAGGGCGTTGAGCAGCGTACTCTTGCCGGCGTTGGCCATGCCCATCACGACGACGTCCTTGCCTTTGGCCCATTCGATCGCCCGCAGCACTTCCTCCGGTCCGCCGGGAATATTTTTACCGGTCACGACCAGACCCTTGACATGGATGCCCAGCTCCTTCAGTCGGCCGTACACAAACTTCGCCAGCTTCTCGCTGCCCACTGTTTCCGGCAGCAGGTCGCGCTTGGTGCCGACGACAATGACGTCCTTGCCGAACAGATGCCGGTTCATGCCTTCCAGCAAACTTGCTTCAAAATCGAACAGATCAACCACCCACAAAATCAGCGCGTCCATCGCGTGGATCTGCGCCAGAATCCGGTCGGGATCAATCCCTTCCCGCATCGAAAACTGCAGGTCGTCGTAATGGGTCAGCCGGAAGCAGCGCTGACACAGCGCACTGCCCGCTTTGGGCGTATACCCAGCCTCCTGGGGACGGTCGTGCTGCAGCAGCGCGCCGCAGCCCTGGCATCTTTCACTCATCATAGTCTCCCCTTTTCAAGATTTCTTCATGCTCCAACAGACGGTACACCTGATTTTCAACCACCCGGTTCAGCTTGGTCCAGGGGATATCCCGGGTGACTAAGGGCGTCGTTAAGATCGTCGTCAAGCCCATCCGGCTGCCGCCGAGGATATCCGTCAGCAGCTGATCGCCGATCACCGCGCATTGATCCGGCTTCAGGCCGGTATCGCGCAACACCTTCTTATACGTCCGCTTCAGCGGTTTCGTTGAAAAATAATAATACGGCACATCCAGACTCGCCGCAAACCGGCTGACACGTTCCTTGTTGTTATTCGACATGACAACGGCTTGAATGCCGGCGTCCTTGAGTCTATGGACGAATGCTTTGGCTTTGTCGCCGGCGACCTGTTCATCGTGCGCCGCCAGCGTGTTGTCGATATCTAAGATTAAAAGCCGGATCTTCCGCCGCACTAACCAGGCGGGATCCAGATCTTCATAGCTTTTCAGATAAAGCGCAGGCGTGAAATAGTTCAGCAGCATACGGATCCTCCTTATCTTAATGATTATATCAGATTCCGCTGAACAAAGAAATGAAAAAACCGTGGACTTTCGTGCCCTTTTGTCTATCTCTCACCTGCTTTTTTCCGCGGACCGCTCCTGCTTTTTCTGTTCTGACAAAGCAGGCGTTCACGTTAAGGAATAAAAATTCCATCGTTAGAGAAAGGGATAAAAAAGACCCCGCGAACGGGATCTTAAATGAGTGAACAAGACTTACAGGCCGAGCACCTTGCGGCAGCGCGGACACAGTCCTTCCTCATCGGCCTGATCGGAAATATTCCAGCAGCGCGGGCAGACCGTGCCTTCTGCCTTGACAATTTCAACCTGGCAGACGTCATACGGTTTCAGCTCGTCGATTGAGAAGCTGACCTTCGAGACAATCAGCCACTGGTGGAACTGATCGCCGCACAGCTCCGCGATCAAGGCGCGGTCCTCGTCGCTGACGTTGACCAGCACTTCCGCCTCTAATGACTTGCCAATGACCTTCTCCGCGCGGGCTTCTTCCAACGCTTTAAAGATATCGGAACGGATCTGCATCAGCCGGCCGATCTTGGCCTTTAAGGCTTCGGCGTCCGCAATGTTAAACGGTTCCGCAAACCGGCCCAGATGAATGCTTTCTTCCTCACCCTTAAAGAAATCGTTGACCTCCTCCGCAGTATGGACAAGAATCGGCGCCCACAGCCGGACTAAAACGTTGACTGCGTGATACAGCACAGTCTGAACCTGACGTCGGCGCGGGGAGTCCTTCTTCTCGATATACAGGATATCCTTGGTGAAATCGAGATAATAAGCCGAGAATTCATTCGTCATCAGGTTTGTCAGCAGCGTTGTAACGTCGGAGAAGCGATATTCCTGATAGGCCAGCTGGCATTTCGCGTTAACCTCGTCGAGCAGCGCCAGCATGTACTGATCAAGCTTCGGCAGCTCGCTGACCGCAACGAGGTCGGCTTTTGTGAAGTCATCTTCGTTGTTGATATTTGCCAGTAAGAAGCGGAACGTATTTCTGACCTTGCGGTAGTTCTCACTGATCTGCTTCAGAATTTCCTCGGACATGCTGCAGTCGGCCTGGTAATCGACGCTGGCTGCCCACAAACGCAGGATATCAGCGCCGTATTTCTTCGTGATTTCACCCGGCGCAACAGCGTTCCACTGCGACTTGCTCATCTTGACGCCCTTGCCGTCCATGACAAAGCCATGGCTTAACACCTGCTTGTACGGCGCCTGACCATGCACGGCCGTGCCAACGATCAGCGACGAGTTGAACCAGCCACGGTACTGGTCGCTGCCTTCAAAGTACAGGTCGGCCGGATAGCCCAACCCACGCTCGATCATCGCGCCGGTATGCGAGGAACCGGAGTCAAACCAGACGTCCATCGTGTCGGTTTCCTTTGTAAATTCACCGTTCGGGGATGCCGGATTGGTGTAGCCTTCCGGAAGCAGCTCCTTCGCATCCTTCTCAAACCAGATATTGCTTCCATGCTCGCGGAACAGATCGGCGACATGTTCAAAGACTGCCTTTTCCATGATCGGCGTGCCGTCTTCATTATAGAAGATCGGAATCGGAACGCCCCAGGCGCGCTGGCGGGAAATGCACCAGTCGCCGCGGTCGGCGATCATGTTGTGCATGCGCTGCTGGCCCCACTTCGGAATCCAGTCAACGTTGTCGATCTGCTGAAGCAGCTCGGTGCGGATTTTGTCGATCGAAGCGAACCACTGCGTCGTGGCACGGAAAATGATCGGTTTTTTCGTCCGCCAGTCATGCGGGTAGGAGTGGGTAATCCATTCCAGCTTCAGCAGTGCGCCCAGCTCGTCCAGGCGGTTGGCAACGGTCTTGTTGGCGTCATCGACGTACTGGCCCTTCAGCCAGTCCCCGGCATCCTCCATCATGCAGCCGTGCTCATCGACGTTGCAATAAGCCGGCAGGCCGTATTTCTGACCGACAAAGAAGTCGTCCGCACCGAAGCCCGGAGCCGTATGAACACAGCCGGTGCCGGCGTCGGCGGTGACGTGATCGCCCAGGATGACTAACGACTCACGGTCATAGAGCGGATGCTGGCAGGTGATCATCTCCAGCTCTCGGCCCTTGAAGGTCTTGATGATGTCTTTCTTTTCCAATCCGAACTTGGCCCACAGCGTGTCGACCAGTTCTTCCAATACGATCAGCTTGCCCTTTTCGCTGTCCACTAACGCGTAGGTCAGCTCCGGATTCAGACAGATCGCCAGGTTGGCCGGGATTGTCCACGGTGTCGTCGTCCAGATCACAAACGAAGTCTCGTTATCGAGGAGGCCCTTGCCGTCCTTCACCGCAAACTTGACGAAGATCGTCGGCGACTTGATGTCCTTGTATTCGATTTCCGCTTCCGCTAAGGCCGATTCGCTGGACGGGGACCAGTAGACCGGCTTTAAGCCCTTGTAGATCAGACCGTCCATCGCCATCTGACCGAAGATCTGGATCTGATGCGCTTCAAATTCCTTCTTTAATGTGATGTAAGGATGATCGTAATCACCGACCACGCCCAGCGCCAGGAAACCAGCCTTCTGCCGTTCAACCTGTTCCAGAGCATAATCGTAACAAAGCTTGCGGAATGCCGACAGCTCCATCTTCTTGCGGTCGTAGCCCAGCTTGGTGATCGCCGTTTCAATCGGCAGACCGTGGGTATCCCAGCCCGGAATGTACGGTACCTTGTAGCCGGCCATGTAATGCGAGCGCACAATGACATCCTTTAAAATCTTGTTTAACGCGTGGCCCAGATGGATATCGCCGTTGGCATACGGCGGCCCGTCATGCAGCACGAACGCTTCGCAGCCCTCGCGCTTCGCCAGCATTTTTTCGTAGATGTCCTGTTCTTTCCAGCGGGTCTGATAGCCGGGTTCTTTCGTCGGCAGCTTGCCTCTCATCTCGAACTTCGTATTCGGCATCAGCAGTGTGTTTTTGTAATCCATGTCCTCTACCTCCTCAACAATAAAAAAGCGCCCTTAGAAAAGGACGCAGTTCTGCGCGGTACCACCTTTGTTCACCCTTCCGCCTTCAGGGGAAGAATGCGCTTCTCTCATAACGCTGAGCCGCGGTCTTTCCTACTCATTTCAAAAAGACAGCTCGCAGGTGATGTCCTGTCCACCCGGGGTTCTGCGTTTCACCAACCCGCAGACTCTCTGCACTCCCGTTGCCGTGGAACCGGCGCGTCCTGCATCAAAGCTTTTCCTGATTCAGCCATTCCGATTTCGGAACCGGCGGAATTTCAAACTGATCCAGCATCCCCATCAGCGAGGACAGCTGTTCCTGCATATCGCCCTTCATCTCCGTCGCCTCCGACGCGATGCGCGAGAGGTCGTTCAGGATGATCCGGGCGGTCGTCAGCGCTTCGCTCACGATCGCATCCGCGTTGTTCTGTGCGGTTTCGATGATCGTGTTGGCTTCCTTGAGGGCCAGGCGCGCGATATCATCGGCCGCCTTTTCCTTCACGGTCAGTTCGCTGACCAACGTTTGATAACGCTGACGGATCACCGCCAGCTGTTCGTTGGCGGATTGAATCTGACGGCTGGTCAGATCCAGCTGTTTTTTCAGAGAATCAATTTCCCGGACATACCGGTCAACCGCGTCGTCGACGGCAAAGCGGTCGTATCCGTTTTTCATCACTCGGAATTTCGGTGTTCCCGGTTCCAAAGAAATCCCTCCTTTTAAACATACTGTTCGAATTCAGCGACGATCCGGTCGCTGCGGGTCTGACCGCGCTGGCCTTTCAGCACAAAACGCCCGTACCCGCGCACGGAAATCGTGTCTTCATTATGACACAGAAAGTCGCATTCATCAAGAATTTTGTGATTCACCGACACTCTCTGCGCCCGGATCAAATCCTGCGCCTTCGCCCGTGACATCCGGCATAATCCCGCGATCACGCAGTCCAGCCGCAGCGCCGTGACGATCACCGTCAGCGCCTGCTTCTTTACGACCGGCTCATACATCATCGACGAGCGTTCCAGACGGATCGACAGCTTATGAATCCGCGTCAGATTCATACAAACGTAATCCGCCAGCTCTTCGCTGGTATAGATCACAATCCGGCCCGGCTCAACCCACAGATCCCCAAATTGCGAGCGGTCGAGATCCAGGTTCATCAGCGCGCCTAAAACATCGGGATGCTTTACCTGCACAAATTTATCCGAAATCCGCGCGGTCAAACAGACGATGTCGCTGACGCACGCGTCTTCCTCCGGAGCCAGGATCAGCTTTTTCCGCTCCGCCTCCGCACAGCCGCCGTCCCAGCGGTACGCCAGATCCCACGGCAGAAACGGTTTTAGCGCTTCCTGTTGGGAAGGCGAAAGAAAACAGGAGCGCACCGGCTTGCGGCGCGTCCTGCACTGATCAATCCAGTCTTCCAGCCGGGCCTGCAGCGCGGCTTCGTCCGACTCCGAAAAATGCGGGGTCCGCACTATTCTTCATTGCTGTCCAGGGTGATTTCCCCATGAACGGCAATGGACTTCGGCGTGCACAAAATGACGTTGTGGCCGATCTTCTGAATCGTTCCGTCCAGCGCGAACACAACGCCCGTTAAAAAGTCGATCGTGCGCTGCGCGTATTCCCGCTGCAGCCGGTGCAGATTGACAACGGCGGCGCGTCTTTCCTTCAAATGCTTCGCGACTTCCTCGGCTTCGTCAAACGAACGCGGCTCAAACAAAACCATTTTCGTATCCGAAGCGAGCTTGGTTACGCCTTTCGTCTGCGGCTGTTCATATTTGACGGGAACGGCGATCTCGTCTTCTTCTACTTCCAGTTCTTCCTCATCGTAATCATCGTCGACCGGAGCGATGAAATTCTTCATTTTATCTAATACTCCCATGGTTTGCACCTTCCTTTAGTTCTCGTTCATTATATCATAAATCTGCGCAAGGGAATACCGAGTTCACAGAAATGAAAGGATTTCAACCGCCTTTTTCACACGAATTTTAGCGAAAAAGAACGAAATTCCGGCTTCTGTTTTCCAAAGCTTTCCAGCCGTTTACTCCTTCCCCTTGCCGCTCTTGGTCCGCGGATGGATCAGGATCACATCTTCACCGACGCTGACGACCTGATCCAGGCAGACGATGATCCGCGCCGGCGGAAATAAAAACGCGAACAACGAACGAAGCCAGCCGGTATTCCTGCCGACGAGAAACGATTGAACCTGGTAGTTGGTCAGCGATACGTCCAAATCTTCGACGCGGCCGATCAGGGTGCCGTCCTGAACATTGACGACCTGTTTGTCCTGCAGTTCACTGAATTTCATAGTTATCACCTGTTTTCAGTGTATGCCGCCGGCGGATTTTTGTGCAAACGATCGAATCGACTCTAAAAAAATCGAAAAGGGTCAGAAATTCTTTTTCAGACATTGCAGCGCGCTTTTTTCCAGGCGCGACACCTGGGCCTGGGAAATTCCCAGTTCAGAGGCGATTTCTGTCTGCGTCTGGCCTTGATAGTAGCGCTTGTTGATAATCTGGGCTTCCTTATCGCTCAAATGCTTCATGCTTTCCTTCAGTGCGATCAGACTGGAAAGCTTGCCGATCTCATCGTGATCATCCTTGATCTGATCCAGCAGGTACAACGTGTCGCCGTCGTCGTTGTAGATCGGCTCAAAGATGCTGACGACGCTCTGCAGCGATTCCAGACTTTCGGCGATCTCTTTTTCCTTGACGCCCATGATCTCCGCCAGTTCCGCCAGCGAAGGCTCACGCTGATTCGCATGGATGAACGCTTCTTTTTCCTTCAATACCTTGTATGCCAGATCCTTCAGATGCCGCGAGACCCGGATCATCTGGTTGTCCCGCAGATAACGCTTGATCTCGCCGATGATCATCGGGACGGCGTAGGTTGAAAAGCGGACTTCATGGGAAAGATCGAAATTATCAATCGCCTTGATCAGTCCGATGCAGCCGATCTGAAACAAATCGTCCATGTTTTCCGTGCGGTGCGCAAAGCGCTGGACGATCGACAGAACAAGCTTGAGATTGCCGTTGATCAGCTTCTCCTTGGCTGACAAATCGCCGTTTTGCAGCTGAACGAACAGCTCCGTCATCTGCTGACTCTTTAAAACCGGCAGCGTCGCCGTGTTGACGCCGCAGATCTCTACTTTATATTTACCCATTGACCCGGACCCTCCTGATGTGCGTAATGGAAGTTTTCCCGGCCCGCAGAGGAATATTCCCGCATTCCTCTGGCACTCTTTGGAAGAAAAGGGATGGTCATCCGGTCTGAAATTCGGTACAATAGATTCCAGAATGAGATCAGGAGGGACATCATGGGTTTTACAATCAGACAGGCGCAGCCGGAAGACTGCGCGACGATCGGCCGGTTCATCCGGCTGATTGCGGAATATGAAAAAATGAGCGATGAGGTCGTCTGGGACGACGCCACCCTTTACGACCAGCTGTTCGTCGAACGCCGGGCGGAAGTACTGTTAGGTGAGGAGGACGGTCAGGTCGTTGGCTTTGCATTGTATTTCCACAACTTCTCAACGTTTGTCGGCCGGAAAGGATTGTATCTGGAAGATTTGTACGTCCTGCAGGAAAAACGCGGCCGCGGCTACGGCAAAGCGTTCTTCAAACGGCTGGCGGAAATCGCCGTCGAGCGCCGCTGTGGCCGGATGGAATGGGTATGCCTCAACTGGAACGCTCCGTCGATCGCCTTTTATCAAAATCTGGGCGCAGAAGGCCTGACGGAATGGACGACCTGGCGGCTAAGCGAAGACAAGATCCGTCAGCTGGCTGGATTGTAAGCTGCGAAGTTTCATGATTTAAAATCATGGAGCATTATGAAAGCGGCCTGGCTGCCGGAAACATAGAAAAAAGAACAGAACTTTGATTTCAGAGTTCCGTTCTTTTTTTGATTTCCGGTTCAAGGTCGAAGCTGCGGCAAAGCTCGCCGCAGCCGGACTTCTTAGCGGCTAAGATCGATCCGCTCGACCTGCAGCTTCTGATCCTTAATTGTCAATATCATCATCGTCAGCTCCAGATTAAACCGCTTTCGCCCGCAGCTGCCGGGATTCAGCCAGCGCACCGTTTTAAGCTGCTCGTCGCAAAACTGGTGGGAATGACCGAAAATTTTCAGATCAGCCCGCACGCAATCCAGCGAACGTCGGCTGTGCGCCATCGCAATATGCAGCCCTCCGCAGTCAAACTCGTCGATAGTAGGCAGCCGTTCAAAAAAAGGATCTTCGTCATTGTTGCCCTGCACGCCGCGCAGCGGTTTCAGCGCGTTCAGCGCTTCCCAGATTTCCGGTTCGCAGAAATCGCCCGCATGCCAGATTGCATCGCAAGTTTTTAACAGTTCGATTACCTGCGGACGCAGGACGTTGTGCGTATCCGAGATCAAACCTATCCGCATTGCCGCTCATCCTCCCTCGTGTCCCTTATTATACGCCAAACCCCAAAAAAACCGCAGCGAATCCGGCCTTATTTGCGGATTTCTGCGGTTTTTTACCATTTATTCGACGGCGGTTTCCTTCGCCTTGTTCGCCTTGATGACCTTCAGGCGGGAGAATTCCTCACGGTCTTTTTCTTCCAGCGATTCTGTGATGAATTTCACGGTCGCTTCCAGATTCGGAATACTGATATTCTTCAGCGCGTTGGCCCGCTTCTGCGTCTTGCGGATCGCATTAGCCAGCCGGTACACGCTGTTGTCGACCTCCGCCAGGATGATCGTCAGCTCCTTGACGCGGTGAAACTGCAGGTACGCTTCATCGACACGGGAGTTCGTGCCTTCAAAGCCATACTCCATTTTCGTTTCCGACGGTTCGATGCTGACGGACGGCACCTCAACGCCCATGACTGAGCGGTAGGTGACATGCACGCCGGTTTCGACATGCACGCTGGCGGCGATATCGGAGATAATGCCGGTTGAGACGTTGGCCTGCTGCAGAAGATAATACGCCGTCGCATAGCTCTGGGTAATCTCGTCACGCAGCATTTTAACTTTATCGACTAACTGCATCATTTCGCGGATCAGCACGTTCCGTTTGCGGTCCAGCAGATCATAGCCCATCCGGGCCAGCGCCAGCGACTTTTTGGACGCGATCAGGTTGCCCTTGGTCGGGAATACCTTGTTTTCCATAAGCCTACTCCTGACCGCTTAGATTCAGCATCCGCGCGGCCCGCTTCGGATCGTAATTTCCCTTGATGACTTCCGGATCCAGACGATCCAGCGCTTCGATCGGCAGCGTGGACAACAGCGCCCAGCCCAGATCCAGCGTTTCGTTGATCGAACGCTTGGAATCAAAGCCCTGACCGACGAAGACCTTCTCAAACAGCCGGCCGAACGCCATGTATTTCTTATCCATATCCGACAGCTCATCCTCGCCGATAACCGAAGCCAGCGAGCGCGCGTCCTGCACCTTGGCATAGCAGGCGAACAGCTGGTTGGACACGTCGGCATGATCCTTGCGGGTATAGCCTTCGCCGATGCCGTCTTTCATCAGACGGGACAAGGAAGCCAACACGCCGATCGGCGGATAAATCCCGGTCTGATGCAGCGAGCGGTCCAGTACGATCTGGCCCTCGGTGATATAGCCCGTTAAGTCCGGAATCGGATGGGTGATGTCGTCGTTGGGCATCGTCAGGATCGGAATCTGCGTGACTGAGCCTTCCACGCCCTCGACAATCCCCGCTCTTTCATACAGCGAAGCCAGATCGGAGTACAGATATCCCGGATATCCCTTACGGCCCGGAATCTCGCCCTTGGAACTGGACACTTCACGCAGCGCCTCACAATATGAGGTCATATCCGTTAAGATGACCAGAATGTGCATGTTCTTTTCAAACGCCAGATACTCCGCGGCCGTCAAAGCACAGCGCGGGGTCAGCGTCCGTTCGATAATCGGATCGTTGGACAGATTGATGAACATGACGACCTTTTCCATGACGCCGGTTTCCTCAAAGCTGCGCTTGAAGTAATCGGCGACGTCGTTCTTGACGCCCATCGCGCCGAACACGATGCCGAAGTTCTTCCCATCACCCTCGGCCAGCTGCGCCTGCCGGACGATCTGAACGGCCAGCTTGTCATGCGGCATACCGGAGCCGGAGAAAATCGGCAGCTTCTGCCCGCGGATCAGCGTGTTTAAACCGTCAATCGCAGAAATTCCGGTGTTGATATAATTGCGCGGATATTTCCGGGCAACGGGATTGAGCGGCTGACCGTTGATATCCAGACGCTTCTCCGCGTACACCTCGCCCAAACCGTCGATCGGCTCGCCCGCGCCGTTGAAGATCCGGCCCAGAATTTCCTGGGACACCGCCAGCTCCATCGGATGACCTAACAGACGGGTCTTGTTGTTGATTTTGGATAATCCGGTCGTGCCTTCAAACACCTGAATGATCGCGCGTCGGCCCTCGATCTGGACGACACGGCCGCTGCGCACGGAGCCGTCGGTCAGCTCAATTTCAACCATTTCTTCATTGCTGACGTCCTCGACGTTGTCCAGGGCAACAAGAGAACCGTTGATTTCATTCAAACCCATTAATTGAACGCTCATCTGTTTTCTCCTCCTATTCCACCTGGGCCAGAGCCTGATCGATCATCTCAAAATAACCGTCCAGAAGCTCCAGCTGATCATTCGGCACGTCGTATTTAATCTTGACGACCTTGTCGATAATTCCGGTCTTGGCAATCAGCGATACCGGAATCCGCCTGGCCACCAGCTTTTTGGCCTGTGCGTTGAGATACGAGATAATCTTCAGCATCTTGAACTGCTTCTCAAACGGCACGTAGGTATCGGCTGGATGGTAAGCATTCTGCTGCAGATAGCCGACGCGGATCACTTTGGCGATTTCCATCGTCAGCTTCTGATCTTCCGGCAGCACGTCGGAGCCGATCAGCTTGACGATTTCCATCAGCTGATTCTCTTCATGCAGGATCGCCTGAATTTCCTGACGCAGCGCGTTGAATTCATGGTCGACGTTCTTGTCGTACCAGCGTGCCAGATCGTCCAGATATTCGGAATAGCTGTCGTTCCAGTTGATCGCCGGATAGTGACGGGCATATGCCAGCGACTTATCCAGCGCCCAGAAGCAGCGCACAAACCGCTTGGTATTCTGGGTGACCGGCTCGGAGAAGTCCGCGCCCTGCGGCGAGACTGCGCCGATAATCGTGACGGAACCCTCGGCTCCGTTTAAGGTTTCGATATAGCCCGCACGTTCATAGAACTGCGAGATCCGCGACGGCAGATACGCCGGGAAGCCTTCTTCCGCCGGCATTTCTTCCAGACGTCCAGAAATTTCACGCAGCGCTTCCGCCCACCGGCTGGTGGAGTCGGCCATGATCGCGACGTGATAGCCCATATCGCGGTAATATTCCGCCAGCGTGATGCCGGTGTAAATGCTCGCTTCACGCGCCGCGACCGGCATGTTGGACGTATTGGCGATCAAGACTGTCCGCGCCAGCAGCGGCTTGTTGCTTTTCGGGTCGATCAGGTCCGTGAATTCCTCCAGAACCTGAGTCATTTCGTTACCGCGCTCGCCGCAGCCGACATACACGATGATGTCGGCGTCGCACCATTTCGCCAGCTGATGCTGGGTCATCGTCTTGCCCGAGCCAAACCCGCCCGGAATGGCGGCTGCGCCGCCCTTGGCGATCGGGAACAGCGTGTCGATGACGCGCTGACCGGTGATCAGCGGACGGGTGATCGGCTTGCGATAGCCGACCGGCCGCGGATTGCGGATCGGCCATTTCTGAGTGAGCGTCAGCGCATGTTCTTCGCCCTGATCGTCACGGATCCGCACGATCTCGTCGTTGATATGAAATTGACCGTTTTCAGCGACGAAAATGACCTCGCCTTCCGGAAGCATCGGACTGAGCATGCAGCGATGCTCGATCAGCTCGGTTTCCGGGCAGGTCGCGTAGATCTGTCCCGGACGCAAACGGTCGTGCAGCTTGACCTGCATCGTCACGTCCCACAGTTTTTCTTCATCCAGCGGGGAAACCGTCGTTCCGGCGGCAATGAACGCGCCTTCGGTTTCCATCAGCTCTTTTAACGGACGTTCGATGCCGTCGAAGATATTTTTCAGAATTCCCGGCCCCAGCGTCGCAGACAACAGAGATCCGGAAGGCCGAACCGGTTCGCCCGGTTTCAGACCCGTGGTGGATTCGTACACCTGAATCGTCGTGTACTGTTCATCAATGCCGATGACTTCCCCCATCATTTCCTTATTGCCGACAAAGACCATCTCCTGCATGGAAAAGTCTTTGGAATCCTTGACGGTGACAACCGGTCCGTTGATTGAATAGATCAAATTGTTATTCAATGTCTTCACCTCGGTTTTTGTCGTATTACAATGTGAATCCGGAATTGTTCTGGAACCACTCTTTCTGATTTCTTAATGCGTTGTCCAGCGTTTCGTCGATCTCAAAGCCCTCTGACGGACACATAAAGCGCCATCCGCCAAATTCCAGATACGCTGTTTCCACCGACTGAGAAAAGCCCTTGCGCTTTAAGATTTCGCGCATCAGCGCTTCGTCCTGTTCGCGCACGATGAACGTTCCGGCCTTGCCGGCGATCTTCGCGTGCTTATCCAGCTTCTTTTCGAGTAAATCCGCGTAAGCGGAGGAAGCCACGAACGCTTTCAGCTCGTCAGCCACGTGGTCAAACAGTTCCGCGGCCATCGCCTGGCGCTGCGCCAGCAGATCCCGCTTGATTTTCAGCTTGGCTTGGGAGGTCTTCGTGGCTTGCAGCAGCTCCAGCTCGCTGATTTCTTTTTCTTCGTAGTGCCCGGTTTCCTTATGCAGCGATTCCGTGAAGAAATGAATCTCCTCGTCCTGCAGCTGCTGCACCTCAGAATGAATCTGATCGGTAACCAAGCCGGCCTGATCCTGAATGTCCTCCAGGATAGCCGTGAGCGCTTCTGTCTTCTCTGCCATTGTTTTCACCTCACAATTTGATGCCGATCGCTTCGCTGATGTAGCGGTCGATCGTTTCTCCGATTTTGGCTGACCCGTGACGATCTGGAATTTCGACCAGCAGCGGCTTGGACAGCCGCAGCTTGTAATCGGATACCACGTCCGGGCAGGTGTTGACGATTTTCGTCGTCATTAACACGATCGCGATCTCGGGGTTTTCAATCGCTTTGTTCAAAGCGGCCAGCACCTCGTCCCGTTCGTGGACCACGACGCCTTCGACCCCGGCTAAGCGCATGCCCATCTGGGTATCAATATTGTCACTGATCAAATAAAGTTTCATGACAATCCCCGATCTTACAGCTTATTGATGATCAGGATGGAAATCAGCAGACCGTAGATCGCAACACCTTCGCCCAACGCGACGAAGATGATCGCCTTACCAAAGTTTTCCGAATTCTCCGAGATCGCTCCGATCGCTGCCGGAGCCGCGGAAGCCACCGCCCAGCCGGCGCCGATTGCCGAACAGCCCGTCGCCAGCGCCGCTGCAATAAAGCCCATCCCCTGAGCTAAAGTGCCGGTGATGGAATTGGCGGCCGCCGTACCTTCCGCCAGCGCATGGACGCCGCCGAACTGGAACAGGACAGCTAAGACGAAGACGCCGCCGAAGACGCAGATCTGCGCGATCAGCTTGGTTTTCAGGTTTTCAGCGGAAGCGCCCTTTTTGTAGATGAAGAACAGCGGAGCGATCACCAGGATCACGGCGATCAAAGGCAGCAGCATTTCAAGTAATGTTAACATGGTTTATTTTCCTCCTTATGCATTTTCCGATGAGATCATCGTAAATTTCTTCCCGTTGCCGACAAAGTAGCGGCTGAACATTTCATAATATTCCAGACGCAATGTCTGAATGCCGACGATCAGACCTTCTAAGCCCATGACAAACAAGTTGCCCAGCACGAAGACGACCGGTCCGGCGTTGCCGGTCATTTTGACCAGCGTCATGACGACGAGCATCATGCCGGCATGGCTCAGAACGAAGCCGCCGACACGCAGGTAAGACAGGGAATTGGTGACGAAGCTCAGGATGATTTCCAGCACTTCAAACACTTCTTCCAGCACGAAGTTGCCCCAGCCCTGATGCGGCGTCAGCCCCTCGCCCTTCATTAAGCCGTTTAACGGTTCCTTCATGAAGAACAGGACGACCGGCACGCCGATGAACAAAATCATGAGCGGCTTGCTTCCCGGATTAAACGGCAGCATATCCGGCATGAACATGCCGATCAAAAACAGAATGATATAGCCGTAGAAAATAAATCCGGCCACGCCGTTCTGCGAGAACAGCGCTTCCGCCATCTCTTTGCGCTTGATATTCAGATAGATATTGATGATCATCGTCATCAGGATCAGCACTGCGCCGATCGCAACCGCGCCGATCAATAACGGCATCGTCGCGCTGGCGTCCATGACCTCAAACAGCTTCTCGCGAACGCCGAACAGGCTCTGATGCACTGGATTGAGCAGTGTTTCCACGCCGAAGACTGATCCGAACAGGAAGCCGAAGATCATCGACGTCAATCCCGCCCGGCCGACGATGCCGGCCAGCCGGTTATGCTTGATTTTTTCCAGCAGCAGACCGCCGATCAGAAGCAGCGCGCCCTGACCGAGATCGCCGAACATGATGCCGAACAACAGGCAGAACGTGACGGCCACAAACGGCGTCGGATCCAGGTCATGATAATTCGGCAGACCATACATCTCGACGAACATCTCGAACGGACGGAACAGCCAGACGTTGTGCAGCATCGTCGGCGGCACCAGCTGCGGCGCCGTTTCCGGTTCAGCCAGATCGACGCGGACATTCAGCCCGTCAAACAGCCGGACAAACTGATCCGCTGATTTTTCCGGCACAAAGCCAGCCAGCTGATAGTCGTCCTGCACCTGCACGACATAGCGGTACAGCTTGCGGATTTCACTGGTATAAGCGCAATAGGAATAAACCTCCGTCAGCTTTTCCTTATACTGTTCCAGGATTTTCTTTCCGTCGATGCGCGGGATCGGAATTTCCTCGATGAACAGGCTTTCCATACATTTTCTGACTTCTTTAACGAAGGTGTTGGACGTCGCATACAGGATCCAGACGTACTGGCCGCTTTTATGCAGCTCCTCAACGACGAAGTTCTTCTTTTCGATCAGACTCAGCTTCTTGAAGCTTTCAGCCGGCAGGCGGCCCATTCCGAACGAAATATACTGGCACTCATGCATCGCCTCAAATCCATAGCTCCGCACTTTTTCCAAAGCGATTTCATCATTGTCCGTCAAGGTCATCAGCTCGTGCGTATCCGCGATCAGCGCGAACTGCTCGTTGACTTCCTTGATAAACGCTTCAATTTCCGCTTCTTCATAGCTGCGGCTGACCGGTCCGGCTTTCAGCTCGAAACCGACGCTATGGCCAATATTTTTCAGCTGGTTCAGGTATTCGTTGTAGACATTTTCGTCCTGCAGCGCCTTGCCGCCGTTCTCATCGTTGATCAGATGCGCCGCCGGTTCCGGATGGAACTGAGCGCAGGATACGCAGCGTTTCAGCACGTCCTGAAACTGATCGGCTCCGGCATGCACCGTCGCCAGCTTCATTTTTACGATTGACATAAGCTCCCCCTTTCTTCTTAATAAATCAACAGCCGGTTAATCTTATCGGCCGGGATTCCATAGCGGACACCCTCGATAATATCAACGACGTTTTGAATTTCCGTTTCCGACAATACCAGATACGCGATCAGCACGATGTCCGGATTGGTCGAAAACATCATGTGCCGCTTGTTCAGGTTATAATTGATCGACTGCGCGTGATATTCAATGTACGCGAAGTTGGAGGAATCCAGATAGTTGTGATAGGCGGAACGGGCCAGCCGTTCCATGAATTCCTCAGCGTTGCAGTGATCGATCATATCCTCCAATTCCCGCTTCGGTATCCGCAGGTAAACCGGATTGATGACTTTTTTGATCTGCGCGGGCGTCGCGTTGAAATACCGTTTGGAACGATAGATCCGCGTGATGTTGTCCAATTCGATCTGGGTCAGGAAAATCTCCCGGATCTCCTTTTTCACCTTGCCGCTGAACTCCTGATCGACGATCTTCATGACCTGATCATAGAAATACTTCTGCAGGACGCTTTCGCAGGCCGTATAATCAAACTCCTCCATGTCCGTCACGGAGAATGGACGGATCAGATCGGCATACGGCGTTTTATCCAGCACTTCCAGCAGCGCATTGAAATCGCGCACCTGAGCCAGCGCCCGGATATCGAACGACGTACTCTTTTCGATATACAGCGGCAGCTCGCCGATCATCTTGTAGTTGTCCTCATCATTAAAGGCGCGGATGCAGGCCATGATCTGCTCAACCTCGCTCATCATGATGCCGTAGCGATAAAACTTATCCCCACTGGTACTGGCATACCGTAAAAGCCGGGACAGCCGGGTTCCCAGATCGCGCCGGATCAGCATTTCCAGCTGACCGCGGTGCAGCCCGGTTTCACTGTATCCTTCCAGCGCTTCCCGAAACAGCGTTTCGTTTTTAAGATAAGAAGCGATTTCCGGAATTGATTTCTTCTGCAGCAGCTGCTGGTAATCCGAAGCCGTCAGCCGTTTTCCAAACATCGCCTTGGCTTTGGTCGCCATTGCTGCATTCGATGCGGTTCCCATGGCACCCCTCCTTTTTAACTAGGTCGTATGCTGGACGTTCAAATTTCCAGGCAACGGCGAACCAGTTCTTTCTGCCATTCCTCTTTTTTCTCCAGATAATGAGCCTGAAGCCGCTTCAGCTCCTGCTCATATTCCTTCAAATTCTCGGATTCCACCTGGCTGATCTGATAATCCAGCTCGGCTTTTTTTGCGTCGACCCGCTGATGAACTTCTTTCCACGCGTCTTCGCTGATCTGCTTTTCCGTATCGGCAATTTTCCGCTTCAGCTCAAATTTCATCCGATGCGCTTCTTCTACCGCTTTTCGCGTCTTCTGATCCGCTTGAATCAGATCCAGGATCTCAGATTCCATAGCACGACCTCCCTCCTTGTTTAAAGCACGCCACTTAGTATATTCCTTTCAAAATCAATTTTCAATCATGGAAAAAATGAAACCTTTAATTTTACTGCATTGACTAAAAATCGTACCAATGTTGCGAATGATATCCTTAAAAATTTGGAATGAAATATGACAATTTTGTGAAATTAGTTTCATCTTTCGTGCGGGATTTGATATAATAGCCCCCGAGGTAGCGTATGAAAAAAAATCTTAAATCTTTATTGAGCTTCACTTTGGCGGCGTTGATTTTCAGCGCCGGGTGCGCCTTTTTTTCTGACAATCCGTTATTGATGTTTATCGACGTTCTGTCGATCCTCAGTCTGGTTCTGCTTGTCGTGGGACTGGTGGAGTTTTTGATTCACGGTGGTTATTTTGATTTTCTGTCCTATTCGTTTTCGTCGGCGAAGAACCTGTTGATGCGCCATCCCGAAACGCAGCCGCAGCGGTATTTCGATTACGCGCAGAAACAGAAAGCACGGCGGAAAGACAGCGGACACTTCGTGTTAAAGCTGGCCGGCCTGCTTCTGACGTTGAGTATTTTATTAACGATCTTCTATGAAGTGATCTGAATGAGAAGGGAATCGATTCATCGTCATTTTGAACGCCTTTGAATTTTTTTGCATTTCTTTTCATTTAGGACTCGATTTTTTGAAAAGAATTTTGTATAATAAGAAGGCACACGGAGAAATACCCAAGTGGCCGAAGGGACCAGTTTCGAAAACTGGCAGAGGTGAAAGCCTGCGGGGGTTCGACTCCCTCTTTCTCCGCCATATGTAAATAAAGCTCTCATTCGAGAGCTTTTTTCGTATTTTCCCAAACGCGGGTCCCCGCAGGCGGCAGCGCGATCAGGGATCCTTGAAGCGGATCATGGCAAAAAAAGAGATTTCCTGCCAACTTTCCTTTACCAAGTTTCGAGCCTGACTTATAGTTTCAATCGCCGGATTTAACTGAAATTTCATCAGAAGATCAAGCACTCTTCTGGTTGCGGCGGCAGTCTTGAAACCGAAGCATAACCCGTAATGTGATCTGTCCCTTGGCAACAAACTTTCTTCTTTACTTTTACCTGTAAAAAAGGACATGGCTTCCCACATCCTTTTATAAAAAATGAAGACTACGCTAACAAGACGGCGCGCAGCGCATTGAGGAAAAACTCCGGCTGGTCGATCATCGTATTATGTCCGGCATTCGGAATCAGGATCAGCTGCTTCCGCGGCGCTTCGATCCCCGCGAAGTATTCCTGCGCGATCGGATACGGCGTCTGCCAGTCCTGATCGCCTAACAAATAGTACACTGGGACTTCGTAATGCCGATCCAGTGCTTCCAGATCAAAGCTCATCAGTTCCTGAAGCAACGGCAGCTGCAGCTTGAAATCAAGGTTGAAGTAGACTGAGAACTCGCCAGGGTTGACATCGGGCGCCACCAGCATTTGCCACAGAGCTTTCAGCGAGATTGGAGCAGCGAGATGATATTTCCGCTGCAGCCTGCGCACGGCCATCATTTTATCCATCATTTCCTGATCAAATTGCGTTTGGGGATACGGCGTCAGTGCCAACAGCCGTTGGACGTCGTGATCCGCTCCGGCGATCCGCGCTTTCTGCAGCACTTTCTGATAGCCGGTTTCTTCGTTGCGCCGCATACTGACGACCTGACCGACGCCGACGTAAGCTTTCACGCGGTCAGGATACTTGCGAACAAACATCGTGCCCAGCACGCTGCCCCAGGAATGACCGAGAATGAAAATCTTATCCTGATGATATTGCGCACGCAGCACATCGCAGATCTCACGCGTGTCCTCGATCAGCTGATCCAGCGTCAGCGAAGAAGCCAGCTCCTCCTTCTGATCGGCGTTGATCTGCAGCGTCTTGCCGCACAGCCGCTGATCCCAATTCACCACCGTGAAATACTTTTCCCATTCGCGCTGATACAGATAGCGCGTCGGCATCGCGGATTCGCCCGGCCCGCCGTGCAGAACTAACAGCACCGGATTTTCATCGTTCTCCGTGCGGTGCACCAGATACTGTTGAATCCCATTGATCATCCGGTATTCCTTCAGCTCAAACCCGGCGTCTTGATCAAAACGCTGCTTTCGCTGATTAGCCTTGCGCTGCACGGCATACGCCGTTCCCACCGCAGCGGCGGCGCCGAAAGTTGTCAGTAAACATTTCGTACTGAGTTTCATGTATGAAGTCCTCCTTTACTGGATTACCCGTTCCACGCTGACCACGCTGTTCACCTTTTTCAGATTGGCGATCAGCGTTTTTAAATGATCGTAATCATCGACCAGCAGCATGATTTTTGTCGATACCGTCAATTCTTCCTGATTGACGGAGGAATTGATATTCTGCAGCGATGCCTTGCATTGCGAGATGACCGTCATCAAATCAGTTAACAGGAAATTGCGGTCGTGGCTGTAAATCTGAATCGTCGCTTCATATTTGCGCGGTTCGCGGCGGTCGTCCCATTCCACGTCGATCAGCCGCGATTTCTCGTTGGCGACGTTCGGACAATCCCGGCGGTGAACCTTGACGCCGTTGCCCTTGGAGATATAACCGACGATTTCATCGCCCGGGATCGGGCTGCAGCAGCCGGCCAGCGAAATCATCATCGACTCGATGCCCGGCACGATAATCCCGGATTTGCTCGGCGCTTTGCGGGCTGGAGAAAACGACCGGCTGACCGTTTCATTATCCAGAATGATCGGTTTTTTCTGATTTGTCAGCTTTTCAATGACGCTGATCACCGAGATCGACTTCACGGCGATCCCGTACATCAGATCGGTATAGGAGCCGACCTGAAACGCCGTCAGAATGCTTTCAATCTTTTTCCGTTCAAAATAATCCTTTTCCGGATAGCCGCGTTTTTTCAGCTCGTCGCGGATGATCTGTTCGCCCCGTTCGATAAACTCCTGTTTCTTCTCGACTTCCTTCTTCTGCAGAAAGCCGCGGATCTTGTTTTTCGCATGGTTGGTCTTGACAAATTTCAGCCAGTCCTCGCTTGGGCCCGCGGACTGCTTGGACGTCTTGATCTGCACGACGTCGCCGGTTTTTAACGGCGTGTTCAGCGGCACCAGCGTTTCGTTAACCATCGCGCCGACGGTGGAATGGCCGACCTCGGTATGCACACGGTAGGCGAAGTCAATCGGCGTGGAGCCGTTAGGCAGCTCGATGACCCGCCCTTTCGGCGTCATGACATAGACGTTCGCCTCAAAGATATCCTTCTGCAGCGTATCCATGTATTCGTTGGGATCATCGCTGAGATCGCCGGTCAGCGCCGACAGATCACGGAACCACGACAGCTTCTGTTCGATTTCACGCTGTTCCTTATGCGGATCATACTTCGTGCCTTCCTTGTAGCGCCAGTGCGCCGCAATGCCCATCTCGGCGATACTGTCCATCTCCTCGGTGCGGATCTGAATCTCAAAAATGCGCCCTTCATCGCCGACGATCGTCGTGTGCAGCGACTGGTACATGTTCGATTTCGGCACCGCGATATAGTCCTTCAAGCGACCGGGAATCGGGCGGTAAGCGGCGTGGATATAGCCGAGGATTTCATAACAGTTCAGCTTGGTCTGAGTAACGATCCGGATCGCTAACAAATCGAGGATTTCCTCAAACC
This sequence comes from Holdemania sp. 1001095H_141210_F2, assembly GCF_015558105.1. Taxonomy (NCBI): domain Bacteria; kingdom Bacillati; phylum Bacillota; class Erysipelotrichia; order Erysipelotrichales; family Erysipelotrichaceae; genus Holdemania; species Holdemania sp. 1001095H_141210_F2. The sequence continues at coordinate 189,908 of NZ_JADNPO010000002.1, forward strand.
GTTTGTTCTTCGTCTTCATCTTTTTGTAGATGCTGTAAAGATGCTTACTGCGGCCGAAAATCCGGAATTCGATGTTTTTTTCCTGCAGCATTTCAGAAATGTCGCGGATCATGTGCTTGACCTGCTCGTCCCGCATCGCCTTTTTCTCTTCGACCAGATGTGCGATCTCATAGTATTTCTCGCGGTCGAGATAGTAAAAGCTGAGATCCTCCAATTCGTTTTTGATCTCGCTGATACCTAAGCGGTGGGCGATCGGCGCGTAGACCTGCAGCGTTTCCGCCGCGATCTTCTGCTGCTTTTGCGGCGGCATGTACTGCAGCGTGCGCATGTTGTGCAGCCGGTCGACCAGCTTGATCACGATTACGCGGATATCGTTGGCCATCGCGATAAAGATCTTACGATGATTCGCCGCCTGATATTCCTTCTCGTCCTTAAATTTCAGATTGCCGATCTTGGTGACCCCTTCCACCAGCATCGTGATTTCCTCGTCGAAATCCGCGCTCATCTGCTCGGCCGAAACGCCGCAGTCCTCCAGCACGTCGTGCAGAAGCCCCGCGCAGATCGTCCGCGGTCCGACCTTCATCGTCGCCAGGATATAACCCACCTGGGCGGCGTGGATCATATACGGTTCCCCGCTGCGGCGGAATTGCCCCTGATGGTGTTCCTGCGCATAGCGGTACGCCCTTTCGATCAGAGCCAGGCTGTCCGGCTCCTGGATGTAGGTCTTCACCTCATTCATCAGCTCATCCAGCGTGATCATCGTATTCCCTTTATCCACAACCCATTCCCCCTTTTTTGAGAAAAACCGAAGAGAATCCTCTTCGGCTTATTCGTAGGACATCAACGTAAAGACTTCGTAGCCCGCCAGCGCCTCGCGCCCTTTCAAGCCTTCCAGCTCGATCAGAAACGCACAGCCGACAACCACGCCGCCCAGTTCTTCGATCATTTTAATCGTGGCCTGAACGGTGCCGCCGGTCGCCAAGAGATCGTCGACGATCAGCACTTTCTGCCCCGGCTTGATCGCGTCCTTGTGCATGTGCAGTTCGTTGGATCCATATTCCAGATCGTAGCGGTAGCTGATCGTTTCACGCGGCAGCTTGCCCGGCTTGCGGACCGGCACAAAGCCGATATGCAGATTCGCGGCCACCGGACAGCCGAAGATGAAGCCGCGGGATTCTGGCCCTGCGATCACTTCCGCGCCGACCTGTTCGGCAAACTTCTGAATTTCTGATGTCGCCGCGTGGAACGCTTCGCCGTTGCTCATCAGCGGCGTAATATCGCGGAACAGCACGCCCGGCTGCGGGAAATCAGGAATTGAAGCAATATATTTTTTAAAGTCCATGGATGGATGCCTCCTATAATACCGTTATTATAACAAATTTTTATCAAATTGAACTGTTTTATTCAACAGTTTCCACAAGAATCGAGCACTTTTCCCGCCCGCGGAAGCGGTTGATCTGCAGCTGACCGATCCAGCTGACCGGATGCGGATTGTCCAGTTCCCGGTTAAAGCTGATCGCGTCGATCAGATCGACGCCGTTGGTCGTCTGCCATTTAGGATAAACTTCTTTCATTTTGGCGTATTGCAGAATCGTCAGCCCGCTGACCTCAAAGGTCACCGGCTCAAACTGCTGCCCAAACGGAGCCAACTGATCCAGCTCATGCAGCGCCGTCAGATTGATTTCCTGAGCGCTGACCGGCAATACCTGCAGCGTCGGCTCCTGCAGCGCTAAATTCAGCGTTTTCATTTTAGCCAGGATCGCCTGCCTCAACGGTTCCAGCTGATCCGCCGCGACTTCGATGCCGGCTGCCTGAGCATGGCCGCCAAACTGGATCAGATACCCGCGCAGATCCTCAAAGAAGGTCTGGATATCCAAACCCGGTACGCTGCGCACCGAACCTTTGTAGCCCTGAGCGCTGGGCGCCAGCACCAGCGTCGGCCGATGCGTTTCGTTCATGATCCGGCCCGCGACCAGACCGACGATGCCTTCGTGGAATTCCCCGTCCGCAATCACATGGAAAGGATCCTCAGGATGCATCTGTTCCATCGCCGTTTTGGTCATCTTGTCGCTCATCTGGCGGCGCTTCTGATTAATCTGGCGGATCTGCGCCGCCGCGGATTCGATCTGTGCCGGATCTTCCAGCAGCAGATAGCGCACGATGTTGTTGATATTGCACAGCTCGGCCAGCCGGCCAGCAGCGTTGAGCTTCGGCACGATCTGGTAGGCGACTTCTTTCTCCGTCCACAGCTCGCATTTCTTTTCATTGAGCGCTTCGATCGCCGTAAACTGGCGTTCGTTAAGATATTTCAGTCCCAGCCGCACCAGAATCCGGTTTTCTTCCCACAGCGGCATCATATCGGCAATCGTCGCGATCGCCGCCAGCATGATCGGACGTTTGCGCGGACCCGTCATCGCCATCGACAGCTGCAGCGCCACCCCGGCTCCGCAGCAATACTGCCATGGCCTGCCCATCCGCGACGGGTGCAGCAGCGTCAGACATTCAGGCTCCTGCTGGATTACGTGATGATCGGTGACGATCACTTCCACGCCCAGCTGCTTCGCCAAGGCCAGCGCGGGATGCGCCGCCACGCCGTTATCCACGGTCAGGATCAGCGAATAGCCCTTTTCCCTGGCCAGCTGCACGGTCTGCGCAGATAAGCCATAACCCTCGTTGAGCCGGTGGGGAACGTAAAACCCGTTGACAATTCCTGTTCGGTCAAGCGCCTCTTTCATGATTGCGGTCGCGCACAGGCCATCGGCGTCATAATCGCCGGCGATCAGCACTTTTTCATGCCGCTGACGCGCGGTGTCCAGCCGTTTTAAAATCTGCGTGAGTTCCGGGCTTTGGCAAGGATGCAGCGTCAGATCCGGATTCAGCACCTGACGGATTTGTTCATCGTCCTGGCAGCGGCAGGCCAGCACCTTCGCGCACAGTTCGCTGACGCCAAATTCCTGCCGGATCCGTTTTTCTTCGCCGTTGGTTTCAATTCGTTCAATTTTCATATTTTTCACCTGTATTGTTTATTTTATCATAAAATACGCTGTCTGTCTGGGCTCGCGCTCCTTTCTAATGCACAAAAGGCGGCTCGCGCCGCCTTCCTGATGGTTAATCGTTGATGCCTGGAATCGTCAGTTCGTCCAGTTTTTCTTTTTTGACTTTCTTCTTTTTCTTTTCCTTCGGCTTCACATGGGTGCGAATAGCATACCACATCTGCGGCGCAATGAAGATCGAGGAGAAGGTGCCGGCGATCAGACCGACGAACATCGCGAAGTTGAACGTGACGATCGCACCCGATCCCATCAACAGCAGCGCGATGATCGGCAGCAGCGTTGTGATCGAAGAGAAGACGGAACGCACCAGCGTCTTATCCAGCGAGTCGTTGACGATCTGCTTGTAATCTTCGTTTGTCAGCTTCGGCTTGCGGCTTTCCGCCACCGACTCGCGGACGCGGTCGAAGACGACGATCGAGTTGTTGATCGAATAGCCGATGATCGCCAGAATGACGGAAATCAGCTCGATGTTGATTTCCATTCTGAAGATGGCGAAGATCGCCAGAACGATTGCAACGTCATGAACCAGCGCAACGATACAGCTGACCGCATAATCCCATTTAAAGCGGATCGTGATGTAGATCAGCATCGCCACCCACGCCAGCAAGGACAGTGCGATCGCGTTCTTGACCAACTCGCGGCCGACGACCGGCGTAACGACGTTATCGTTTGGCTCAATTCCATATTTCGCCGTCAGCGTTTCCTTGATCGAAGTCAGCTGATCCTGTTCCAACGCCTGGTTCAGCGTGACGTAAACAACCTTATCGCCGGAAGCCTGTACGCGGCTCGGCTTGTAGCCCAGCGCTTCAAAATCGCTGCGGACCTCATTGGTATTCAGCGTTTCATTGGATGAAACGGTAATCTTCGTGCCGCTGGAGAAGTCGATCCCCAAATTCAGCGCACCCTTGCCGCCAAAGCCGTTGACGCAGATCATCACGACCGCCGCCGCCAGAATAATCAGGCTGGTTGTAATCAAATACTTCGCTTTGCCGACAAAGTCGACCTTCTTAAACGGACCGAAATAAAACTGTTCCTGACGCTTGGCCACATCCGGAATATTCGACTGCTTCACGCCGAACCAGATCTTCTTGTTGTCCAGCGCGCCGGACTTCACGATCTGATTGACTAAGAAGCGGGAGACATACACGTTTAACACCATCGTGCAGAAAACGGTGACCATCAGCATCGTCGCAAAGCCCTTGACTGCGCCGGTGCCGAAGATATACATGATCAACGCCGCTAAGAGCGTCGTGAACTGCGCGTCGAAGATCGTCGCAAACGAAGTCGACTGTCCTTCTTTGACGGCGTTCTGAACGGAACGGCCGGCGTACAGCTCGTCTTTGATGCGTTCGAAGGTGATGATGTTCGCGTCCACGGTCATGCCGACGCCTAAAACCAGCGCTGCGATGCCCGGCAGCGTAAAGACGCCGCCCATGCCGCCGTAAATCGCGAAGACCGCGAAGATATACAGCGCCAGCATCACGTCGGCAATCACGCCCGCGAAACGGTAGACGACCAACATGAAGACCATGACTAACGCCACGCCGACGATGCCCGCCGTCGCAGTCTTGTTAAACGCGCCGATGCCATAGTCGGCACTGACGACGTTGGAGTAAATTTCTGTCATCTTGACAGGCAGACTGCCGGAATTGATCAGCTCCGCCAGCTCGCGCGCTTCGCTTTCCGTAAAGCCGCCGCTGATGACGCAGTCGCCGGAAATTGCCGACTTGACCTGCGCCGCGCTGATATACTTCGCTTCGCCCCCGGCCTGCGCTACGGCCGCTTCCTTGACATAGGAATCGCCGTCTTCATAATCCAGCCAGACAATCATAATGTTGTTGCCGGTTCCCATTTCGGAAACCTTCTGCGTGATTTCCGCAAACTTCGCCTGATCGGCAATCTTCAAGCTGACGACCGGCGCGCCGTTTTCATACCCTAAAGAAGCGCCGCCTTCCTTGATGATGCTTGCATCGGAAAGCAGGTTGTCGTTGACGTCGCGGAACGTTAAGTTCGCGGTCGAGGAAATCACCCGCCGGGCTTCCTCCTGATCCTTGACCCCCGCCAGCTGCACGCGGATGCGGTCGTTGCCTTCAATCAAAATCTGAGGTTCGCTGACCCCCAGTACGTTAATGCGCTTGCTGACGCTTTCCGCCACCGCGGACATCGCCGGCAAATCTTTGCCTTCCTGCAGCGGGCTGATCTGATAGACGATCTCAAAGCCGCCCTGCAAATCCAAACCCAGCGTCGTGTTTCTGGCGACATCCTGCGCGAAGATGCCGATCATTGCAAAGATGGCAACAACAGTCACGATGAAGACCGTTAAACGACTTGTTCTTGTCCCCTTTTTCATACGTTTCTTCCTCCTATTAAATCGCTAAACTCTGATAATTCTTGATGATACCCTTCAATGATCGCCTGCTTTGACAAAAAGCGGACAATCTGATCTGCCGATAAAGATAATATATCATTTACAGCCTCGTGTAAAGTCTTCGGTTGATTCCTTTTCCACACCAGCTTCTGCATGACATCCTCAAGATTTTTATAGTTTAGGCCGGGAAGCTGTTCACGCTGCAGCTGCTGCAGCTTCAGCATCAGAGTGAGCTGAATCTGCTTATTTTTCAGATCCAGGGATTCCATCTGAACTCTCCCCTTTCTTAATCATACTTATTTATTATAAATCATACTTTATAAAAAGTGGAGGAAAAAGTAATGAAAAAAGAAATCATTCGATCAACTGTCCATCTCCTTACCCTTTCATTGATCGCAAAAATCCTTTCCTTTTTTGTTCGGATCGCCTGCGCGCGCGTTCTCAGCGCCGAGGCGATGAATTATTACAGTCTGACGATGCCGACGACGGTGTTCCTCATCACGCTCGGCCAGATGGGGCTGCCCAGCGCCGTCAGCAAGATCATCGCTTCGCGTCAGGACTACACGCCGGTATTAAAAGCGTCCGTTCTGCTTTCGGTGATCAACAACCTGCTTCTGACAGTCTTTTTCATCCTCGTGATCCCGTTGCTGGCGGCCGTCGTCTTGAAGCAGCAGGTTCTGATTCCGGTACTGCGCGCGGTCGTACCGATCATTCCGCTGGTCAGTATCTCAGGGCTGCTGAAAGGTTATTTCATGGGCCGGCAGGAAATTATCCCGCCCACGGCCTGCCAGATCAGCGAGGAAATCACACGGATTCTCTTTCTGATCGGCTGCTTCACACTGGCGCCGACGACCGATCCGGTTAAAATGGCGTCGATCGCGGTGTTTTCGATGTCAGTTGGAGAAATGGGCAGCATCGTCCATCTGCTGATCGCGCTCAAACGTAAAAAAAGGGTGCTGCATCACGTCAGCACCTTAACCGATTCCCTGCATTGGCAGACCGTCAACGAATTGCTCAGCCTGTCGCTGCCGATGACCGGCAGCCGTTTAATCGGTTCCCTGACGAGTTTTCTGGAACCGATGTGCCTCGTGCTGTTCGCGGGCGTCCTGCTTCAGCAGCAGCTGATCACAACCTATGGCCAGCTTAACGGCTACGTCATGCCGTTATTGACGCTGCCCAGCTTTGCGACAATCGCTCTAAGCAACTGGCTGCTGCCCTCGTTTACCTACCAGGCCAGCCGTCACCGCATGGATCATGCCCGCAAACAATTCTTTCAGATCGGCTTGTGCTGTCTGGGCATCGGCTGCGCCAGCGGACTGACGTTGTTCTGCTTCGCCGAGCCGATCTGTCAGCTGCTCTATCACCAGACGCAGATGGTCGGCTTGCTGCGCTCGCTGGCGCTGCCGTTTATTCTGTATTCGATCCAGCCCTGCTTAAGCAGCGTGCTGCACGCGCTCGGCCAGAGTCAGAAGGCGATGATCGACACGACCTGCGGCTGTCTGACGCGCTTAGCCTGCATCAGCTTTCTGACGATTCCCTTAGGCACGCAGGCTGTCGGAATCGCGTTAGTCAGCGGGATGCTGGTGACGACCGTGCTGCATCTCGGCCGGGTTCTGCGCTGTCTTTTTCAGGACGAAAAAGCCATTTTTCTGCCACAGGCATAAGAACACGTCCGCCGGATCTGAGATGCCTTCGGTTTCAAGCTGTTCGCGCAGCCATGCCTCATCCTTGCCGATGGCCTGAAGCACCTGCTGCTGCACGATGCCGTCGGAGATCAGCGGGTCTTTCCACTTCAGCTTGCTGGCATCTTTTTTTAACACCGTCAGCGTGCCGCTGTTTTCCAGAATCGCAAACTGAACCTCCTCCGGCGTTGAAATGTCCTTATCACGCAGCTGATACATTAAATCGTCGATCGTATAGCGCTGCTTCTTCATCTCCATCTGGTCGATCATACCGTTATAGATGATCAAACTCGGCTTACCTTCAAAAAAGTCGCGCCATTTCTTCTTTTTCAGGCAGGCCCAGGCGATGAGGATCTGCAGCACCGTCAGCGTCAGGATCGCAATCAGTGCTTTCCAGATACTCTGGTCCGGTTCGGATATGGACAGGGCGTAAACCTCCGACATGACGAAATAAATGACGATATCCAGCACGCTCAGTTCGCCGACCTCGCGCTTGCCCATCACCCGCAGCGAGATGATGATGATCAGATAGAAAAAAATACATTTTGAAATGAGTTCAACATATTCCACTTTGACTTCCTCCTGTTGACATAATTCAGCATTTCCAGCGTAAGATGGGAGTGAGGTGACATCATGAAACACTTGCTTGACCCCTATCTCAGACTGGCCGCCGTCTTTCTCGGCGGTTCCCTCTTAGTTTCGTTCTTATTCAGCGTTTTATACTATTTTAACTGGATGGGAACGCCGATTTATCAAATTGGCTGTCTTTTATGCGGCGTGCTGCTGTACGCAGTGTGCGGAATTCTATTTGCTCAGAAAGCCAAGCGCAAGGTGCTGCTGCAGGCGTTGGTGCTGTTAATCGTGCTGGTGGTGCTGGGCGTGCTGTTAATGGAAGAGAAAAGCTGGGCTGCTCTGGGCGCGTTGGCGGCGAAGGGAATCTGTTTTCTGGCCGGCTGCGTCGTGATGATCAGCAAACATAATTAAACTCTTTTCCCTTTGGACGGCGATGAAAATGCCCATCGCCTTTTTTATTGTTTGATCGCGGTCATCCTAAAAAACAGGGCGTGCGGCTCCGGGATTCCAGACTTGGATGATCCTACCTTAAAAAAGAAAAAATTGTGAACTGATCTTTCTCCTCTTCTATTTCAAGCTTTTCACCTGCCGGCGGATTTTCAGACAACTTTACCTTGTTGAAGCACAGAAACGCCTATGACTTTTCGCGATCAATCGTTTTAATTAGAATGGATTAAGGTTATCGCATAAAAAAAGGAAACATCAGGTTCGCTGATCTTTCCTTTATCGTTCTGCTTTCTCTTTTTATCTGGAATTTCCAGCTTTATTCTTTCCACCGAAAGGCCGGTAATTCAACCCGCGCTGCACTGAACTGGGAACGCTAGTCGTTGATCATCATATTTAAAATGACCTGATCGGTGATCCGCATTCCATCCCGGCTCAGCTTGCCGACGGCGTCGATCGTCTGTTCGATATCATGCTTGATGATGCCGGTATCTTCCTCAAACGCGATGTTGTTGAGCGCCATCTGATGCGCGATCACGCCGCAGCTTAAAGCGGAAGCGATCTTGCTGGCGCAGGAAGGCTTTGCCCCGTCGCAGATCATGCCGGAAATTGTCCCGGCTAAATTCGTGATTGTCATCTCGATCTGACGCAGATTGCCGCCGGCCAGCCAGGTGATCGCGCTGAACGCGCCGCACGCCGCGCTGACGGCGCCGCAATAGGCCGACAGCCGGCCAATCCCGGTCTTTAAATGCACGGTGATCAGATTGCTTAAGGCCAGCGCCTGGAACATTTTTTCCTCGCTGATGCCTTTTTCCCGGGCGTACACGACGACCGGGACCGAGCAGGTCATGCCCTGATTGCCGCTGCCGGAATTGACGACGACCGGCAGGTTGCAGCCGCTCATCCGCGCGTCGGAACCGCTGGCGGCGTACGCGATGACCTTCGTAAACAAATCGTTGGGATTGTTTTTCATCATAATCCGGCCGACCTGCGAACCGAATGGATTCTTTAAGCCTTCCTCGGCGATCGCCATGTTGCATTCCACCTGCTTTTCAAGCAGCGGCCGGATTTCGCTGAGATCTTCATTTTCGACATAAGCGACGATCGATTCCACGGTCAGCCGGCTGCGGTCAATCGCGCTGACCGGCTGACTGGAACAATCATCCTTATCCAGCAGAACTTCTCCGTTCTTTATAATTTTCGTAATGTTGGTATGCTCGCGCTTGATCTGCAGCTGAACCTGATTTTCAGCCTGTTCCAGAACCGCCCAGATCTGCAGGTTTTCCTCGCCTTCAATCAGTTCCACCTTGCATAAATCGCTCTTTAACAGCTCCTTGACCCGCGCGACGTCCTGCGCCGTGCTGCCGGCGATGACCTGCAGCCCTTTTGACGCGTCGCCGCAGACGACGCCCATCAGCGCCGCGGTCTTAATTCCTTTTAAATTCACGGTGTTGGGAACGACGACGCCTTTCACGTTCTTCACAATGTTGCCGGAACAGCGCACCGTCATTTTCTCCGGGAACGCTCCCAGCACTTCTTTGGCCTTCGCGCAGGCATAAGCGATCGCGATCGGCTCAGTGCAGCCCAGCGCCGGAATCAGTTCTTCTTTTAATATCGGATAGACAAGCTCTTTAATCCCTTCTGGCATGGATATTCCTCCTCGTTTCTTTTCTGCTTCCTGGGTCGTATTCCCCGCAGCTTTTTTACGGTATCAAAACCGGATTGATCTGGTTTTTTACTCTGCTTTCATTATACCGTGTTCCCAACGGAAATTCATCCAGAAATTCGACCGGAACTCCGATTTATTTCCCATGTTTTTCTGCAAGCTGAAAACACTGACTTAACTCCACTTTTCCGCAAAAAAACCGGACAGGTCATCCGGTTAGGTTCTTACCCGAAATTGGACAAAGAAAAAAGTCACGCAGGATAAAGCTTCATTTAACGCTTACTCCTGCCAGCTTCTTTGTATGGACATTCTATGTCTGCTCGAAACCGAGTAAGAGCCTCAGTTACAGAGATTCGTTTCGGTTTTCCTCTGCGGATTGGGTTTGAATTGCCTGCAGCGTCTTTTGAATATCCTTCGCGATCAACCGCTGCATCGTTTCCGGCACATCCTGGATCTGCGCGCCGGTTAAAGCAGCGAGGATCGAAGGCTTGAGCGAGGGATGCGCGGCGCTCAGAGAAGGCAGGGCCTGAATGCACTGACGGCGTGTGATCGGTTTGGGATCCTGAATCAACGCCAGGCAGAAAGGCAGTGCGGCAGCGCAGGTCTTCTCCTCTACCCAGCGGGCATTGGCCCCGATCAAAAGCAGGCCGCGGGTGCGGACATAAGACTGAGGATCCTGAAGCAGCGCCACGAACCTGTCAAAATAGTATGAAACCTCCGCGCGGGTCTCACTGATCGCCAACAGGTGCTTTAACGCCTGATACGCGGTCTTCTGATCTTTATTTTTCAATTCTTCAATCTGAGCTTCAATCGGATTCATCTGCGATCACCTCGTTCTCATTAGACCATTCTGACCTCGTCCCGTCAACTCTTTTTCGCTGATGGATTCAAGCGTTCTTGCCTCCGGTCTTTGTGTGATCAGATAAGTCCGTTTTGATTATTCGCAGAATAACGGTTCAATCTGACCGCGGATAAAGTCGATCCGGTCTTTGACCCGCGGCACAAACGTGGACGCGATCGCGACGACCAGGTTTTTCTGCGGATTGACGTAGATCGCATTGCCGCCGTCGCCCAGCGCCGCAAACGAAGGCTCCGCTTCCTCCACGATCCACCACAGATAGCCGTAGTTCAAATTTCGTTTTTCCCAGCAGCTCTGCGTGCGGGTGCTTTCCTTCAGCCAGGCTTGGGGGATGATCTGTTTTCCGTCCACTTGACCACCATGGATGCAGCACTCGCCGATCGCCGCCATTTCCCGCGCCGAAAGCGTCAGACCCCATCCGGCAGTATTGATCTTGTTCGGTCCGCAGACCCAGCAGCTGTTTGTCGCCGCCTTGTAGAAGTCCATCTGTTCTTCTTTCGTTTCAAAGAAAAGACTTTTCTCTATGGCAATGCCCAGCGGATCAAACAAGTGTTCCCGGGCATAGTCGAGCACCGTTTTTCCGGTTGCGCGTGTCAGGATTCCGGTCAGTATATCCGGACCGATGATCGGCGCATAGCGAAATTCACCTAATTGTCCCCGCCCGCCGATCTGATTTAACGCGAAGCTGACCCAGTCGTCGCTTGTAAAATATTTCGTATAGGGATTAAAGCGAAAACGATACGGAACCGTCATCGTCAGGCAGTGCTTCAGCGTGACCTCACGCAGCAGCTCATGTCCTTTGCGGACTGGAAATTCGGGAAAGAAATCGAGAATTTTCTGATCCACTCCGGTAATTTCCCCGCGTTCCAGAGCGATTCCGATCAACAGGGAAACGATGCTTTTGGTCACGGAGAAGACGTGAAATTGATGTTCAGCGGTAAAGTCGTTGTAATACGCTTCCAGTTCGCGCCGGCCATTATGGCAGACGACCAGTCCGGCGAGATTCGGATAGTCTGTTTTGATGATTTTGTCGAGAGCGGACAGTTTTTTCGGATCCATATTCTTCCTCTTTTCCTTGTTTATTTTCTAACCGGATAATAGACTTCGGCGTAAAACGCCTGCGGATCATCCCGCGGATCAGAACGATAGACCTCAAACAACGCATCCGCATTGTGATATCCTTCCGCCTCAGCCCATTGAATCTGGCGGGCGTAGACCGCCGGGAAATCCGCGTCCGGACCGCTGACTACAGTTTTTAAACAGAGACCTGGCTGGAAAAGCCGGGTTTCCTCCGTGGTTTCCCGTACAGGAATCGCAAATTCCGTGTCCAATCCTTCCTCGCTGAATTCATCGTCATGAAATAAGGTCATCGGCGATCCGTCCATCGTCAGCAGTTGTTTTTGAAGTTTATCCAGCAAGATGCCGAAGCTTTGTTGATAGGCCAGCGGGAAATCGCCTTCCCGTACTTTTAAACGCCGCGAAAGCAGCGTCATCGCCGGCATTTCCGTCAACTCCACCACAATCTCATCCCCGGCGTTGACCAGCGGACAGCCTTGCCGGAGATTTTCAATGTCCCCGTCCAGCTGCTGCAGCCGTTGATTCAGGAGCGTTTTCTGACGCAGAAGTTCCTGCTTTTTTTCCTGCAGCGCCGCGCTCAGACTGCTTCGCTCGCCATTGAACGTGACGACGAGCAGCTTGATTTCTTCCAGCGTAAAGTTGTAGGCCTTAAGCCGGTTGATCAGCCGCATTGTCCCAAGCTGATCTGCGGTATAGAACCGATACCCGGTCGCAGGATTGACAAGCCAAGGCTGAAGTAGACCCATCGTTTCGTAATAGCGCAGTGTTTTCGTTGAAACCCGGCAGATCCTTGAAAATTCGCCGATCGTCAGCATCTTTTTTCCTCCTTTTTCCTGTGTCTGGCTTCAGGATACACCTTGTCCTTAGGGCAAAGTCAAGCGATCAATTCTGGAAATTTTAAACAAAGGAAAAGCGGCGCTGAAACAACGCCGCAAAACAGACAAAACTTTTCTTTTATTTCCTCATCCGGATCAGAATTCAGTCCGGACAAATTTCTGAGATCCGGCTCCTTTCGGTTAAGCTTCCTCGGCCAGATATTTTCCAGTCAGATAGCCGAACGTCAGGCAGGTGGAACCTAAATTATGTCCCGGGAAGTGGGTGGAATAGCAGTTGCAGTACATATCGCCGACCATCGAACCGACGCAGTACAGCCCTTCTATCGTTTCATTATTTTCATTGAGCACCTGCATCTTGTTATTGCAGCGGATGCCGCCGACGGTGGACAGGAACCACGGCGTACACTTAATCCCATAGAACGGGCCGGTCTTGATCGGAAGCAAAAGTTCCTTGCGCTTGTAGAAGTCTTCGTCCACTCCCTTTTCGCAGAAACCGTTATAGCGCTCGATCGTCGCAATCGCCGTTTCCTTCGGCAGTCCCAGCTTTTCAACCAGCTCCTCGATCGTGTCGGCTTTGACCATCTTGACGTCGATCGAACCGGAGCCGTTCATTTCAATGGTGCCGGAGCTGGCAACGATCTCATCCCAATATTGAATGACTTCCTGTTCGTTCTCAAATACCTTCGGTCCGTCGACATAGCGGTGATTCTGCCACTGCGGTTCGGAGGCATAAGCGGTATCCCAGATCGCATAGGCGTGATGGCCTTTTTCATGCATCAGCGACAGACCGCCGTGAGAAATAACATTGTCTTCGTTGATGTAGCGCACGCCGTCGCTGTTGACCATCAATCCCTGGAACGCCCGGACCTGACGGGTGATGCTGCGCCATTGGAAGCAGAAAATCATCGGTGCCGGCGTTTCGCTCTTATCCAACGCCGCCCCGGCCCAATAGCTCATCTTGTGGCCCGAACCTTCCCAGATTCCCCCGCGGCCCGCCTGCAGCGCCCATGGAATGTACTTCTGCAGCATTTCCTCGTCCGCGCCGAAATCGCCGGTCGCCATGACGACGCCTTTGCGGGCAATGTATTTCACATATTCGTTATTGGCGTTGGTACAGATCACCCCGATCACGCGGTCACCGTCCTTCACCAGCTGCTTTGCGGCGTTTTCATAGCGCATATCGACGCCGGCCTTGGCGCAGTATGCCGCCATGTTGTCGCAGACGTCCTGCTGCGGATTATCGTCCGGGCCTTTGCCATTCGGGCCGCCTAAGAATTCATGCGTGCCCGGGAATTCGCCGTTGACGTCTTCCGGATCCGAATACCAATGTTCCATAACCGGCGTCAGATCATTGCCGCCGACCTGGCTGGCCGTCGTCATGTGATCGATCAGCCAGTCCATCGCTTCGCCGCTGCGCTGGGCGTGAAGCATCCACTTGCTGCCGTCGATACGATAGGAATGATAGCCCATCATCCGTTTGTAAATCTTACTGATTTCTTCCTCGCTCAATTCGTAGCCCTTTTCCTTAGTCAGCTTGGAGTTGATGGCGAAAATCGATCCGCCGCGGCCGATGACCTGACGCATCCGTTCGATCAGGACAACCTCTGCCCCCGCTTCCCGGCCGGACAGGGCACAGCACAGACCGCTGAAGCCGCCGCCCACGACAACGATATCACTCTCGACAGTTTCTTTGATCTGATCCTCTGGAATCGGCTCCGGAGCCGATTCCCAGGCGAACTGACCGGAAGCGGCCGTCGGTTCAGGACATGGCGTTGACGTCGGCGTTTCCTGGCTTTCACAGCCTGTTAAAAGCCCGGCCGCCGCCAGCCCGACAGCACCGGCTGCCGCACCTTTCAGGAAATCCCGGCGCGAGATGCCGCTGGTTATCTTGTGGTTTTGATTCATTTCTTGTTTCCTCCTCTTGTGATTCCATTATCACAAGACTTTGGGAATTCGCCAATCATCTGTTATTTGATCTTTTCGCAACCAAAAGTTTCCAGTGTGTTTATGTTTTCACAATATATGTTATAATGATCACAACATCAAAGAGGAAAGAAACTAAAAAAATCGGGGGATTTTGTCATGGATTTTCGGACTTTAAGTTATTTCGTCGAAGTATGCCAGCAAGCTTCTTTCGCCAAGGCCGCCAAAGCCGCTTACATCTCGCCGCAGGGGCTGCACAAAGCGATCCGGCAGCTGGAACAGGAACTGAACGCGCCGTTGTTTGTCAAAACCGACGAGGGACGGCTGTTGACGCCACAGGGTGAGTGTTACTACGAATTTGCCGTCAGGACGTTGGAAGATTATAACGATACGCTGGAAAAAATCGAGGATCTGGCAAGACCGAAGTCCAGCCGTCTGCGGATCGGCTTCTCCTATGGCACAATCGGCTCGCTGGGCATCAACACGCTTGTTGAATTCCGCCAGCAATATCCGCGGATTGAAATTCAGCATGAGGATTTGCCGGACTTGCGCTGCGAACAGAAATTACTCGACAAGCAGCTGGATCTGGCCATCACGGTCGCGCCGTTTGACCAGACCCGTTTTCATACTCAGCCGTTGTTCAGCGAACCTTTCCATTTCTGGATTAATCGGCAGAATCCGTTGTCAAAAAAAGCGCGGATCACGTTTGACGACCTGCGCGGCCAGCGGATTATGATGGTTGGCAAAGAATTCAAGTCGTATGCCTTTGTGATCCACGGCTGCCGCAAGCTGGGGTTTCGCCCCAACGTTGTGCTGACGACTTCGGAAATGGAACTTCTGCGGCAGTTTGTCTGCGATAACCATGGCATTGCGCTGACCGTCGAGCATGAAACCCGGCTGCCAGCCTCCGAAGTGTTCACCAGCGTACCGTTTGACGATCATACCTGGAGCTACGGTGTTTCCTGGTTAAAAAACCACACGCTCACCGAAGATGAAAAAACGCTGATCCACTATTTTCAGACCCGCGTCCCCGCGCCGGATCGTCCGGATGAAGCCCGGCTCTGATCCGGCTTTATTCCTTCACGGACTTCCGTCCGTTTTTTTATGCTTTTCTGATGCAAACTAATCGAGAATCTGACGGATCATCTGCGGATTATTCAGGAATCGGCGGTACAGGTTGACCGTCTGCGACTCGTCATAGCTCACCGGCACCAGCACGTCGTCCTGGATTTCCAGAATTTCCGCCTGCGGACAGGCGAGCAGGATCGGCGAATGAGTCGCGATCACAAGCTGGGAATCCTCCTGGACCAGATCGTTCATGATCGCCAGCATCGCAAACTGCCCGGTCGGCGACAGCGCGGATTCCGGTTCGTCAAACAGATAAAAGCCATGTCCGGAAAGCCGGCTGCGCAGCAGTGTCAGATAGCTCTCCCCATGCGACATCTTGTGCAGCGACACCCCGCCGTAGCCCGTTAACATGCGGCTGTCCTCGGCCGCGATATTTTCAATTTCCGAAGCAACGTTATAAAAGCTTTCAGCCCGGAAAAAGAAGCCGTCGCGGCAGCGGCGCACGCCTTTAACCAGCGTCAGCGCCTGATACAGGGACGAATGGGTTTCCCGGGTCGAAAACTGAAAGTTGCGTGTTCCCCCTTCCGGATTAAAGCCCATCCCAACGGCGATCGCTTCGATCAGCGTCGATTTTCCGGTGCCATTATCCCCGGTGATAAACGTCAGCGGTTTATGAAACGTCAGCGGCTGAAAATGTTGAAACAGCGGGATCGCAAACGGATATCCCGCAGAACGTCCGGCGTCGCCTTCGTTGATGCGGACCTGGCGCAGATACAGTTCATAAGCTTCCAGCATGACGGCCTCACCTCTTGAATTTATTGTACCAGAGTAAGACTAAAAGAAAAGGACAACCTGAAAGAATTCAGATCGTCCCACTTCGTAAGCGTTCGTTTAATTATCGCTCAGATCTTCGCCGTGCGTCGCGATGACCTTGCGGAACCATTCATAGCTGTCCTTGCGCGTCCGTTTCAGCGTCCCGCTGCCGTCGTTCTGCCGGTCGACATGCACAAATCCATAGCGCTTGCGCATCTCGCCGGTGCCCGCCGACACGATATCAATCGGTCCCCAATACAGATACCCCATCACATCGCAGCCGTCCGCGATCGCTTCGCGCAGCTGGATCAGATGCTCGCGGATATATTCGACGCGGAAATCATCGTGAATCGCTCCGGTTTCATCCGGCTGTTCGTCCAAACCGATCCCGTTCTCCACGATAAACAGCGGCTTGTGATAATGATCGGTCAAAAAGTTGCAGACATAGCGCAGCCCTTGCGGATCGACAGGCCAGCGCCAGGGCGTCGGGGAAGTCTGTTTAAGATAGGGATTGTCCAGTCCTGCCGAACCGCCGGTATCCGTCCGGATTTCCGCTCCGGCATGATAAACCGTGCTGCGGTAATAGCTGAAAGCGATGTAGTCGACCGGAAAGCTGCGGATCAGCTTTAGCTCATCCTGGGTCATATCCGGCCGCGATCCGTTTTCACGCCAGCTCCGCCGGACATAACCCGGATATTCCCCGCGCACCATAACATCCAGGAATAACATCTGTTTGTGCTGATGTTCCATCACGCCCAGAATATCCTGCGGATCGCAGGTATAAGGATACGTCGCCAGACTGGAGAGCGAAAGCATACAGCCGATCTGGGCCTGTGGGTCGATCTGATGACCCAGCTGCACGGTTTTCGCGTTGGCGACAAACAGATGATGCGCTGCCTGATAGAGCTGCCGCTCGGTCAGATCCTGATTGACATGTTCCGGATGCGTTGGGTGAATGTCCAGTACGCCGCCGGCCACAAACGGAATTCTGAACAGGTTGTTCACCTCGTTAAACGTCATCCAGTAGTTCACGACGTTGTGATAACGACGGAAAACGACATCGACATACTTCATCCAGAAATCGATCATCTTCGGGTTCAGCCAGCCTCCGTATTCCGTCAACAGATGCAGCGGCATTTCATAATGGCTCAGCGTGATCACCGGCTCCATGCCGCGCCGGCGCATCTGCGCGAACAGCTCGTCGTAATACCGCAGACCGGCTTCGTTGGGCTCGGTTTCGTCGCCGTTGGGGAAAATCCGCGCCCAGGAAATACTCGTGCGGAATGCCTGGAACCCCATCCCTTCCATGAATGCGAGATCCTCGTTGAAGCGATGATAAAAATCGATCGCCTCATGACTGAGATATACCTTGTCGGCTTTCAGCACCGGTTCCCATTTCTGCCGCTTTGGATTCCATTTTAAGTCCGGTTCGTTCAGAATTCCAACAACCACGTCGGTGACATTAAGCTGCTTGCCATCCTCCAGATACGCGCCTTCGATCTGATTGGCCGCGACAGCGCCGCCCCATAAAAAATGTTCCGGAAATGCTTGTCCCATGGTATTCCTCCAATACTTTCTTTGATTTTATCTTTATTGTACTGAATTTCATCTTGTTGTACAGCCAAAAATTCATTTTTTCTGTGTCTCAAGTCCACAGCCGCAGCGCCAATCCGATCATCGGCGGGCAGGCTGAACAGCGACGCGATATCCGAACTTCGGCTTGCTGAGAAGCGCCATCCCGTAATCCGGCAGCTCTTCAGCCAGCAATTTCAGCTCGGTGCGCACCGTCCGGTCGGACAGATCCAGCTGTTGAGCGATAAAGGAAGCCGTCGTGTATGTTTCTTCTTCCAGATATTTTAAAATGGCTTTCTGCCGCTGGTTCAGCATACGATCACCCCTTCTTTTTAAGAGTATCATGAAATTAATTCATTTTCCAAGAAAACCGCTGATTTTGTACCGCAGTTCTCTTCTACAAAAAATCAAGGAGATTGAGGAACAAAAAAACAGTGAACGTCAGCTTGACAAAAAGAAATCTGCGGCTTAATATTAAATTAGTTTTAAAAAGTGTTTAAATGTTGTTCACCCTTAAAGGATAAAGGAGGCTTTCGCCATGGCCGATGCCGGAATGCTTAAACAGATTAATCTTCAAAAAATCCGGGACGCATTTTTAATGGGCGGACCTTTCAGCAAGACCGAGCTGGCGGAAAAAACCGGACTGAGCTTTCCGACGGTCGGCAAGATCGTCGATGAAATGGTCGCCGCCCGGCAGCTGCAGATCGCAGGCACCGGAAGTTCCTCAGGCGGCCGCTGCAGCCGGATCTATCAATACAATGCGGATTACCGCAACGCGATCGCGATGATTCTGGAAGGTCAGAATCTCGACTGGTTTATCCTCGACAGCCTGGGTATGACGAAAAGCCAGGGCCGGATCGAAATTGACTCCGATCTGTTTGATACCCTCGTGGGTCTGCTTCTGCAGGCCCGCCGTCAGGAACCTTCGCTGTGCTGCTTCTGTCTGGGCATCGCCGCCAATACCAACGGTGAAACTGTCCAGCAAAGTTTTGAATATCCCCAGCTCAAAGGAATGAATCTGTTAAAAGAACTGGAATGCGCCAGCGGTCTGAACGGCACATTGGGCAACGACATGTGGATTTCCTCGGAAGGCTGCTGGCAGCGCTGCCGGATGAACGATCATACGACCCTGATCAGCTTCTATCTGGGCAGCTGCGGGTTTGGCTCCAGCTTTGTCGTCGGCGGCAAAACGGTCAAGGGCGCTCATCAGGTTGCCGGAGAAATCGAACTGCTGCCCTGGGTCCGTGAAGCCGGACTGAATGCGAACCAGTGGCCGGATACGTTGCCGGAATCCATTCTGCGCTGTATCCTGACCTACGCCATCATCACCGATCCGGATTTCATCCAGCTGTATACCCATCCGTTCTTCGTCGATCACTTCGATGAAATTCAAACTCAGCTCAACGCCTGCTTTGCCCCAGTTCAGCCGCCGGTATTGCTTTTGTCGGATGATTTCCGTGCCGATTATGAAATCGGGCTGAGCCGCCGGGCAATGCAGTTAATGAATCAGCCGGAGGTTTGCGCATGAAAACTTATACGCATCTGGTCTTCGATATCGATGGGACGCTGCTGAATACCGAGCAGGCGGTGCTGCACTCCCTGCAATGGGCGCTGGGCCGTCAAGGAATCGCGCTGAGAACCGAGGATCTGCGGTTTGCCCTGGGCATTCCCGGAAAAGACGCACTGAGACGGTTTCAGTTGGATCATCCGGAACAGGTGCTGCGGGAATGGGACGCAAAATATACAGAATTTCTCCAGGAGGTTACGATCTTCGACGGAATTATCGAGCTGCTTGGGACCTTGCGCGATCATGGCATAGCTCTGGGCGTCGTCACTTCCAAGACACAAATCGAACTGGCGCAGGATTTCAGCGCCCTGGGCTTAGATCAATATTTCGAACTCATCGTCACGGCCGACGACACCGTTGGACATAAGCCGGACCCCGAGCCGATGCTGAATTATTTGAAACGCAGCGGCGCAAAAGCCGAAACCACGATTTATATCGGCGATGCCGACTACGATCTGCAATGTGCGCTGCGCGCCGGATGCGATTGTGCGCTGGCTGGATGGGGGCGGAACGACCGGCCGGCCACAACCCCGACCTGGTTTCTGCCGCAAGTCAGCGATGTGCTGAAACTGGCAGGTCTGAATGCATCTTCCTCTCACTAAATCTATTTATTCCGAAACAGAAGGCGGATCTGACTGAATCCATAAGCAGTCCTCCCGGTTCGTCTGTCTGTTTGACAAAAAGCCCCGGGTGCTTACCCCAGGGCTTTTTTCTTATGATTTCTAAAACAGGATCCACTGAAGCGCGATCGCTTGCCCGATCCCTTTCAAAGACCGATCAGTCAAACACAACGATTGCTTCCGGCCGTTTAATCCGCAGCGCCAGTGTTTCCAGAATCCGGAAGGCATGATTGAAATCCTTCGTTTCCAGATAACCCGTGCTCAGATCCAGACCCAACGCCAGATCGACATTCTCCGGCTCCGCCGCGATCAGCAGCGCATGATTCTGTTTCAATACCGGTGATTTGAAGACGGATCCGCCGATCAGCCGTGCGATCCGGTCGACTTCCAGCATGCCGGTACCCGGCTGAATCCGCTGTAAATCCAACATTCGATCCGGACTCAGCAACAGCGTAATACCGCTGACATAACCGCGGCTTTCCAGCTCGTTCAAGCCTTGGGCAATATCCGCAAACGCATTCTCACTCTGGCTCCAGTCGCCATGAGGCAGATGCACAGTTCCTTCGGTGTTGACCAGTCCGGTTACTTCCGCCGCCGGATTCCCGAAGAAAATCAGCTCGTCTTCCCGCCGGGCCAGTCTGCGCGCCGCATCCAGAATCCGTGAACGATCCAGCGGCATCCCGCTTTCCACGCTTTCCAAATCACGCCACAATAAAGTAAAATCCTCAAACAACTGAATTAACGGCTGAAAACGGCGGCCGCGGATCTGGCCGATGCCCGCTTCCAGTTCTTCCTCCATCGCGGCGCTGTCAACGATCACGCTCTGCGCACCCGCCCCCAGCGGACCGGCCAGCGATAAGAACCGGCGGCCAATCAACAACTTCCGGGCAGTTTCAATTACGGTTTCATCAATCTGCTTCCACAACGCCGCATTGATCGGCGCGGATTCTCTGCCTAACACATCCATCATCAATTCTCCTTCCTACTCCTTGAGCGATCCGACCGTCAATCCGGTCTTCACCTCAGTGTTTTTGACAATTCCCAGATCCTCCAGCATTTCCCTGACCTCGGATTCACCGGCTAAGAAATGATCGGTTTCTGATGGATCCAGATAACGCATCAGGGTGATCAGTTCGCCCATGTGCGCCTTTTCCTCATCGCGGATATCCTCCAGCACCTTTTTTGCGGCAGGATCGTCCGTCGCTAAAATATGGGATTCGTACAGATAAATTGCTTCCAACTCGCCCGCGATGTCGAGGCGGATCGCCTGCATCAGTTCGGCGTTGGTCATCTTTCGGTTGACATTTCCTTGAAATGGATTCGCAAAGTTTGGCATGTTCATCCCTCCTTGGCTTTATTAAACCACAAATCCGTTCGTTTTACAATAGCGATAATCATTATCATTTTAACTTTGTTTTATTTTCTGCAGCAATCATAAAATAATTTTCATCAATTTAAACATTGCTTTGCTTTCCATCCGCGCCGATAAAAAAAGCCAGATTCCTGCAAATCGCTGCTGCACTGAAGGCACAAGCGGCATCGGGTTTCTCCGGCTTTCTTGAATATGAAATTTCAGGCTTTGGCCTTGATCCGGTTTTGATGGATTCTCCTCGATGGTCAGGCTGCCTGATCCCGCCACCAGACGCGGACTATTTCAACGGCGTTGGTCGCCGCGCCCTTGCGCAGCTGATCACCGCAGCACCACAGCGCGATGCCCTGTTCACTGGCAAGATCCCGCCGCAGCCGGCCGACCTCAACCATGTCCTGATCCGTACAGGCCAGCGGCGTCGGGTACGGCTGTTCGTTGAGGACGACGCCCTCCGCTTCCGTGATCGCCTGACGGACTTCATCCAGACTGACTTCCCGCTCGGTTTGCAGCGTGATCGACTCGGAATGACAGCGCAGCACCGGCACGCGGACGCACGTGCAGCTGACCCGCAGCGCCGGATCGTGAAGGATTTTGCGGCCTTCGTTCTGCAGCTTCATTTCCTCCGAGCTGTAGCCCTGTTCATCAAAGCCGCCGATCTGCGGAATAAGGTTGTACGCGATCTGAACCGGGAAGGTTTCCGCTGTTACTGACTTTCCCGCCTCCAGCTGGGTGATCTGGCGTTTTAATTCCGCTAAACCTGCAGCCCCGGCGCCGGAGACTGCCTGATAGGTCGAAACGATCATCCGTGTAATCCGCGAAAGCCGGTAAATCGGTGCAACCGCCATCAGCGCGATGATCGTTGCGCAGTTGGGATTGGCGATGATCCCCTGATGCGTGCGGATATCCTGCGGATTGATCTGCGGGATGACTAACGGCACATCTGAATCCAAGCGGAACGCGCTGCTGTTGTCGACAAACACCGCGCCCGCTTTGACGATCACCGGCGCCCAGCGCTTGGCCAGCTCGTTTTCTACGGCTCCCAGAACAACGTCGACGTCCGCGAAGCTGTCCTCATTGACTGCTTCGATGGTCAGCGGCTGACCTTTAAACATCAAGGTCTGGCCGGCGCTGCGCGGACTGGCCAGCAGCTTTACCGGTCCGATCGGCCAGTCGGTTTGTTCTTCCAGAACCTGAAGCATCGTGCGTCCCACCGCACCGGTAGCGCCCAAAATGGCAATTCGACAGCTTTTCATGCCTGCATCCTCCCTGCTTTCGGCGAAAACGCCGCGTATAAGACCTGAATTGCCCGGCTGAAGTCTTCATTCTCCACCCCGACGATGATGTTGATTTCATCCGAGCCCTGGGCGATCATCCGGATGTTGATCTGATGCGCGCCCAGCGTCTGAAACAGCTGGCCGGAGATGCCGCATTGCAGCGCCATGTTGCGGCCCACGACGGCGATCAGGCTGAGATTGTTGACAACCTTGATATCGTCGCATTCGCACACCTGTTTTAACTGCGCCGCGATTTCATACAGACTGTCGGCAATGGCGGCCGTGGAAACGACGATTGAGAAATTATCAATGCCCGATGGGACATGTTCAACGCTGATCTTATATTTTTCCAGAACCTCCAGCGCCCGCTTCAACAGACCGACCTCGTTGGACGCGTTGTGGCGGTACATCGTGATGACCGTGAAATCCTTCTTCCCGGCGATCCCGGTGACAAACCGCGACCGGTCTTCCAGTGCCGGATCGACATGATCGACGATCTGGGTGCCGGGATTGTCCGGTTGGTTTGTATTGCGGATGACGATTGGAATGTTCGCGTCCTTGACCGGATAGATCGCGTCCTCATGCAGGACGTTTGCGCCCATATAGGAAAGCTCGCGCAGTTCGCTGTAGGTAATCCTCTCGATCTGAACGGGATGGTCGATGATCCGCGGGTCAGCCATCAGAATCCCGCTGACGTCAGTCCAGTTTTCATACAGCCGGGCGGACAGCGCCGAGGCCATTAAACTGCCGGTAATATCCGATCCGCCGCGGGCCATGACCTTAATCCGGCCGTTGGGCAGCGCGCCGTAGAAGCCGGGAATGACGAACCGGGGCGTCTGCTGAGCCTGCGCCCGGATCAGCTGGCGGGTGACGTTGTGATCGATCTTGCCGTCATAGCCAAACCGGATCACCTCAGCCGCATCGACAAACGGCCAGTCCAGATACGCTGCCATCAGCTTCGACGTCAGCCATTCTCCCCGCGATACCAGCTCGTCCTGGCTGATTCCCTGACGCATTTTTTCTTTCAGCTGGGCTAAGGGTTCCTCCAGATCCAGACTTAACCCCAGCGCATCCCGGATTTCGCAGAACCGCTGGCGGATCAAATCGAACAGCGGCTCGCAGGAAACGGAATATTGCAGATGCGCGTGGCATAAATAAAGCAGATCCGTGATTTTATTATCGGTTTTTGTGCGTCTTCCCGCCGCACTGCAGACGACGATCTGACGCTCGGGATCGGACTTCACGATCGCTTTGACTTTTTGAAACTGACTGGCGTCGGCTAACGAGGAGCCGCCGAATTTTGCGACGATCATGCTTCTTCCTCCTGGATCCGCGCGGCAAACAGCTGCGGATCAAGTGTCCGGGCGTGAGTGATTAAAGCTTGAAGTTGCCGGCTGTCCTCCATCTGCGTCCAGAGCTGAACACGCCCTTCGCTGCGCCGGATTTCTGCGGTTACTCCGCTAAAAAGCGGGGCGGTCTGGTCGTTGGTTCCCACATAATAGCGAGCATCCCCGGCGGCTTCGCTGATTTTCATTTCACGCAGCCGCAGCGGCGCAACCGGACACCCCTTTACTATTTCCAAAATGTCGGTGAGCACGGCGTGTGCCGTCGGCGGTCCGCCCGCCCCCTGACCGATCAAGGTCAGCTCGCCCAGGCTGGCTGTGCGCAGCACGCCGGCGTTGAGATTATCGCGGATCTGCGCCAGCGGTGCGGATGAGGGCAGCAATACCGGCTCGACGCGAGCCTGAATTCCCACTTCCGTTTTCTTTAAGACCGACAACAGCCGGCAGCGTTTCTTTTTCGCTTCAAACGCCTGAATATCCTGATTCGTTAACCCCTGCAATCCCTGTACCTTAAACTGATCGCGCAGAAGCCGCCCGCTGAAAGCACAGCCGGCACTGATCATCAGCTTACGCGCCAGATCTTCCCCTTCCAAATCCGCACTGGGATCCGCTTCCGCATAACCTAAACGCTGGGCTTGAACGATGCCTTCGCTTAACGACAACCCATCGCGCTCCATGTGATCGAGGATGTAATTCGTCGTTCCATTAAAGATCCCTTCGACCGCCAGAATCGGATCGGTAGCTTTTAACGCACTGATCGTCCGCAGCCAGGGAATCCCCCCGGCGACGCTGGCGTCATAACGGAACTGGACCTGTTGCTTCTTTGCCAGTTCCAGCAATTCCCCATAATGCGCCGAAACCATCGCCTTGTTGGAGGTCACGACCGATTTGCCCGCTTCCATTGCCCGCCGGCAATAATTCCACGCCGCCTCGGCCCCGGAAATCATTTCAACGACAATCTCGATTTGCGGATCCGCTAAAATCGCCGCGTAATCATAAGTCATGGCCGGATGGGTCAGCGGATGCGGCTTCCGGATCAAAATGGCCGCGGCCTGCAGCGTTGGATCATGACGCTTCTCAATCTGTTCCATCAGGCTGCGGGCAACGGTACCCCAGCCAAGCATTGCGATTTTCAAATGAATTCCCCCTTGCGTGTATCCAAAATAAATACACTTGTTTTTCATTGAAAGACATTGTATCATAGAACTGTTAAAAAATTCAAGAGGTGGACACATGAAAAAACAGTTATGCAGTACGCGAGGTTCGCATATTGAAGGGGATTTCTGGACGGCGGTCAGAAACGGCGTGGCTGACGACGGCGGCTTAATCATCCCGACCGACTGGGAAAACCGGCAGATCGACGTGGAGACCCTGCCGCTCAGTTATCTGGCCATCGCCCAGGCTGTGCTGGCCTGCTTTACCGACGGATTGGACGCCCCCGCGCTTCAGGCTCTGCTTCATCAGGCTTACAAGGGACGCTTCGACGCGGAGGACATCGTGAAGCTTTCTCCGCTGGGTTCCGACTTTTTACTGGAGTTGTATCACGGACCGACGGCAGCGTTTAAGGATATCGCGCTGTCGCTGCTGCCGTTATTTCTGGCGGAAGCTTCCCGGCGGCAGAGTCAGCCGCAGAAAACGCTGATCCTGACGGCAACCTCCGGCGATACCGGCAAAGCGACGCTGGAAGGTTTCAAAAATCGGCCGAATTGCGAGCTGCTTGTCTTTTATCCTGATCATCTTGTCAGCGAAATCCAGCAGCGTCAGATGGTCAGCAGCGAAGGTCGCAACGTCGGCGTGTGCGCGATCCGCGGCAATTTTGACGACGCCCAGAGCGCAGTCAAGCGCTGCTTCGCCGATCCGCAGCTGCGCACCGCGCTCAACGCTTGCCAGCTTGAGCTTTCCAGCGCCAATTCGATCAATATCGGCCGGCTGGTTCCACAGATCGTCTATTATTTCTGGGCCTACCGCCAGCTGCGTCAGCAAGGCGTGCTCACGGCTGGGCAGACGTTGGATTTCAGTGTGCCGACCGGAAATTTCGGCGATATTCTGGCTGGCTATTACGCCAGGCAGATGGGTTTGCCCGTGGGCAAGCTGATCGTTGCAAGCAACGCCAACAACGTCCTGACCGAATTTTTCACTACCGGCCGCTACAACCGCCGGCGGACATTAAAGAAAACGACGTCGCCGTCGATGGATATCCTGATTTCCAGCAATCTGGAACGCCTGTTGGCGCATGAAACAGGACTGGATGGCCAACAGGTCGCGGCCTATATGGAGCAGCTGCAGAAACAGGGAGTATATCAGATTGACTCCGCGTTACTCCGCCGCCTGCAGAAACAATTTGCCTGCGGCGACTGTACCGACGAGCAGGCTGCCGCAACCATCCGGCAGGTCTATGCCCAAAGCGGTCAGGTCCTCGATCCGCACACCGCAGTCGGCGTGCACGTCCTGCGCCGGCTGCGAAGTGAAGGATTTGAAAAAAATCCATGCGTTGTCCTGGCGACCGCTTCGTGCTTCAAGTTCAGCAAGGACGTCTATGAAGCCTTGTTCGGTGCGGCTGAAATGGACGAGTGGATGGCGATGGAACAGTTGAGCAAACGCACCGGAATTCCAATTCCCGCTCCGTTGCAAGGCTTGCGGGACAAACCAGTTCGGCATACCGATCAGATCGAAAAGGATGCGATTCTCGATTACGTCCGGCAGAAAGTGCAGGCGATGAATCATGATTAAAGTGACCGTACCGGCGACGACCGCCAATTTAGGCCCCGGCTTTGATACGCTGGGACTGGCGCTGGACTTACAAGCCAGCTTCACTTTCACCCCCGCCGCGCAGTTTGCGATTACCGGTTGTCCCCGGCGTTATTGCAACGAGAATAATTTAGTCTGGAAAGCCTACTGCCGTTTGTTTCAAAAGCTGAACGAGAAACCAATCCCCGTCCGGATCACGATTGATTCGCCGATCCCGGTCAGCCGCGGTCTGGGATCGTCTTCCGCCTGCATCCTCGCGGGCCTGTGCGGGGCGAACGCGCTGTTGAACGAGCCGGTCTCCACGCTGGATCTTCTGCGGCTGGCCTGTGAACTGGAAGGTCATCCGGATAATGTCACCCCGGCGTTGTTAGGCGGATTGAAGGCCGCGCTGATCGATCAGGACTGTCTGTTGACCGCCGACTTCAGCGTCAGCGAACGTCTGCGGTTGGCCGCGCTGGTCCCGGACTTCGAACTGGAAACCCGCCGTGCCCGCCAGGCTCTGCCTCAGAGGATTCCTCATGCCCAGGCCGCGGGCGCTCTGGGCAAGCTGGCTTTTCTATTAAAAGGATTGGAAACGGCGGACAGCGCGTTGCTGGAAGCGGCGATGAACGAACCATTGCACGAGCCTTACCGCATCCCGCTGATTCCGGAATATGCGGCTGTAAAACAGTTATGCGTCGATCAGGGAGCCGCCGCGGTAATGATCAGCGGTTCCGGGCCGACGCTGCTGGCCTTATTTCTCGATGATCTTCCGGAAGCTGCCCTTTCGTTAAAGCTCAAAACACTGGATCATCATTGGCAGCTGCTGCCCTGCCGCGTCCAACAGGAAGGCGTCCGTATTGAATGCAAGGAGGAACCCTATGAGTGAACAATATCTGATCGTCAACACGAAAATCCTGCCGGATTTTTACGCGAAAGTTGTGGAAGCCCGCGATCTTGTCGAACAGCACAAAGTAAAAGGGGTCAGCGAAGCTGTTCAGCGCGTCGGCATCAGCCGCAGCACCTATTATAAATATAAAGATTCGATCTTTTCTTTCTCGGAAAACGCGCGCGGCCGCAAAGCTGTGTTAAGCATGATCCTGACACATCAGCAGGGCGTGTTAAGCGAGGTGCTCAACGAACTGGCGGCCCAGCACACCAGCGTGCTGACGATCAACCAGTCAATTCCGATTCATGATCACGCCTCGGTCAGCCTCTCGCTGGATATCTCAGATCTGGATTGTTCCATCGACGAAGTGCTGCGCAGCCTGAAAGAGAAAAAGGGCGTGACCAACGTCCGCCTGATCGACCTGGAATAAAAAAACTTCCTTCCGCCAGAGCGAAACATGTTGATTATCCTTGATTCTGGAAGCTTCCGATTGCGGAACCTGCATTTCCGGGATAGAATAAAAGTCCGGACAGTATATCAGGGGAGGGTAAGCGATGACGCGAGGTATTCTTTTATTTGGTTCTTCCGGTTCAGGAAAAACCACGCTGGGCAGGATGACGGCCAGTGAACTGGGTTATCCCTATTTTGACATCGACGATTATCTATGGCGCAAAGACACGCCAGTTCCGTTCACGCTCATGTTTTCGCGAACAGAAAAAGCCGAACGGCTGATGCATGACATTACTCCATTCGATCATTTCGTCATGGCTGGATCAATGGACAGCTTCAATGCGCCGTTTGTACCGTTGTTTGATCTGGCCGTGCATGTCGACGCTCCGGCCGAGCTTCGCCGGCAGCGTCTGCACCAGAGGGAACTGGAAGCCTTCGGCGCGCGGATTCTGCCGGGCGGGGATATGTTTGAAGCGCACCAGCGTTTCCTGGCGGATTCTGACCGCTACGAAACCGACGGTTCTCCCTGCCGCAAACGGCATCTGGAATGGGCGGCCAGTCTGCCCTGCCGCGTGCTTTATTTAAACGGCGCCAATCCTTTGTCAGAAAATCTGAAGCTGGTCCTGAGCACGTACAACGAGCTGATTCACGCTTCTGATATCGCAGAGATTCCAGTTGAACACATTCGATAAAATGAAAAAAAGAAATTGCCCCTTGGAAAATTCAATCCATTCGGCAATTTCTTTTTTTGTTACTTTAAAACAGATTCGGAAGGAAACAGAATGTTTTTGTTTTACTCAGCGTGTTCCAGCGCCAGCGTCTTCGTCGTGATATCGCAGACTTCAGCTGGTCCGTAATACTGGATCGCGCCCGGATAAACGAAGCTGGTTTCCACAGCCCATTCCTCACGATGAGCCTCAAAGAATTTAAACGGCTTGCCATCCAGCTCGACAAGTGCTTTCTTGATGACCGGCTTGTCTTCGCCATGTCTTCTTTCGATGTTCATCATCTTCGTGATCGGCATACCGCCCGCTGTCCATTCGCTGGCCGGCTTGGACAGGTTGGAGATCTTTGACAGATACCCGTTATAGCCATACTGGATCAGCATGAACGCATTATATCCCAGCGAGTAGCAGTAGTCGGAATCAAAGTTAGACGGGAACGCGCATCGTCCTTCATAGCCTAAGAAATGATGCAGCGGGCTGAATTTTCCCTTATACGTTCCGGCTTTCTTTCTTTCATCCAGTTTATCCTTGACTAACGCCGAGAATAATTTTTCCGATTCGATCAGAGAAACCTGGACGTTGCCGTGCGGATCGCGTTCCAGGAACAGCTGCTGCTGGATGTTTTCCGGCAGGATCGCAAAGACGCCCATGGATTCTTTCGTCAGTCCTTGTTCAATGAACGCATACTTTTCGCTCCACGTCGCCAGCGCGTTGAACGCGTCAGCCTTGCTTCCGGCGAGAAGTTCGTTGATTTCCTGAATTAACGCAGAGAATTCCGGTACGAATTCAACGACGCCTTCCGGAATGATCGCAACGCCGAAGTTCATGCCCTTTGCCGCACGCTTTTCAACGGAATCCGCAATGTAATCCGCAATCTGCGACAGCGACATTTTCTTTTCCGATACTTCTTCGGAGATCAGACAGATATTCGGCTGCGTTTCCAGCGCGCATTCCAGAGCGACATGGGAAGCGGAACGGCCCATGACTTTGATGAAATGCCAGTATTTCTTCGCGGAATTCGCGTCTCTTTCGATGTTGCCAATGATTTCGCTGTAAGTCTTGGTCGCCGTATCAAACCCGAACGAGCATTCGATGTCTTCGTTCTTCAGGTCGCCGTCGATCGTCTTCGGGCAGCCGATGACCTGAACGCCGGTGTCATGCGCCGCAAAGTATTCAGCCAAAACCGCCGCATTGGTATTGGAGTCATCGCCGCCGATGATGACAATCGCCGTAATTCCATGCTTCTTGCAGACATCCGCAACGATCGCGAATTGTTCGCTAGTTTCCAGCTTCGTTCTGCCGGAACCGATGATATCGAATCCGCCCGTGTTGCGGTACTGGTTGATGTAGGCATCGTCAAAAATCAAATAATCGTCTTCAATCAAACCGATCGGACCATTCTTGAAACCATAGAGAACATTTTCTTTATTCGCAGCTTTTAAAGCATCATATAAGCCGCAGATGACATTGTGTCCGCCCGGAGCCTGACCGCCGGAAAGAATCACGCCGACGACCTGTTTCTTCGTTTCCGCCGTGTTCTCACCCTGAACAAATGTAATTTCTTTTTTGCCGTATGTGTTTGGAAATAAGCGTTTGATTACTTCCTGATCGGCTGCGCTTTGAGTTTCTTCGCCTTCCTGAACCCCGATATTGGCAATGCCATGTCTCAGCATACCTGGAAGTTTCGGTGAATACTCATATCTAGCAGATTGTAGTGATGAAATTTTCATAGTTAATCTCCTTCTCATCTTAGATACATCGTAATTTTAAGATATTTAACCTGAAAAGTAAACCGGTATTCGCGTGTTCAGCGTGACAAAAGACACAAAAAAGGAACATCCGGAAGATTTGATCGCCGGGGTCCAATTTCCCGGCGATATTTCTCAATCTGGTACTTTTATTTTTAGACTAAACTGGGGATTATTATGCAATAAAAAAAGCCTTTCAGAAAGGCTTTGCGAATAAGTGGCAGGGGTGGAGAGAATCGAACTCCCATCAAAGGTTTTGGAGACCTCTGTTCTACCATTGAACCACACCCCTAAAAAAATGGTGACTCGTACGAGATTCGAACTCGTGAATGACGCCGTGAAAGGGCGCTGTGTTAAGCCACTTCACCAACGAGCCATTTTTTCCGATTGCTTTGTAATAATAGCATAAACTTTTTATGATTTCAACAAAAAAATAAAAAAACGAAGGCAGAAACTTCGCTCCGCCTTCCGCCTTCAGTGATTTTGTTTCCGTAACATCCGATTCTGTTCCCGGCTGCCCTTTTTAAACTTGGCTTTCTGGAACATCTTCGGCAGGATCTGCCAGTCCAGATACACAATCAAGCCCGGCAATGCCGGCAGGAATCCCGGCAGCAGAAAGAAGACTGCCACCGGCACCGCCAGCGTCAGCACCGCGATAGACAACGACTCCAAGAAACAAGTAAACGCCAGGTCCAGCGCCTTCGCCAGCGCTGTTTTTACTGTCAGCCCGGGAACTTCCGCCAGCAGTGCAAAGACCATCAACAATTCAAAAAAGACAAGCCCAAGCCCAACCGCAGCCACCGTGGCCCCCAGCACATCCTGCGACGATTCGCCGATCCGATAATAAATCAAATCCCACAGCAGCACCGCGATGACAACCAGATGGATCAGCCAGATCTTCGTGGCTAGCGGCCAATGCTGACGAAACGCGGCGAAAAAGGATTTTATCACCGAGCGGCGATCTCCCCGCACATAACCGCTCATCGAGGCGTTGAGCGCCGTACTGGAGGCGCCGATCGTGACGACAGGCAGACTGCAGATCAGCCACAGAAAGCCCAGCAGCACGATGTTCATTACCCGGTCGACGCCGGTCCAAAATAATTTTTCTCCTTTTTCGCCCATGTTCCACTCCTCTTTCAGGATTACCCTATTTAAATCAGTTTAAAATCTGTAAGGAACCCAGTCCCAGATTTTCTGTCGACTGCGCGTCAAACAGGATATACCGATCCCCTTCAAAACCGAAGTGAATGACGGAATCCATCGCGAAGTCGATGCTGCCGAAGGCCACCGCCGACAACGTGATGTCCTTGACCGCCAGCGACAACGTTGTTTCCATCCCGCTTGGCAATGAGGAAACAACCGTGCCTTCGATGCCCTCGTCCGCGCTGACTTTAACAAATTCCGGTCTTACGCCTAAAACATAATCCCCTTCCGCCGGCAGCGCCAGCGGTTGGTTCGGCGTGAAACGAACCGAGAAATGCCGGCAGGTCAATTCGACTGCCTGATCCTTTTTGATCCCGTGGCAGGAAATGAAATTCATCGCCGGATTGCCCATGAAATCAGCGCAGAATAAATTCGCCGGTTCACCATACAACGTCAATGGCGGACAATACTGCTGCAAGACGCCTTCCTTGATCAGACATACCTTCGAGCTCAGCGTCATCGCCTCCGACTGATCGTGGGTTACATAGACAAACGTCGCTCCGGTCGCCATGTGCAGCCGCTTCAGTTCAGCGCGCATGTCGTTGCGCAGCTTGGCGTCCAGGTTGGACAGCGG
The DNA here is from genome assembly GCF_015558105.1 of Holdemania sp. 1001095H_141210_F2. Lineage (NCBI taxonomy): Bacteria > Bacillati > Bacillota > Erysipelotrichia > Erysipelotrichales > Erysipelotrichaceae > Holdemania > Holdemania sp. 1001095H_141210_F2. The sequence goes on from NZ_JADNPO010000002.1 coordinate 222,331, forward strand.
TTCGTCCATCAACAACACCCGCGGGTTCGGGGCTAAGGTCCGGGCGATCGCAACGCGCTGCTGCTGACCACCCGACAATTCAGACGGATAGCGCTGAATGTATTCTTCAATCCGCATCGTCTGGCAGATTTCCTTCACCCGGGAGTCGATCTTTTCCTTCGGCCATTTCATGTTTTCCAAACCAAATGAAATATTTTTATACACCGTCATGTGCGGCCACAGGGCATAGTTCTGAAACAGGAAACCGACGTTGCGCTTATCCGGTGAAACATTGACGCCCCTGGCATCGGAGAACACCAGCTGATCGTCGATGTAGATCTCGCCTTCGCTCGGCGTTTCCAGCCCGGCGATCATCCGCAGCGTCGTCGTTTTGCCGCAGCCGGAAGGTCCTAAAAGGGAAACGAAATCCCCGTCCTTAATTTCCAGATTCAAATGATTTACGGCAACAGAATCCTTGCCAAACCGCTTTGTAATATCGACTAACCGTATCGTCGGCATGTTAATTTCCTCCTCCTACACCCTTTTCAATCGAAGCTCCGGTCAGCTTTTCCACAGCGAAGTTGACGACGAGTACGACGAAGATGATCAACAGGTTGATCGCGTTGGAATACTGCTCCCAGCCCTTTTCATCATACATGAATAACAACGTTGTCAGCACGCGGTTATTTGCGGTGACCAGAATCACGTATAAGCTCAGCTCACGCATGCTGGAAACAAACGGCAGCAGATAGCCGGAGACGATCGTCGACTTCTCGATCGGCACGATGATCTTCGCCATCCGTTTGACCCAGGGAATGCCCTGAATGATGCCGGCCTCCTCAATTTCCGGCGACAGCTGCAGCATCGAATTCACACCGGAACGAGAGGCCATCGGCAAATATTTGACCGTCCCGATCAGCGCCAGAATCGCAAAGGTGCCGTAGAGCGACGGAATGATCCCGTGCGGCCGTGAGAACATCGACAGATAAATCGCCGCGAAAGCCATTGACGGAATCAGATATGGGATAAACGTCAGGTTTTCTACGATCTGACTCAGCTTGCTTCCCCGCCGGCGCACGATCGCATAGCCGGCCAGAAAGCCCAGCGTACCCGCGCCCACCGCGACGATCGCCGAAAGCTTCAGACTGTTGAACAACGTCTTCCAGACATCCGCGTTGATCAGGATTCCGGCCTTGTCCATGACATCGTTGCCGCCCTTGGAGCTGCCGATCCAGAAATCCAGCGTCATGTTGGACAGACTGTAATTGCCTTTAATAATGATCAGCGACTGCAGTAAGAACGAGATCAGCGGGACGACCGACATGCACAGCACCAGACACAGCACCAGCACTGACAATAGACTGCGGGCTTTCTTTAAATGGAACAGCGACACGTTGGCGCTTTTGCCCGTCACCGTCGCATAGGATTTGCGCTTGCCGATCAGCTTCTGGTTTGCCAGCATGATCAGCACGCTGATGATGATCATGACAATCGCCAGAATGTAGCCGACGCCCGGGTTGGTTCCCTGCAGCGCGGCGTACAGCTCGGTGGTCAGCACGTAATAACGCACCGGCAGACCGAGGAACTGCGGTACGGCGAATGAACTCATCGCGCTGGAGAAGACCAGAATAACCGTGCTCAGCACGGCCGGCATGACCATCGGAATTGTAATCCGCGTAAACATCCGCAGGCGTCTGGTTTTCAGGATGACCGCCGCTTCTTCCAGATTCGCATCCATGTTGCGCAGGATGCCGCCGATCAGGATATAGGCGAACGGCGCATAATGCAGCCCGGTGACCAGAATGATCGGAAATGGTCCATAAGCGAACCAATTCGGCGTCGCGATCCCCGTCAGTGCCGTGAAGATGCCGGTCGCTCCGCCGACCGCAGCGTTTTTAAAGAAATTCTTCCAGGCTAACGCCAGCGTCCAGCTCGGCATGATGTATGGGAAGATGAACAGCTTGGTCAGGACTTTTTTCCAGCGCAGATCACTGCGGGTAACCAGCCAGGCAAAGCCCCCGCCGATTAAAATTGCGACGATGCAGGCGCTGATCGAACAGATCAGGCTGTGGGCCAGCGGTTCATACAATAAGGATTTACTGTAAACGCTGGCGAACGTGCGGTTCCAATGATACGCTGTCAAGCTGCCGACCGCCTGATGGACGCGGGATTTCTCAGCGGAATGGACCAGGAAGGTATCCTTCACGATCGAAAACAGCGGAAAGACGACCAGATAGGTCAGAACGATCAAAAAGAGCACCAACAGGATGTTATAGGGTTTGCTGAAGAATGTCTTGACTTGATTGAGCTTTCTTTTCATATTCCCCTCCCTAAGAGTGAGAAAGGCTGTGATGGCGAACACCACAACCTTCCGAGAGCTTTCTTATTTGATCAGATTGATGAAGTCTTCAACATCCGCGCGGCGCTCGGAGCAGTAGATCGGATCTTCTTCGACCAAGATCGATTTCCATTCCTTGACCGTCTTGTCGCCGTCGGTAACTTTCAGATTGGTATTGCCGGAGTAATCGCCGAAGCGGCCGGTCATGCCGTTGTAGAGGGAGCCGTCGTTGATCTTCAGCTCGCCGTTGCCGAACCAGCCTTCTTCGGTGAACAGCCAGCACAGGAACGCCTTCGCCATATCCGGGTTGTCGGCATTGCTTGTCAACAGGCCGTAGATCGGATAAATGAAGCCCGCAAACGGCGTGACGTTGGAGGCGAAGCCCAGCTTGTAGCCCTTATCCAGATTCTTCTTATATTTGTTCAGCGTGATTAAGGCCGACCATTGCTCGCTCTGACCTTCCGCGCCGATTGCCTGGGCGATATCGCCGTCCGAGGAGCCGACGACCAGACCGTTGTTGTAAAGCATCTTGATCCACTGGTAACCGGCATTCGGGCAATCGCTGTCCAACACCAGATCGGTTCCGTAGTAATCTTTGTACGCCGCTTCCAGCTTGGCCGCGTAGTCGTCGGAAGTGATCTGCGTCAGGAAGTCCATGTTGACGCCCTCGCTGTACGGATCCTTCATCTGAACGGTGCCTTTGTATTGCTCGTCGGTGACATACCAGATATTGCTCAGGTCTTCTTCCTTGACGTTATCGCTGTTGAAAATGAAGACCTTGTTGCAGTAATCGTAGACTAACAGCGGTTCTGTATCCGCGCCGACCAGATCATAAATTTCCTGATTGTACCAGTTATAGACGTAGCCTTCCTCGACCAGATCGGACATGACGCGCGCGCCGTCCTGGATAAAGATAAGATCCGCGCCTTCAGCGCCGGAGGCAACTTCCTCCGCAACCTGAGTGATCTGGTTGGTATCGCCGATCTGCGTGCATTCAAATTCAACGTCTAAGTTATATTTGTTCTTAAACGCTTCGCAGCCGCTGACGACGACGGAATGAGTGGAATAGACCGTTACTTTCTTGCCGTTCTCAATCCCCTTCTGCAGCAGTTCCTCAAAGGTCGACTGATCGATTCCCTCCGTGGACTCGCCCGGTGTTTGGGCATTGTCCGGCTGCTTCTCCGGTTCCTTTGTCCCTTTGTCTGAGCATCCGCTCAAGGCTGCGGCACAGAGAAAGAAACAGCACAGGACAGTTAAAACTTTTCTCATGTTTCCTTACCTCCGACGGTTATGTAACCGCTTTCTTAAATCCATCTTAAAACTAATTTTTTTATTTTTCAACGATTTGAAACCAATTTGTGAAATTATTTGGAATAAGCAAACAATTACCACATTGTTCTTACTAAATTTCAGGCTTTATTCCTATTTTTCGATGATTTTACCTGTTTTCAGGAAATTTTTACCGGATTCATTCCCTACCTCTAAAAAAATTCTAATTTATTTTTAGATTCAAACAGGAAACGATGCGAATCTCTGCTCTCTTTCTGGATGCGGCAAACCCCAAAGCCGTTGAAAAATGAAGGCGATTTCGCACTTATAGCCTAAATTTTTTTTATGTTTTAACAGACGCTTCGGCGTTGATTTGCAAAGCTTCGTCATGAAGTCTTCATTGTTTTCGTCGGCTTGCGCATTGTTTTCTCGCCCCATTGCCGATATAATTAGGCTGTGGTTCAACACTGAGAAAAGAAAGGAGTCGTATGAAGAGTGAACTTCATACAGGAATTCAATGAGTAAAAAAAGAAAAGCGAAAAAATCCGGGATTTCGGCCGGAGCGCTGAGCGGCATCATTCTGGTGATGGTGCTTGCGGGTGCCGGGATTACCGGGACGCTGGCGCTCAATTCGATCTACCGCGGGCCATACAAAGCGTACACCCGGCATCTGTTGGAAACGATGGACGAAGGCAGCCTGCAGTACAAGGCCGCGGGGTTGTTCTATTCCCAAGCCGAACTGGATGCGATCCGCAATCCGCAGCTCACTGACCAGAGCGAACAGTCTGCCGAGGTTCCCAGCGCTGATCAGGACGCGATCGAGATCATTGATCTGAAAGGCACGACCTTTGAAGGCAAGCTGATGATCGTCCACGATCCATCCCGCGTCTTCGTCGCCTGCAATCCAAATATGGATTCCGGAGCGCCGGGCTATTCCGTCGAAAAATACATTCAGGACAACAACGCGATCGCCGGGATCAACGCCGGCGGCTTTGAGGATGCCGGCGGCAACGGCAATGGCGGCACCGCTTACGGCATCGTCATTCACGACGGCAAGCTGATCAGCGGCACCCCCGGCGAATTCACGCCGGTTATCGGCATCAACAACGCCAATCAGCTGGTCGTTGGCGATATGACCGCTCAGCAGGCGCTGGATTATGATATCCGCGACGCCGTAACCTTCGGTCCGGTCTTTATCAAAAACTGGGAAGTCGTCTTCGAAACCGGACGGCATCCGGGCCTGAATCCGCGTACCGTGATCGGTCAACGCTACGACGGCGCGTTCCTGTTGATGGTGCTGGACGGCCGGCAGCCGAGCAGCTTCGGCTCAACCTATCAGGACATCATCGACATCATGCAGCAGTATGACGCCGTCAACGCCGCGAATCTGGACGGCGGCAATTCCACCGTCATGGTCTACGACGGAGAAACCCTGAACACCACTGTATCGATCAAAGGTGACCGCCGCGTGCCGACCGCCTTTATCGTGAAATAGGAGAAACCGCAATGAGTAAAAAACAAGGAATTCCAACAGGCACTGCCCTGGCGATGATCGGACTGATTCTCGCGATCGTGATCGGCGCTTCCGCCGGCGTGCTGGCTCTGGTCAACGGCAAGATGAGCGCGTATGAAAAAACAACGCCCGACGCCGCGCTGCAGGCGTACATGAAACAGATTGAAAAGCAGGATTATACTGAACTATATCAACAGTTCCAGACCCGTACCGGCAGTCTGAGCAGCGAAGCTGATTTCACTGCGGCGATGAATACAATCTACGGCGATGTCGACTTTAAAGATCTGAACTATGTTAAAGATGATAAATCCGCGGAAGGGTATGAAGGCACCTATGGCGTCTATTCCAAGGACAGAAAAGTTTCAACGCTGAATCTGCGCAAGGAGAACGAGACTTGGCTGGTGGAAACCGTCATGCAAAGTTCCGGCAACCTGAGCTATCTGATCGACGCCCCGGCAGAAGCGCAGGTCAAGGTCAACGGCATTCTCTTAGGCAGCGACTACGTTAAGGAGACCAAGGTTCCGGCCGGCACCTTCGACCGCTACAAGACCAGTTCCGCCGCCCCGACCGTCACCCGTTATCAAATCAGCGAGCTGATGTCCCAGCCGGAGATCACCGCCGAGGGCTATGTCGTTGTCAAAGATGCCTATGAAGAGCGTTTCTACGTTGGCCAAGCTGCCAGCGGCGAGATCAAAAGTGCAGGCGAGAAAACGATGACGGCGATTGCCGAAGCAGCGGCGCGCTATGCCACCGGCGACGGCGGCCTGGGCACCTTGACCGGCTACTTCCTGTCCGGCAGCGAATTTGCGGCCAAGATCCGCACGATGGACAACCAGTGGTATACGGGGCATGCGGGCGTCAAGTTTGAAAATGCCGAGGTTCTCGATCTGATTCAAATCGGTGAGCATGATCTGGTCGGCAAGGTCATCTTTGACTACACTGTATTGAGCAACACGTATGGCAACCGGACTTATCACTGCGGTTACCAGATTGTCCTGACCCACAGTTCTGGCAGCTGGAAAGCGATCGACCTGGTCGTCAACAACGACCTCAATCCAGCCAACAATTAATTCAACAAAACACTCAAAAAGCGACAAATGTCGCTTTTTTTGATATCTCTGCTGTGGTACATTATAAGTAATGAAAGCCCTTAACAAAGGAGGAACAAGCATGATTGATTATACAGAAGGTTCAGGGAAACAATATCACATCGGCGTTGGGAAAGGCGAGGTCGGCCGCTACGTTTTACTGCCGGGCGATCCGAAGCGCTGCGCCAAGATTGCGGCGCACTTTGACAATCCGGTACTGGTCGCGGATTCCCGCGAATTTGTCACGTATACCGGCAAGCTGGACGGCGTGAAGGTCAGCGTGACTTCAACCGGAATCGGCGGCGCTTCGGCTTCGATTGCGATGGAGGAGCTGCATGTCTGCGGCGCGGATACGTTCATCCGGGTCGGCACCTGCGGCGGAATGGATCTGGATGTCAAAGGCGGCGATCTCGTCATTGCCACTGGGGCCATCCGCTTTGAAGGTACAAGCAAGGAATACGCGCCGATTGAATATCCGGCAGTCGCTGATTTTCAGGTTGTCAATGCGCTGGCGCACAGTGCTGCCAAACTGAATATGCCCTATCATGTCGGCGTGGTGCAGTGCAAAGACGCCTTCTATGGCCAGCACAAACCGGAAGAATTGCCAAATCATGAAGAACTGCTGCGCAAATGGGACGCCTGGTTAAGAATGGGTTGTCTGGCCAGCGAAATGGAGTCAGCGGCGCTGTTTATCGTCGGCGGCTATCTGCGCTGCCGCGTCGGCTCGGTCTTCCTGACGGTTGCCAATCAGCAGCGGGAAAAGGCAGGACTGGAAAATATCCAGCATCACGATACCGAAGCCCCGATCCGCGCGGCGATTGAAGCGCTGCGCGAACTGATCAAAGCCGATCTGGCAGATCAGAAGGCTTAAATTCAATCGTCACGGCAATCAGCTGTCCCTGAACTGACGGAGCTGCCCCTGCCTTTCGATCTTAACCCCATCAGCACAAAAATCAATGAAATCCAGAAAAGAAACGCCGCCCGACGCTTCTCCCTCTGGATTTTTTCATTTATGAAAAAGGGATCCAGTCTGTGCGCTTGGAATCCCTTTTGTCTTTTATTGTTCTCTGGTTGAGTTTTCCCGTTTGAAAAACTTGCTTAAGCCGCACGCTTCAACGCCTGAATCCGGGATTTCAGCTCATCCTTCACTTCCAGTTCCTCAGCCTGATCAAGTACGACAAGCAGCTGCGGCGCGATTCCCTTTAACGAAGTCTGCGCCAATTTTACCCAGCTTTCCAGCGTATCCAGCGCATAGGTCCGGCAGCTGATGACCGGACACAACAGAGCGCAGCGGATAAACTCCGCACCTTTGCCCGGATATAGCCGCAGCGACTGCAATATCGCCGCCAACGCATGGAAATTCTGATAATCCTTCCCCAGTCCCAGCACATCCGCAGGACCGCTGGCCATCGTCTCTAACGGCAGGCAGTCGGCATACAGCGCAAGAATCTCGTCGCAGTCCTTTTCCGAAGCCATTAATAACCGCGCCGCCATGCAATGCTCCACCGGATTCTGCTTCAGCCAGGTCATCGCCTTTTCTTCATACGGGATGCTCAGCTTCAACGCTTCTTCAAATCCTTTGCCCTGTTCCATCGCCGCACTGACGGTGACGTAGCATTCCGATGATTTCAACAGTTCCAGACACTGCTTCTTGACCTCCGGCAGTTTGACCAGTTCGCCGTCGATATACTGAGCGATCGCGATCAGATTCTGAACGGTCGCTAACGTCATCGGGAAATGTTCCGCCTGCTTCAGATAAGCGGTGAACACCCCTTCGCGGTCCTCGATTTCCGAGATCCCCGCAACCGGGCCTTCCGCCATTAAACCGTCTATGATCAACGTGATTCCCGCCCAGTCCTCCGGTGATAAATCATCACGGCGGAGCTGATCAATCAAATCGCACTTCTTCGCTACGGTCAGGGCCGAATATGCCGGAGCCACGTTATTCTCGCAGCCATGATCCAGCAGCCATTTTTTGATCAGGCGGTTTGCTGGATCGATCTGATTCACACAGTGAATCCGGCCCCAGCCATGAACCTTCTGCATCAGATCAAAAATTTCATCGTTGCCGCCGGTCCAGCTGCGCATGATAAACAGACAGTACAGCGTAAATTCGTTGCACAGCGCCAATGCGCGGATCACTTTTTTCAGCGCTTCCTGCTTATCGGTATTCAACAGTTCCATGATTGCCAGCCCCAGCTTGATCAGCTCCGGATCCGCCGACGTCATGATGCAGCGGATCGCGAAACCGGAGAGCTTCCCCGGATCCAGCTGCTGATGATGTTCATAAATCCATTTGTGCAGAGCGTCGATCACTTCAATCACGCTGTGCTGCGCCAACGCGGCCGTCAGCTGTGTTTTCCCGGCTTCTTCCTGCCCCTGGCTGATAAGCAGCAGCGCCTGGCAGACCGGTTCGAGATCTATCTCTTTGGGTTGAGTATGGTATAACTTAATGCCATCCATCGCTCCGTCGGCGAAGATCAGCTTATTCTGTACTTTTTCCTTTGGCAGCGAGAAATCCTTCGGCAATGTGCCCTCCGGCGTCAATGCTTCGGCGATCAGTTGAAATAAAGCCTTTTCCGGCTGGTTTTCACTCATGTTCTAGTCTCCTTCAATTCGTATACGAAAACGCAAACTACGCTTCTTCCGTATTATTGTACCATAGTTTACCAGCTCTGTCTGCGCCGGCTTCCGCACATTCATTGTGAAATTTATACTCCTTTTTCTCCACCTCACTCTGATATTTCAACAATTTCACTGCTCTGTGTTTTCATGAATTTTATAGTTTCGAAGCGTCTTATTCCAGCAAAGAAAGTTCCGGCAAACAAAAAAAGAGAACCGTTTCAGTTCTCCGCCTGATGAATGTTCATTCTGCTTAACTATGTTGACGGTTTTTAATACATTTCATGGATTCGAAAGCGCCCGTTGCCGCCCATCCCAGACACAGGCCGCTGATCGCTTTTACCAGCATACCCTGGCCTACTGAAAAATCAGGGATTACCAATCCCAGCACCACGCCCATGATCGCGCCGATCAAAGGAATCCAGGTGCTGTTCATCCGCGGTAAAAATGATTTTAGCAATTCTGCGCACACATAAACGCAGCCTGCGATTAAAATACCATTGCCAAGCAGTAATTGATGCATGAGTTCCATCATTTCATCCATTTTTCCATCCCTCTTTCACTTTCAATATATGAAAAAATCGAAGGAATTATCCCTCGATCAAGAGTTTCTCTTTGTCATTTGGAAACAGCGGTGAATCGAAAAATTCAGCAAGTGTCATCCCAACGGCTTTGCAGATCAATCGAATTGTCTGCAAGGTCACCGTTTTATCCTTTTTTGTTTTCAGTGTACTGATCGTTGATTTATTAACACCGGACATTTCTGCCAGCTTACTGATACTCTTGATATCCAAGATTACCATAATTTCCTGAATGCGCAGATAGACAGCATAATTTAGATCAAAAAATTGTTCATTTTCACTCATAGCTGATCTCTCCCGCTTTCGTTGATTTTATTATAGCGGTCGAAAATTTAACATATAAGACTAGCAATCGACTATTTTGACCGTTTATTAAAATGAACATTTTTGGTATAATATGGAAAATTGGGTTATTGGAAGTGATATTTAGCGATATACAGATTAATATGAAAACTAATATGCAGAATAGATAGGATCTAATAACAGATTAAGATGAATTAAAAACTAAGGGCCCTTAGTTTAGTTATTTAATTGGGACCATAAACGCTGAATCCATAATTTGCCAAAACAGGCGAGGCTGTTGGAACAGCGGCCATTAACGGCAGAATCAGCATCAGACTAACTAAAATCTTTTTCATCTTTTCTGTCCTTTCTTCAGGACAAACGTTTGTCTGTAATAATTATAAAATTCATAGAGCCAATCCACAACGAAAGTCCTTTTGAAAAAAAGGCATAGATGACATATAAATAACTATAAAAATTCAGATGATTTGACTCTTTTTTACGAAAGAAGGCTATGGATACAATGAATACTGATGAAAGTAAACTAAAAGCAGCTTTAATTAGGAAAAGACGAATTGAATTAAATTGGAAGCAAGAAGCCTTTGCAAAGTCATTACCCATGGCTAATTCTTCGTTTAGCGAGATGGAAAGAGGTCTCCGTCCTATTACAGAAGAATTATATAGAACGATCTCAAACAAATTGGAATTACCTTCTTTAACCACGGATTGGTTAGCAGAACAAAGCACGCTAATGAATCTGATTAAAGAAAAATTATACTTTTTCCAATACGAAGAAGCTTCAGTATTATATACAAAATTAGAAAAACAAAATGATATATTAAACAACTCGCTTTTGTTTTTAGATTACAATCTTACTTTATTTATATATAATATTACTTTTAACAATGGTAAAGAACTCAAAAGAATAAAATTTATAAAAACATATCAAGACTGTTTAAACTCTGTACAAAATTATCAATTTATCCTATATCAAGGCATAGCTGAAAAAAACAAATTAAAATTAGATCAAGCAATGGATTTTTTTCAAACTCTATTAAATTTACCATACACCGTCAAATATTATACTGATCTGTTATACTATCATGCAGCTATTTGTTTAATACAAATAGGACATCTAACTCTCGCTCATAATTACAATAAAAAGGCTGACACACTCTTCAAAGAAGAAGGCAATTTTCAGAGGATAGCTTATACAATGATGCATGAAGCTATTATTTATTCGCATGAAAACCACCCTGAAGAAGCAGGAAAAATCTATGACAAATTATTAAAAACTTATTCTAAACAATTATCTGATCAAACTATAAATATGATTCTGTGTAATGCTGGGAATAATTATGTAAATGCCACACAATATAATAAAGCTGAGAATATCTATAAACAGTTAAGACCCGGATGGCAGAATATCCCTGAAATCTTTTATGGAATAGCTTGGACATTATTGCAGACTGATCAATATGATAAACTAGATGAATTCTTAGAATATAGTAAACAATATCCTAAGAATAAGTTTATAAAAGATATGCTGGAAATCATTAACCTCCAAAGAAAATCAAACCATGAAAAAGAAATAGAAATTAAACTTAAAGCCTGTGAGAAGTATTTAAACCGTGAAGGTAGTTCAGAAGGCATGATCTTCATTTACGAACAACTGATTCAGTATTACGAAACCCGCTCCATCGTCAAGCAAGTTAAATATCTTAAGAAATTAAATGAGTTAAATAAAAGAGGTATGCAATATGATCAACGATGAAGAATTAAGAGTGCAAATGGAAAATGATTTACGGAAGCTTAAGGAAAAGCTGAGAAAAGATCCTGCTGATCCGCTGCCGCTCATGGCTCTGCGCATGAAATATCCATTTAATTCCAGCAGTGATTCTCTGAAATCTTTGTTGATCAACGACGATTATGATCTGAAAACCTTGTCAGCGCTGCTGCTGGCAGAATATCACTCTTGGAACCACAAGCATCGAAAATAAAAAAACTGCAGCACTAAGGGATAGTCAATAAATCCCAGGCGCTGCAGTTTTTTCTACCTTATTTAATTGCCTGACGAACAAAGCCTTCGTTCTTATTCAGACGTTCTTCCGCTTCTTCCTTTGTGCAGCCTGTCAGAATCATGACGATTGCTACCTTCGGGTAATTGCCGGATACTTCATACATCTTTGCCGCTGTTTCATAATCGCAGTCCGTTGCCATCATGATGATGCGCTTGGAACGTTCGATCAACTTCAAGTTTGTCGCTTTGACGTCAACCATCAGGTTACCGTAAACCTTGCCATAGCCAACCATGGAAGCTGTTGACAACATATTCAGGATTAATTTCTGGCAAGTGCCGGATTTCAGACGTGTTGAACCTGTTAAAACTTCCGGACCGGCATCGACTTCAATCGCAACATCCGCATGCTTGCCAACTTCACTGTTCTTGTTGCAAGCGACGGAAACCGCTGTCGCCCCAATGGAACGCGCATAATCTAAACCACCGATAACATACGGAGTTCTGCCGCTGGCCGCGATGCCGCAGACAACGTCTTTTTCAGTCAGCTTCTGATCGACCAGATCCTGCTTGCCTAATTCTGCATCATCCTCAGCGCCTTCGACCGCAGTTAAGAATGCACCTGGACCGCCTGCCAGTAAGCCGACGACTTCATAGGTCGTACCAAAGGTCGGCATGCATTCGGCGGAATCAATGACGCCTAACCGTCCGGATGTCCCAGCGCCCATATAAATCAGACGGCCGCCGCTGCGCAGCGCTTTAATAATCGCCTGGACGGCTTTTTCAATTTCCGGGATTGCTTCACGAACCGCGTCAGGAACCTTGTGGTCCTCTTCGTTCATGATTTCCAATAATTCGCGGGTGGAAAGCGTATCGAGGTTCATCGTATTCTCGTTACGGCGTTCTGTTGTTAAATGATTTAATTTTACTTCAGACATGTTGTGTTCTCCTTTTTTTCCTCATGTTTATTATAGCGTTTTGACAGGGTTTGGACAAGACCGGATTTCTATCCCTCCAAACATTCTTCCCAGCGCTGCATTAAATGCTCAATCTCATTGTGCAGATCGTCGATCTGTTCATCCAGTTCATTCATTTTCTGATAATCATGGTAGTATTCCGGATCAAACCGCTTTTCACGCATTGCTTCCAGCTGTTCTTCCTTTTCCGCGATCTGCTTTTCCAGCTTGGCCGCTTCGCGGGCATTCGGATTGCGCTTCGGAGTCTGACGCTGAACTTCAGCGTCTTTCTTTGGCGCCTGTTCCTTTTCCTTCTGCTGCTGATCGTCATCGAATTGTTCATAACCAAACGGATAATAGACAGCATTCCCCTGCATGTCGATATGCAGGATCGCCGTAGCTATCTTCTTGATAAAATAACGATCATGCGAAACGAACAGAATCGTTCCGGTATATCCGTTCAGCGCTTCTTCCAGTGCTTCCTTGCCTACAATATCCAAATGGTTGGTCGGTTCGTCCAAAAGCAGGAAATTCGCCTGACGCAGCATCAATTTCGCCAGAGACAGCCGAACCTTTTCGCCCCCGGAAAGCACGTCGACCGTTTTGAACACGTCGTCGCTGGTAAACAGGAAACGTCCCAACACCGTCCGGATCTGAGTCCGGTCCAGTTCCGGATAATCGTCCCACAATTCTTCCAGCACTGTCTTCCCGGAGGAAAACTGCGCCAGCTGCTGATCAAAATAACCGGTTTCAATCTGATGACCATACAGATAATCCCCGCCCAACGCCGGCAGATCACCGACCAGCGTCTTCATCAACGTACTCTTGCCGCAGCCGTTAGGCCCCAGCACCGCAATTCGCTGCCCTGATAAAATTTCCAGGGAAATCTCGCATAACGGATGATCGTAACCGACCTTGAGATCCTTGATCTCCAGCACTGTTTTTCCACCTTTTAACCGCGGAACAAAATGCGCTGAGAAACTCCGGGTATCACTTTTCTGAGGGGCGTCGATCTTTTCCATCCGCTCCAGCGCCTTGATCTTCGATTGCGCCATCGCCGCTTTTGTCGCCTTGTAGCGGAAACGCTCGATCAAGCCTTCCAACCGCTCAATTTCCTTCTGCTGACGATTATACATCTGCTGCTGACGGATTAAATCCTGCTGCTTCTGATTCTGAAAGCTCGTGTAGTTGCCGGTGTAATGCTTCATCGAACCATATTCCAGCTCATAAACTTCTTCCGCAATGTGATCGAGAAACATCCGGTCATGGGAAACCAGCACGACAGCCCGGCTGTATCGCTTCAGATACCCTTCCAGCCATTCGATCGTTTCCAAATCCAGATGGTTGGTCGGTTCGTCCAGAAGCAGTATATCCGGTTTGCTTAAAAGTAATTTAACAAATGCAAGACGTGTTTTCTGACCGCCGGAAAAGGTATTGATCGTTCTATCCAGCATTTCTTCCTGAAAGCCAAACTTCGTAAACACCGTCATTAACTCCGACTGCCACGTATAACCGCCTGCCATCTCAAACTGTGTCTCCAGCTGAGCATAACGATCCAGCACCGCTTCACTGTAATCCGTTGCCATGCGTTCTGTCAGCTTATCAAGCTGAGCTTTCAATTTCTGCAAGGGTTCAAAGACTTTTTCAAGGTCTTCCCGGACGGTTAAGGTTTCGTCTGGAAAGGTCGTCTGGGCCAGATAACCGATCCGCGTGCCGGAGGTACTGTGAATTTCACCTTTGTCCAGCTCCAGCTCGCCGGTCATAATTTTTAAAAGCGTCGATTTTCCACATCCGTTGCGGCCGACGACCGCAATTTTCTCAGTGCCCCGGATCTCAAACTGAATATCCTCAAACACGGTTTCCGTGCCGAAAGATTTACTCCCGCGGCTGATTTGATAGAGCATGGATGTCACTCTCCTTCCTTGATTAACAACAGGAACCTGCCGTTTGAACTGGCAGGTTACCGAATTTTTTCATTCTTGATTTTAACTGAAACTTTGCGCCCGTAAGGTTTAACTGCCGCTGGGAATCCGCATCGCTTTCGCTAATCCGGCAGCCGTTGCTTCTGCAATCCTGTCAAGCTCATTTTGCCACGCTGCAACATCCTCACTGTTGCTTAAAAACAAATACTGAATCGTTAATGCCTGCATGCCATAACGATTCTCCGCCGCAAACGTCTGATTCTGACGGGAAGCTTCAGAAAAGGTCCCGGCGCCCAGGATTCGTCCACCCGATTCACGGATGATTTTCTGACCGTCATACGCGGTTCCATCTTCGCCGATGCTCGTCCCGCTGGCCGAACCCGTCGCTTCCCGGGCATACGTCAGGGATGTATTTTCGACGATAGATTTGAGCACGGTGGAAGCCATCCGGTTAGAAGAAAAGGAAGAATAAACGATATCTGTTCCCCGCAAGTTGACGTTTGTCGCGCTTTTCATTTCGATATTGATGTAATACCGCGCATGTTGGGAATAGGCGCGGTCCAGCCGGCCATCCTCGCCGTAGCTGTTGACGATTTCATCCAGATCCCGAGTCAGTTCGACTTTCAAGCCCAGTTTTTCAAGCTGATCCTTCAGTTTGACGGCAATTTTGTAATTTTCTTCATACGCTAACAAACCGTTGCCGTGTACGCCTTTGTCGGTATATCCATTATCCTGATGCATCGCGCCGGGATCGATCATCACATCGATCCAGTCTTCCGGCTGCGGTTGGGTGCTCACCTGGATAAACACGTAGTTTTTTTGTAAAAACGGTTCTTCTTCCGGGTTGTCGAAAAGATTCTGATCGGCAATCAGCTCGATCTTTTTATTCGTGTTCTCCCGCGTCACTGTGTAGAAGGTATCGCGCAGTTTTTTATCACTGACAAGCTGTTTTTCTTTCAGATCCTGCATGATGAAAACCTGATAAAAGCCTTCGTCCAGATCTTCCAGAGGAATCTGACCGTCGGCGTTTTTTTCCATCATATAAACAAAATCCAAACCGCTGCATACATTGCGCAGAATGACTGTCTTGCCGGCAAAAAGATCCTGACCGCTGCGGTTATAGGTCTCATGATAAAGATTGAGCGTTTCTCCATAGTAAAGATAATCGCCCAACGACAACAGCTGCGCTTCATCAACAATCTGATTTTCAAACAGCTGCCGGGTTTTCTGATTACTCAAACCGCAGACGCCATACGTATCGACTTGTTTTTTCTGGCGTTGATTCAACAACCATTGCCCTCCATACGCGAGTATGCAGCAGGCGATAAAGATGAACAGGAAAGATTTCCAGCGCAGTTTGGAGCCGCGCGGGACATAGCTTGGTTCCACTGTCATGGTTTCCAAAACTCCTTATAACCGGATGTCAACGATATGTTTCGGTTTCTGTTCTTCTTCCGGCGGCAGCGTCATGTAGCTTGGTGCAATCGCTGTGCACAGGTATTCGTGCGGATGATGCGCAATCGGCAGCTGCGTATCCTCGAACGGAACATACTGAACAGGATAGATATCGTCATAATCAAAGATAAATGGTTTCAATGGACTCTTAAACGTCCATGTCAGATCAAAGCCGATCTTCTTGCTTCCTTCATTAAGTTTCCCATACATCCGGGCGTTGGAAACGAACCAGCGCTTGAGGAACAACGGATTCATGCCCAGGTTGTCAAAGAGAATGATAAACGGCATAATCAGCTGATTCAACATCCGAAGCGGCAAATCCATGGTTTTGCTTGCGGCGCAGTAATCATAAACAAAAACGTCGATGAAAATTCCGTCGCATTCAGTACAGCGGTTGGCTAACAACGTATTGACTTCTTTCAGATACGTTCCTTTTTTCCGGATCTTCATCCCCGGAATTAACGGATTATAGCGTTTATCCGTATCAAAGCATTGAAAGGTATAGCCTTCCGGAAGATCCTGCTTCAAAGCGACGATAAAGCGCTTGTAGTCTTCATAAAGCATGGCGATATCCGCATCGTCATCCCATGGAATAAAGCCCTGATGGCGAACCGCGCCTAAGGCGCTGCCGCCGTTGAGGAAATAAGGTATGTTGTATTTCTGGCAAATGCCGTCAATCATTTTGAGCATTTCCAAAAGCACCTTATGGACATCGGCAACGGTGATCTCGTTGCCGTTTTCATCTGTTTTTAATACGTATTTTTTCATGTCATCACATCCTACGCTCTATTATAAGAGAATTGAAGATCAACCTCAAGTTTTTTTAGTTTGTACGCAACGAAAGGGTCTGATTCTCAAAGGCTATGCCATAAATATACAGCCATTCAGGCTCCATGCATCTTTTTTTGGATATTTGTCATGCCTTCCCCAATTATTTCTAATTTGGCATTTAACTTTCAGTTTACCCTTGAAATGGCAATTCAAAAGAGTTAACATTAATTTGAAAGACAAACTCAATAAAGTATTTTTACAAAGTTCTGTTTTTTATGAGGCTTTTTCTGATTTTCCGCAATATTAAAGTAGAGGAGGTTTTTATTGCGATGGAAAATACGAAGAAACTTCATAACAACGATCCCCTGCAACCGCTGACGCTCTGTCTGGATTCCACTCAAATCCGTCAGCTTCTGGCCACCATTGATTTCCGAGAAAACGACGTCTTCCGCCACACCTTTGGCTCTGAGGATGAAATATCCAGAAAGATCCGGATCGCTTATTTCTCCGATCTCTTTCTCTGCCGGTTAGTCCGAACTTCGATGATGAATACCGAGCCTGTAAAAAATCATCGCGGCGAGAAAGGGATTCGATTTGATTTACTGATTAAAGCTGAAGATGAACGAGGAACCCTCCTGGTAATCAATCTTGAGATGCAGAACTATCAGATGAGTGATTCATTGGCAATGCGTTCGCAGGGATATCTGTCCCGCATTGTTGCCGATCAGCTCTGTGTTGGTGATCTGTATGAGTTTAATCCGGTCGTTCAGGTCATGCTTACCAACCATGTCCCGCAAATCCAAAAGAATGACGGTTATCTGCATGATTATCGTTATACGAAAGAAGAAAAGGCAGTTCCTTTACCGGACGGGCGATGTCGGATTCTTTGGGTGGAAATGGACAAGCTGGAAGCGCTGGAAAAGAAGCCGGTGGAAGAATGGAGGCTGTCGGAGAAAATACACTACACGGTTCGGTTCAGTCACGTTGCAGAAAAACAGAAGTGGATTCAGGAATTATCAGAAAAGGAGGAAATCATTCAAATGATGGAAGAGAAGAAAATGGATTTTTTAAGAGACACCAATTTGGCGCTGGCCCGGATGCGGGCCAGGTTTGACGAACGGGATGAACAGGTGGTTTATGAAAAAGGCATCGCTAAAGGGAAATCAATAGGCAAAGAGGAAGGAAAAATAGAAGGTCAGAAAATGTTGGTTAAGCTTGTGCTGAAACAGCGGATAGAGTTGACCGAGCAGGAAGAAAAACAAATCGAAGAACTTGACGGAGAAACACTTTTTGACCTTATTCAAAGCTTAGATGCAATTCATACACCGGAAGATTTTCATAGGCAAATCCATGAAAAAGCGAATCAAAATGTTCAAATGAAGCAAGCCGTTCTTCATCGTTAACTTTGGAAATATTAAAATGAAAAAGAGTTAAATATCCAAACGACGTTTAACTCTTTTTCATTTGTCAGTTCATCTTCAGTAAGATTAAATTGAATTGCCGAAAAGTTGATTGAAGGAAAACTCAATCAGAACAATAAGTTCTTCGGGGTACGGGCAAACGGGATCACATCGCGGATATTCTGCATTCCGGTAACATACATGATGAATCGTTCAAAGCCCAGACCAAAGCCCGCATGCTGGCAGCCGCCATAGCGGCGCAGATCCAGATACCACTGCAGTCCGTCTTCATGAACACCCATTTCCTTCATTCGGCTCTGCAGCACTTCCAGCCGTTCTTCACGCTGAGAACCGCCGACCAGTTCACCGACTGCCGGCACCAGCAAATCGCAGGCTGCCACAGTTTTCCCGTCATCGTTCATCCGCATATAGAACGCTTTGATATCCTTCGGATAATCGATCAGGAAGACCGGACCTTTTACAACTTCTTCGCACAGATAGCGCTCATGCTCCGTGTTGAGATCCATTCCCCAGGAAACCGGGTTTTCAAACTTTTTCCTGGCTTTCAACAGATGATCGATCGCTTCGGTGTATGGCATCCGGACGAATTCGCTGTTCAGCACATGATTCAGCCTTTCCAATAACGTGTTGTCAATAAACTGGTTGAAGAATTTCATTTCTTCCTGACAGTTGTCCATGACGTACTGAATGCAGTATTTGATCATATCTTCAATCAGATCCATATCATCTTCAAGATCTGCAAACGCAATTTCCGGTTCGACCATCCAGAATTCAGAAGCATGGGTCGTTGTGTTGGAGTTTTCCGCACGGAAGGTCGGACCAAAGGTGTAAACATCACGGAAAGCCATCGCAAACGCTTCCGCCTGCAGCTGACCGGAAACTGTAAGGTTTGCTTTCTTGCCGAAGAAGTCCTCTTCGTAGTTGCCATCATCACGGGTAGTGACGGTAAAGACCTCGCCGGCGCCTTCTGCGTCGTTGCCGGTGATGATCGGGGCGTTGACATAAACAAAACCCTGATCCTGGAAAAATTCATGGATCGCCATCGCCAGGACCGAGCGAACGCGGAAAACCGCGTTAAAGGTGTTGCTGCGCGGACGCAGATGTCCGATCTCGCGCAGATACTCAAACGAATGCCGTTTCTTCTGCAGCGGATAGGTGTTGTCGCAGGCGCCTTCCAAAATCACTTCTGTGACCTGCAGCTCAAACGGCTGCTTTGCCTGCGGCGTCAGCACGACTTTTCCCGTGACGGTCAGCGCCGTGCCGGTCAGATATTTGGACACGTCCTGAAAGTTGGCCAGATCGGAAGAATAAACCAGCTGGGCGTTGCGGAAATACGTTCCGTCGTTCAGCTCGATAAACCCGATGGAGCCGTTGTTGCGGTTGGTTCTGACCCATCCCTGCAGCTGGGCATACTCGATCTGATCGGTTTCCATGGTGCTGCCGGAACAGGCCATCTCGTAAAGTTCTCTGACGGTCATGAATGTAAGCATACTTTTCTCCTTTTGTTTGTTTATGAATAAAAAAACGTTCCTGATCAAGGAACGTTCAACAACGTGGTGCCATCCTCATTTACCCGGATGATCGCAAAATCATCGGGCCTCAGGGTGCGTTAACGCCGCCGACGGGATCGTCTACTGTCAGTTCTCCGATCCGGCTCCCAGAGTGTTCCGCATTCCCTGACTGAACTCCGGCTTTCACCCTGCCCGGCTCGCTGTGCTTCAGTAATAGGATCGTTCTCTTTTCGCTGCCTTCTACTTTTTCATATTGTTGGTTTCAAAAACCAGTTCCTGGATCGTGGATACAACGTCGATCGGCTTGACCAGAACTCCCTTGGGAACCTGGAAATGCTCATGCGAGAAATCAACAATCCCGGTAATGCCGCATTCGATCAAACGATCGGCTGCGTCCTGAACATTCGACGAAACGCACAGGATCGCGATTCGACAACCTTCTGGAATCTTATCCTTCATTTCATCAACGTGGTAAACCGGAATCGGCGTCTTCCCGACAGACTCCGGACGGATGTCAAAGGCACATACAATCTCGCCGACAACATGGTTCCAGCGATTGTAATTCATTAAAGCTTTCCCAAGGTTGCCTGCTCCGACAAGAATAATCTTCTCATCGAATCCCATGCCCAACTGCTCGTTGAATATTTCAATCAGGCGGTCAACGTCATAGCCATAACCTTGCTTCCCCAGCGATCCCAGGAATGAGAAATCCCGGCGGATCGTCGTGGACTCAATAGCCACATATTCCGAAAGCTCCTTGGACATGATCCGGGTTACGCCGGAATTTTTGAGTTTGCGTAAAGCTTTCAGATAGATTGGATAACGCTGCAGTGTAGCCTTAGGGACTGACTTTGTTGGCATACTATCAACCCCTTCTGCATTATTCTAGCACACTTGTTTTAAATTGTGAATGATTTAATGAATTGAACTTGTTTCAATTTCCATCGACGGGTTCGCGGCGATGTCCAACGAGCCGTTTAAACCGTGCGTATACGCCGTCCATCCCGCAGCGCCAATCATCGCGGCATTGTCCGTGCAGCACCATAACGGCGGAATCGTCAGATGAACCTCCGGCGTTTCCTGAATCATCTCCGAGATTTTCTCACGCAGGCGCGAATTGGCCGCCACGCCGCCTGCCAGCACAACCTGCTTCGGTTTAAATTCCCTGACCGCCTGCATCGTCTTTTTCAGCAGCGTGTCCAGCGCCGCTTCCTGGAAAGCGTAGGAAAGGTCTTCCTTGTTCAGCTCCTCACCTTTTTTACTTTCCCGGTCGATCAGCTGCAGGACCGCTGATTTTAGACCGCTGAAGGAGAAATCAAGCGGTTTTTCCGTCTTTGGCTTCGGCAAGGTGTAATGCGGATGTCCCTGTTTCGCCATTTTATCAATGACCGGGCCGCCCGGATATCCGGTTCCCATCACCCGGGAAACCTTGTCATAAGCCTCGCCGATCGCGTCGTCCTGCGTTGTGCCGAGGATTTCAAATGACCATTCATCCTTCATCCAGACCAGCTCGGTATGACCGCCGGACACCACCAGTGCAATCATCGGGAACCGCAGTTCGTCGACAAAGCGGTTGGCATAGATGTGCCCGATGATGTGATGCAGCGGGATCAGTGGCTTATCGTAATACCAGGCCAGGGTTTTCGCAGCCTGGACGCCGACGTGCAGCGAGCCGACCAGGCCGGGTCCCTGCGTTACCGCGATCGCCAAAATATCATCCATTGTTACTTCAGCCTGAACCAGCGCTTCTTCGATCACAACGGAAATATTTTCAACATGGATCCGCGAAGCGACCTCCGGCACAACGCCGCCGTATTTTTTATGGACGTTAATCTGTGAAGAAACGATGTTGGAACAGATTTTACAGCCATCCTCCACCACCGCGGCGGCTGTTTCATCACAGCTGGACTCAATCGCCAGGATTAAATTCCGTTTCATAAATTCCCTCCTATTGGTTTCATCATCAAATACGCATCTTCATGATTATCCTGATAATAACCTTTCCGGATATTGATAATTTCAAAACCATATTTTTTGTAACAGGTCAAAGCTGGGGCGTTGCTGACGCGAACCTCCAGCGAAATCATTTCGCAGCCATTCTCTGCGGCGCAGTTGATCATGTGATCCATCAGCCGCGAAGCCCAATGCTGACGGCGGTAAGGAAGATCCACGCCGATTGTCGTGATCTGCGCCTGATCGAACGTCGTCCAGATGCCGGCATAGCCGACAATCGTTCCTGCTTCGTTTTCAGCCACAAATAAATGAGAGTATGGGTTTTCCTTTAACTCATATTCATAGCTTTCCCGCGGCCAGGGCGAACTAAACAACCGCAGCTCCATTTCGCAGACAATTTCTAAATCGTCCAGCGTCATTTCCCGGATCATGCTTTTTTTACCAGATAGTCATCGGCCGATTTCAGGTACTCCGGCACTAACAGATGAACGTTCTCAACCTTCTGCCATTGCGGCCGCGCAAGGAGGAAAGCTTCTGCCAGATCGGGATAACAATCTTCCAACCCCAACAGGGAACAATCACCGACCAGTTCTAAATCGCCGGCTTCTTCAATCCGCGCCTGAATCTCGCTGAGCGGCAGCACGTCTTCTTTACCGATCAGTTTTCCCTTTTCAATAAATCCAAAATAAGCACGCTGGCTGCGGGCGTCCAGCAGTACGCCAGCTTTCTCTTTTCCAGCCCCAATCAGTTCCAACGTCGGCAGCGCATACAGTGGTAAATGCGCCGTAGAGCATAACACCTTGGCGATCGTCATCGCGATCCGCACGCCGGTGTAGCTGCCCGGTCCTTTTGTCACTACGACTTCGTTGATCGCCTTCGGCGTCAAATGACATTCCTCAAGCAATGCGGTTAACTGCGGAAAGATCATTTCCGACTGTCGCTTCCAGGAAGACAGGCAGCGTTTGCCGATGAGCTGATCATTCTCAATCAAAGCCAGCACCAGAAACTTACTGCTGGTATCCATACATAAAGTAATCATTTTAATGCCTCCATCAATTCGACATACTTTTCACTTTCGGTTTCCAAAACGATCTGGCGGCGATTCTCGCCTAAGCGACGCAGCGTAATCCGCAGCGGTTCCGTTTGATCCAGGTCTTCCATATATTCAGGCCATTCGATAACCGTCAGGCCCTCGCCGTCGATCATTTCCTCAAAACCCAGTTCCTGATGCGTCCCTTCCAGACGATAGGCGTCAAAATGATACAATGGCAAACGGCCTTGATAAATCTTCAATATCGTAAAAGTAGGACTGCTGACAGTGCGGGTGATTCCTAGTCCCCGGGCAATCCCCTGGGTCAGCGTCGTCTTGCCGGCGCCTAAATCCCCGCTCATCGTCCACACCATATTGGGCTTGGATAAACTTCCCATTTTCTCACCGAGAGCTTTGGTTTCCTGCGGTGTTTCCGTTATGAATTCAAGCTTCATTTGTTCACATCCTTTCTTCAGTGTCACTTGGAAAATATTATAGCACAGATTTAAAGCACGGGAGAAAGAAAACCATACCTGTATTTAAATCGACAATTATTTTATTTTTCCTTTTTGATTGGAACTCTGATTGCAAATCTGAAAAGCAATAAAAAAGATGAAAACCGTTTTAACACAGAACCGTTTCCCCTTATTTTATGAATCCTTGATTCAATATGCATGGAAATCCATTCCAGCGCTTCCGGATTTCCTCAACGAAACAAACCGCTTCCTCCCCCCTTCCGGATCAATCCAGCGAGAAACAAAAAAAAGGCTCCCTGAGAAAGGGAACCGGAGAACCTGGCAACGAGCTACGTTCACTATGGCAGGCATAGCTATTCTCGCCGCG
>NZ_JADNPO010000030.1:0-37386 GCF_015558105.1 Holdemania sp. 1001095H_141210_F2
ATCATGGCGGAATTGGAAAGAGCGGATCGTCAGCGGGAATGGCTGGAACAGGGCATGGAACGAGGTTTGGAACGAGGCGAATTATGCAAAGTCATTAAACTGGTGCTGAAAAATATGAAAAAAGGCAAGCCCATTTCAGAAATTGCGGAGATTTTAGATGAAGATGAAACTGTAATCCGACAGATATTTTCCTGTCATGAAAACTATCCTGAATTGACTGCGGAACAGATTGCGGAGAAGATAAAAAATTACGCATGAATTTCTTTTTTTGATGCTGTAATGAAGTAAGAGAAGAGGAGTAAAATACCGGTAGAATATGAAGAATCTCTCAGTGGTATTCCACCTTCTTTCAATACCGTTAAACTATTTTCCAGTTTCAAAATCTTTAAAATTAAAAAAGCTAAGGAAAAGGCACGCCGAAGCGTGCCTTTAGGTTAATTAGATGCTTCTTCCTCGTCCACCGTTTGGAAAACCTCTTCGATTTCCTTTTCTTCGGCAGTTTCTTCCGCAGCAGCCTGCTCGATCATGACGATCTTGCTTTCCAGATGCGCACCTTGCAGCACACTGAACTGTTTCGCTGTGATATCGCCTTCAATCCAGGCGTTTTTCTGAACATGCAGGTCTTCCGCAATCATCAGATTACCATAGATCTGACCGTCGGTCAGACATTCTCCGGCGCTGACATTGCCGCGGATGCTGCACTCCCGATCCATGGTTAACGAATTCGTGCAAACCACATTGCCTTCGATCTGACCGTTGCGCAATTCCAGATTCATCGCGGTTACATCGCCATTAATCTGGCCTTTCACTAACAGATCCTTGCCGCAATGCACACTGCCGTTAACGGTACCGAGAATCGTCAGGCTGCAATCGCATTCCAGATCACCGTTGATCGTTACGTCTTCGGTTAATACGGATTCCTCCGCGCTGATCGTCTGCTTATTTTCCATTTTTTCCACTTCCTCCTGTTTTGGCTGGGGTATCATTTCCGTTGCAGGAGCTGCAACGTTTTCAAAGAATGCCGGTTCGTCATCCAGTTCTTCTTGTTTTTTGCGATTTCTAAACATATAGCCCTCCTGTTTCTGTTATTCATTATTCCAGTTTTAACGCGAAAGTCAATTCTTGAAAGCTGGAAAAAATCTTACGATTTATTTACGCCCTGAATTTGCGGTTCGATTACGGTTATACTGGATAATTCTGACTTGGATCAGAATACGACTTTTCCCGAATTCCGCTTGCGTTTTTCCTGAGCATTCGTTATCCTGAGAATCAGGAGGCGATGAACATGGATATTTCATTTGATGTCGGAACATCCTGTTTCAATGTCAGGACCTGTGCGGTGATGCTTTGCGGTGAAAATCTGCTTGTGATGAAGGATAAGAAACTGCCTTATGCCTATTTGCCGGGCGGCCGCGTAAAGCTGAATGAAACAGCTCAACAGGCATTGATTCGTGAATTACAAGAGGAAATCGGGATCCAGGCTGTAATTGAAAGGCCGTTATGGGTGACGCAGGCGTTCTTCACGGAAGCGGCCAGCCAACGGCGGTTTCATGAAATCTGCTTTTATTTTCTCGTTTCCTTGCGTAAATCCTCCTTGCTGCGGTCGATGAATTCTTTTTCCCGTTGGGAAGGCCAAATAGAACATCGTTTTGAATGGGTTGCTTTCAATGAATTAAGTCATCTCGATTTTCAGCCGGAATTCGTCAAAACCCATGTCAGAACCTTACCGGACCATGTGGAATTCATACTGGATCAAAATTGAAGATGAATCCTGTCCTCTTAGATAAGGTCTGCTTAAAAAATTTCGCCAGAATTCAATCAAATCTATATACAAAAAAACAGTATGGGAAACAGGATACGGTCAGATGATTATTTCTTGCTTGGCATCCTGTTCTTTTTGGATTGAAGGCCTTTTCTTTGAAAGGACAGGCGCGGCCTGAGTGGACTTATAGGCTGGTTCATGATCTACCAATCCCCATGGACACATTGTTTCTATGATTGGATAGAGCGAACGGCCTTTATCTGTGGGCTGTTCTCTAACTTCACCGGGATTTGCGGATACTTTTGCCGCAGGATCAGTGCGTCTCTTTCCATTTTCTTTAATAGTCCGCTTAAGGTTTCATACAGAATCGTTCCCCTTTTCCGATACAACTTGTTAAACCTGATTTTTTAATGTTCAACTAACCAACATAATATAATTTGATGAGTCGCCATTTTCTTCCGATCATCGTCAAAGTATAACCAGATGGCTATCTGACACCGATTGCTTTTTTCGGCTGACTTATTCGATACTCATGGATATCACTTCTCTGAAGGAGGGTATATATCAGAAAAGTATGTACTTCATCAGGGAAGAACCGATAATAGAATTTCCACGATAAAAAGCATTCGAGAAAGGAAAGGGAGATCAAAATAAAACATGTGTTAGTGATCCTGAGCGGCGGTCGTCCAAAGGAAAATATCCGCCAGCTCGTTGATCAGGGGGAGAAGGATGCGGGTTATCCGACAGAAGATGTTTCTTCGGATGAAGCCCGTGACGAAGGATGCACGGGCCGCAATGTCTATCATTATGGCAACCCTTGTGTTCAGCACGACGATTTTCATTCACTGATTTTGAAAATCAAAACAGTGTCGTTGATTTGTGTTTGCTTCCCCCCCCGCTTTATTTTTGGACATTTTCCGCGAAGCTGAAAGCCTTCGTCGGCCGCTTTTATTGTCTGGCGCAAAACGGATCAGAATTTGCCGCTGATCCGTTATGAATAGTATAAGGTTCATGACTGTGCCCTCCTGATGGCTTCGGCAGACGCTTATTTTCGGATCTTTGAGTAGGCAGTTTTCTATTATCAGTTTGCGATTGTCAATGATATCGGTTTTTATGATCGCGGAATGCTTTTTTCGGCGTCCATGGCAATACCAACAGAATGCCTGAAATCGCACAGAATGGTTATCTGAAAAAAACTGTCAATAGGGAAAAACGGTAATGACGACGGATTCACGATGAGTCTGACGTTAAACGCAAATCTGGAATTGAAGAGAACAGCATCATAAAGAGGTACAGTGCTGCCATAACGTTTTATTGTTGGGCAGCTGAATTTTCTTAAGCTGCGGCTTTGGTTACTTTTGATTCACGGATCATACAATGGCGGGCGGTTGTTCGACATTCTGTTTTTCAGCAAGCGCGATGAATGCTTCCAGTTCCGGCGACATCCGCGCGCCATACCACGCGATGCCTAACGGCATCGGTCTGACATCCTTCAGCGGAATTTTCAATAAGCCGGAGAATTTCTTTGACCGCGAGCAGGGCAGAATGGTGAAACCGATTCCCGACTGCACCGCGATCAACATACTGTCAAAACTTGTGTAAACGGTCTGTACTACGATCTTTTTTGCCTGCAGCTGCGGCCTTGTGATCAGCCGCGGATTGCGGTGCAGCTCCGTATTGGCCAGGATCAGCTTCTGGCCTGCCAAATCGTCGAAAGTCAGATATTTATACGCTGCCAGCGGATGCGTTTTACTGACAAGCACGTAATACTGCGATTCCATAATCGGCAGAAATTTCAACTTGGGATCACTCTCCACTTCGTATTGATAACAGAAGGCCATCTCCACTTCGCCGGTGATCAGCAGCTGACGGCTGCCGCGATCCTCCTGCGTCAGGATATTAACATGAATCAGCGGACATGTCTCCGAGTAATTTTTGATGATCTGCGTCAGCTTGCCGTAATCAGCCAGACGGCGGACTAACAAGTTAATCAGCTTCGGCGTCTGGGCGTTCATCGACTGTACAGTTTGAACGATCGCTTCCAGCTGCCGCAGCAGCGGTTCCATTTGCTTATAAAAATAGGACCCGGCGGCTGTCAGCTCCACGCTGCGGTGCGTGCGGTTGAACAAGGTGACGCCCAGCTCCGTTTCCAGCGCTTTGATCTGATAGCTGACGACCGGCTGCGTGGTATAGAGCAGTTCGGCGGCACGGATGTAGCTCAAGGTTTGAGCGACGGTAAGAAAAGCACGGATCTGGCTGGTGTTCAACGACAATTCCCCCTTTGTGATCATATTGACGATCAGCTAATCACATTGTATCAGATTTCTTGATGTATAATAAAAAAATTTTATTAAACGATAAAGTATTTCGATTGTTTGAAACCCCTTGCAATCCTATAATGAAATCGACAAAAGTTTCACAATGTGAAACCAGAGGAGGGAAAGAAAATGAAGAATATTTCTCGACGGGACTTTTTGAAAGGCAGCGCCGCGACCGTCGCGGGGGCTGCGGCACTGGGGCTGTTAGGTGCTTGTTCGTCCAACGACGCACCGGCGGCTGCGACAACGGAGGAAAAGTTTGACAAGGAATGCGATTTCCTGATCGTCGGCTATGGTTTGGCGGGGGAAGCCGCCGCGCTGGAAGCCAACGACATTGACCCCAACGCCAAGATCTGTATTCTGGAAAAAATGGAAGAAGCGCAGGCGGGCGGCAACTCGATCGCATCCGGCCAGACCGTGATCGTGCCGGCGCCGGATGATCTGGAGACCTTTAAGAAATACCTGATCGCCTGCAGTCAGCCGAATCCGATTCCGGAAGAATATGTCGATTTCATGGCGAAGGAATTCTCTGATCAGCGCGGCTGGATTCAGGCGACGGTTGATAAAGTGGGCTATGAGCTGGGCTATGTCGGCGGAGGACCGCTGGCCTGGGGCTCATTAGTTACGGAATTCCCGGATCTGGACGGATCCAGCTTTAAGGGCTGTTCCGCGCATGTCCGCAAAGCCGGAACGACGTTCGAATACGGCGGCGTCTGGAGAGGTTTCGATCTGGCGGTTCGTGACCGCGGTGAAAATATTGAACTGATGTTCTCAACGGCCTTTACAAGCTTGATTCAGAATCTGGAAACCAAAGAGGTTAAGGGCGTCGTCGCCAAGGGCGCGGATGGCAAGGAAATCCGCATCAAAGCCAATAAGGGTGTCCTGTTGGCCTGCGGCGGTTACGAAAATAATTTACAGATGCAGCGCGATTTCCATGGGATGGACGTTGTTTACACCGGCGGGACTCCGGGCAACACAGGCGATGGCATCCACGCGTTGATGAACACTGGCGCGAAGATCTGGCACATGAAGAATCAGACGCAGTCGGGCGGCTTCTGGCTGGGCATCAAGGTGCCGGAACACGAAGCGACATTCATGCGCAACTTCTCGATGGCCGGCAAGAGCTGGATCGAGGTCTGCGCCGATAACAAGCGTTTCTACAACGAATCCGCGGCGTATCATCGTCAGCACATGAAATTTAAGGAATACGGCCATTATGTCGATCTGCCGCATGACCGCGCTCTGCCGGTTGATTTGATCTTCGATGAAAAGACCCGCACGGCCGGCGCGATCGTCACGAAGTGGCTGAGCTGGCCGATCACAACTGAAGGCTACGTCTGGTCCGACGATAACTCCGAAGAAGTGGCGAAGGGCTGGATCATCAAAGCCGATACGATTGAAGAACTGGCAGAAAAACTGGGCCGCGATCCAGAAGCGCTGAAAGCCACGATCGACGACTACAATGCCGGATGCAAATCCGGACGCGACGAATTCGG
Source organism: Holdemania sp. 1001095H_141210_F2 (assembly GCF_015558105.1). Taxonomy (NCBI): domain Bacteria; kingdom Bacillati; phylum Bacillota; class Erysipelotrichia; order Erysipelotrichales; family Erysipelotrichaceae; genus Holdemania; species Holdemania sp. 1001095H_141210_F2. The sequence goes on from NZ_JADNPO010000030.1 coordinate 5,577, forward strand.
CCGCAGCGTGGAAACAATGGAACCGATTGATACCGCACCGTTCTATGCCGTCGGCATTACTCCGACGCTGGTGGCGACGACCGGCGGCGCGGAACGCAACGTCAAAGCTCAGGTGCTGGATTGGAATGACAATCCGATTCCGAATCTGTACGAAGCCGGCGAGTTAGGCTCGTATGTTTCCAACCTGTATCAAAATGGAATGTTCTTGGCGGAAGCCATCGCAACCGGACGTGCTGCGGCGGATACGGCATTCGGCGGCCGTTCGACGGTCACGACGGAGGTCAGCGGCGAGGTTGAGGAAACTATCGACATCACCAAGAAACCGGATGGCCAGTATGATCAGCTGATCAAGGGCAACCATGGCGAATACACGCTGCGGGCCACGGTTGAGGGTGGCAAGATTACCAATCTGGAAATCGTATCCGGACGCGAAAATATGTTTATGGACGACGACCAGCTGAAAGCCTTCTTCGACGAAGTGATCAACGGTCAGAATGTCGAAGTCGACGCGATCTCCGGCGCCACGCTGGATTCCAACAACCTGTTGGACGCGTTAAAGGCAATCTTCAAATAAGCTTCAGCGGTAAAAACAAATTCATCCGCAGAAAGGAAAGCAATCCGCAGGATCCCTATTCCGGAAGGCGCGGGGAGGCTGGCTGCGATTCCCTCCGGCTTTGGCAGTCAACTTCCGCCTTTCCTTCACGTCAATCCTTCAATGTTATAGCTTCCTGACAAGAGTCTGTCTTTCCCAAAATAAGGGGCAGACTCTTTTTTTGCAATTTTAAAGTTCTGCACGAGGTCGGGGATTGCATTGGGAATGCGGAAACGCGTACAATAAACGAAGAATCAGGCGCAGGCGCTCTCCGTTGAAAAAGGGCTTGAAAAGGTTTGGGATCAGTGGAAGGCTGGAGCTAAGGAAAATGCGCGGAGGTTGGAATTCGATGGAGTCCATGGGGAGGAATGTGAAATGAAAGAAAAAGCGAAGCAATTTCATCAAAGGTGCCGAAACGGATGTTGGCTGATCGTGATCGTCCAGCTGACAGGTTTATTTCTGCGATGGGCTTCTCTGCCTGATCGGATCCCGGCTCATTTCGACGCGGCCGGAAAGGTCGACCGCTGGGGAAGCAAAGCTGAGCTGCTGGTTCTGCCATGGATTTCAATTCTGATGATGGCGGGTTTGGAATGGGTCAGCCGGCATCCGAAGCTGTGGAATATTCCGGTTGCAGTTACGGAACATAACCGCGAAGCGCTTGAGGCAGTTACATTGAGGATTCTCTCCCTGGCAGAGCTGCTTGTGGTCCTCTGGTTTGCACTGCTGGAATATTTCAGCATGACTGGCCGTTCACTGCCCGCCGGGTTGATCCTCGGGTTTGTGCTGAGCGTGGCTGTCGGAATTTGCGCCGCTATTTTCTGGTGCGTGCATACTGCGAAAAAATACCGCTGATCCCAATAGCCGGAGAGTGAGGACAACGTTTGGGATACCGATGATAAAATCAATCAAAGATCCGCGGCGGCCTGGAAAGAAAGCGTATGGGAAACTGTCTGGCGGCCGAGAATTGGTTATGCTGCCAAACTGCGAAAAAAAGTGGTCAAAGTCGTGGCAATGACATTGAAATTTGGCTACAATGAGAACCAGAAATATCCAATCGCGGGATTCTACAAGCCTGCGATCAGAAAATTCCATGTCCGCCGCCGCTTGCGGTTTTGTCCGAGGCATGGGATCATGGGATAAAAAAGAATCTGAGGAAAAGACCGATGTTAAAAAAGATGATGAAAATACTGGGACTGGCGCTCTGCCTTAGCGGCTGCACGGCAGTTCCGGCCATTCCCTCTCAACCGCAGGCCCTCTCGGCGATCCCTTTTGCAGAACTTAAGACGCCATTAACGCTGCTTTTCTCGTCAGATCTTCATTATCAAAGCGAGCGGCTGCAGTCGCAGGTGTCCGTAGTGCCGCAGATGATCTACAACGAAGCCATCACTTCGGCGATGCTGGCACAGATGGAAGCGGCGAAACCCGACTACATTATCCTGACAGGTGATTTAGTCAATCAGGGCGATGCACAGGATCATCAGAAAATGGCTGAACTGCTGCGGAAAGTGAATGAAACCGTACCGGTGCGGGTGATTTGCGGCAACCATGATCTGGCGATGGTAACCCGCGAGGAATTTGTGTCTCTGTATCATGAATTCGGATATGATCAGGCTTATTCGCGCGATCCCGCGTCGCTGAGTTACGCGGAGCTTACCGAGGCCGGCGTGCTGTTGATTCTGCTCGATACCAACAGTGAACGACCCGGCGGCAGTGAAGGAACACTGTCCGCCTCGACATTGGAATGGCTGAAAACACTGGGAAATCAGGCGCGCGAGTCAGGCTGGCTGACACTGACGTTCAGCCATCACAATCTGCTCGATCACACCGTGACCACATCCAACGATATCGTCCATACGGCCGATGCGGCGAAGACATTGCTGGAACAGCTGAATATCAGGACGCACATCAGCGGTCACCGCCACACGGGGCATATTCAGACGGAAACGATCGGATCCCAAAGTCTGACGGAAATCGTACTGCCGATGCCGATTGCCTGGCCGAATACCTATGGCCGCATCGAGATCAGCACGCAGGGAGAGCTGGACTACACGCAAAGGACAATCGACGTCGCCACCTGGGCGAAGAAGCAGGGACTTTCCAACCCCGATCTGCTCGACTTTCCCGCCTATTCGGTCCAGGCTCAACGCCAGGCAAATCAAAACACGCTGGATTCTACATTGAAAAATGTGGAACTGACTTGTGAACAGCGGCAAGCGATGGAGGATTTGTTTCAGCAGACGATGTTCAGCTACCGTCAGGGTCAGCTCGATCAAGTCCGGGCCGAGCTGCTTGCGCATCCCGGCTATCAAGCCTGGCAGACGCTGGGACCGGATACCATCTGGAAACGCTGGCTAAAGGAGTTGTTAACCAGGACTGAACAAAGTCCTGGAGATCACGTTCATGTGGCGTATTGAAGTCCGGCGCCCAATCCGATAATCCACGGGCGACGTTAAAACTGAAAATACCGATAGGACAAGCAACATGTTAAACAAAGACAGGATGAGGAGAATCAAAGATGACGGCATTGGATCAGGAATGGGAAGAAATCCGCAGACAGCGGGACCGACAGGTGAAACTGAAGGCTCAGTTGGAGCGCCTGAAAGCTCAGCAGGTAACGTTGAATGGAGAAGTCGGGCAGCGGAAGCAGCGATTAAAGAAGGAAGAACAGGATGTTGATCAGCTTGAAGCCTTCAGCTGGACCACTTTGTGGGCACGGCTTAACGGTCAGTGGCATGAAAAACTGTCAGAGCAGCGTCAGGAAGCGGTTGTCGCCGCCGTCAGAGTTGAGGCCGCCTGCCGGCAGCAGGAAAAACTGGAAGCCCGGATCGCCCGGATCGAACAGGAGCTTCATACGCTGAAGGATTGCGGGAAACGTTGGGCATCGCTGTTGGAACAGAAAGCGGATCAGCTGGCGGAGGAACATCCGCAGAAAGCCGCCGCCCTGTTGCGGCTGGAAATGCGGCAGAGGGAATGGGAGCGAAAGCAGAAGGAATTGCGGGAAGCCGCCGACGCCGGGGAAATGGCGCGGGGTCTGGCTTGCCAGCTGGTTGAAAAAATGGATGAAGCGCGGACGTGGGCGACCGTCGATTTATTTGGCGGCGGAATGATCACCGGCTTTGTGAAGCATCGCTGTCTGGATGAGGCGCAGCAGCTGGCCCGGCAGCTGGAAGAGCAGCTGCGTTGTTTTGAAAGCGAGCTGGCGGATGTGGAGCTTCACCCCTCGCTGGGATTAACGCTCGATCCGTTTTTACGAATTCTGGATATCCTGTTTGACAGTTTCGTTACGGACTGGACCGTTTCGGAGCGGGTGGAAAAAGCTTGCGTTCAGGCTGAACGGACCCGCAGGGAGATTCAAGCGCTGCTGGATCATCTGATGGCGCTGCAGGATCAGGCCTGCCGTGAAAGCGCAAAGCTGACGCGCCAGCGCAGACTTTTGATTGAGCAGGCTTGATTTCAGAAATCGAGGTCTTTCTTAATCGCCGCGCTGTTGCCGCCCAATGAAAAAGACCCAGCCCGGGTTGCAGCCGGGCTGGGTTTCGCTTTTTCAGCGCACTTATGGAAAAAGAAAATTAATGAATATTGGCGATCATTGGCATAAAATCAAGCTTTTCATCCTGAGGCAGCATCTGAATCGTCACTTTGACACCTTTGGATTCGATGTAACGGAAATCTTCCGCTTCCTGCGGCGTAACGCAGACAGTATGCTTGATGCGCGTGGATCCGATTTTATTCGAAATGTTGCCGACATTGATGGTTGGCATGAAATAACCCAGATCCAGAACCTTTCTGGCGGTAGCCGGCCCCCGCATGATAATCATCAGACGGTCTTTATCATAAGCATTTTCATTTAATCGCTGAACCGCGCGTTCCGCATTGAGAATGGATAAGCGGGAAGAAGAAGGACAGGCCATTTTCAATGCGATTTTCTGGATGTCGTCAACAGCGGCTAAATCATCAATGACCAGAATACGTGTAATATTCAGCTGATTTGTCCAAACGGTAGCCACCTGACCATGGATCAGCCGTTCGTCGATGCGGATGTTCAATATACTCATGATGCTTCTCCTTTCTGATCCGCAAACAAGATTTGCGGGTCGATGACATGAATGGCTTCTTTGGCTTCCAGCAGCGCGTTGTCAATTAACTGACGCGAACTCTGGCTGCCATTGCGATGAACAAGCAGATAGGTCAGTAAGGTTAAGGTCGTCTCCGTGATGATTTTAACTTTCTTATCCGGAAGCTGTGTCAGGCAGGCTTCCATTGGAAAGCCGCCCTGAATGTCGCACAGACACAGGATTTCTTCGGTTTCCGGCTCCCAGGCTTCAATCTGGTTACGCAGATTTTGACGATAGACGTCGAGATCCTCGTTCAGCTTGTAGTCCAGCGCCTGCAGATAAGCCTGCGGACCGCATAACATTTCCGCCGCTTCCCGCATCCCACAGGCAAAGTGATCATGACCACAGATCAGAATTCCAATCATAAACTCATCTCCTCGTTTCTTCAGAGGAAGATCGATCGCCGGCGAGAGGCTGCCGGCTCCGTATCTCGCTTCTACTCTTATTATAACGGCCAAAAAGAGGTTGAACAGCGTTAGGGAAGGGGTTGGAAAAGAATTTTGAGTTGTTGGTGAGATAAGAGAATCCAGCGAAAAAATATTGTCATTTCAGCCGATAAATTTGCATTTCCCGATTGTCTCTTTATAATGAAGGAGGGATTGTCATGAATATCCGGGAACGGTTAAGAAATACCCATTCGCTGAGTGCGAATGAACAAACGCTTGCGGAATATCTTCTGAAGCATACGACGGAAGCGGTTGAAATGGATTATCGCCAGTTGTCTGAACAATGTCATGTCTCCATCAGCTGTATTTTCCGCTTGTGCCGGAAAATGGAAGTGAAGGGCTTCAACGAATTGAAATTGTTGTTGTCGAAAGAGTTGAACGAAGAACTCAGCCAGTATCAGAACGTCGACTTCAGCGTGCCCTTTTCTTCTGACGACAGCCTTGAAAGCCTGACGGCCAACATCGCCAATATTTACAAGCAGACGGTCGACGACACGCTGCGCATGCTGGATTTTAAGGAATTCCGGGCGATCGTTGAGACGCTGACGCAGGCCCGGCGGATCTTTTTCATCGGCAGCGGAAGCAACTTGTTGATCGGCCGGAGTTTGATGCAGAAGCTGCAGGAAATCGGGGTGAATATCCAGATGCCTTCAGAACTGACGGACGGGCGGCTGGTGTGCAGTACCGCCGATCGCGACAGCGTGGCTTTGGTGGTTTCTTATGCGGGAATTTCCAGCTACATGCTGGAATGCGTAAAGGCGCTGCGGATGCATGAGGCGAAGATTGTGCTGATCTCCAGCCGGCTGGATCCGAAGCTGCATTATTATGCGGACTACCGGTTATTTCTTTGCAGCAAGGAAAATCCGCAGATCAAGATCGCCAATTTTTCATCGGCCTGTTCGGCGCAGTTTCTCTGTGATCTCATCTTCTCCGCTTATTTTCAACAACATTATGATCAGTTCTGGCAATACCGGAAAAAGAAAACGTATCTGTAAGGATAACCAGAATTCGTCCCTTCCGCGGACGGCTGGATAAGCAGGCAGGAGCGTAAAGGCTGAGATCGCTTTTGCGTTTTTTTTAACTCTAAAACCGCGGGAAATGCGGGAGCTTCGGCCCTCTTTGACAAAGCAGCATGCAATCAAATAAAAAAAGCAGGCTCAGCGAGGCGTTGGGAAAGAAGCTAAGAAGAAGCCGTTGGAAATCCGGCTCGTTTTCAGAGTATGGGGCCTTCTTGGAAAGCAGCCGCCTTTTTTTGTAAGCAAAGCCCTTTCTGGCTCCATAAGAAAAACAGCGCCGTTGGACGCTGTTTCTTTGATCGGTACAGGAAAGTGATTACCAGTACATTTCCCAGTCTTTGCTTAAGCGGGTGAGCGCTTCAAAGTAGAAGTAATCCCCCCAGCTGCAGCATTCGTCGACGCCGTGCTGACGGCAGCCGTTGGTCGGGGTGCTGCGGCAGTAAGTGCTGTTGAGCAGCTGGCCGTTGGAGATTTTCGGATCCTTGACGGCGCAGTGATCATACAAAGCCTTGATCATCCGCCTGGCGTCGCTGATCAGCTCGTCAGCTTCTGCCTTTTCTACGTATTTCGCCATTTCCAGCATGCCGCAGGCTGCGATCGCGCTGGCTGAAGAATCACGCGGTTCATCGCTGCCGTCGGTGAAATCAAAATCCCAGTATGGAATCAGATCACCTGGCAGATGATCAATGAAGTATTTCGTGACATGGCGGAACAGCTCGAGATATTCCGGGTTATGCGTGTATTTGTAGCTGATCGCCAGACCATAAACGCCCCAGCTCTGACCGCGGGCCCAGGCCGATTCGTTGCGGTTGCCCTGATGGGATACGCCGTGGCTCGGCTTGCCTGTTTCCGGATCGAAGAAATAGGTATGATAGGTCGAATAATCCGGACGGATGACGACGCTTAACGCCGTATGAATGTGCTTCAGCGCGATTTCACGATATTTCGGATCGCCGCTGACTTCCGTCGCCCAATACAATAACGGCAGGTTCAGCAGACAGTCGATGATTAAGCGGTAGTTGTCCTTCGCCCCCAACGGACCCCAGGCCTGAATAAAGCCGCCTTTTTCCTGAAACCGGGTGATCAGCTTGTCCGCTGCTTTCAACGCCGCTTCTTTGGCTTTTTCATCGTTGAGCAGTTTATAGGCCGCAACGCAGGAAGGGGAGTACAGGAAACCGAGGTCATGATGTTCCAGCACGATGTTGCGGTTGACGCGGTCTAAGAAGCTTTCGACATGCGTCAGACCGGTCTGTTTGAAGCACTCTTCCTTCGTCGCTTCATAAGCCAGCCAGACCTCGCCGGTCCAGAAACCGTTGGTCCATTCGGTATTGTCCATCTGCGGATAAAAATTGTTGACGCTGTTGGGATACTTCATGCTGGTGGTGAAATCGTTCAAGCCGCTGCGCACCTGTTCGACGGCGTAATGGATCGCGTCGTTGAGCTCGGTATCGGTCAGTTCAGGATAGTTTGCAAAGTTCATGAGAAATCTCCTCTCTATGTTCCTATTGTAGCAAGTTTATGCAAGAAGTTCAACAATCTTGTATACAAGCTGAAATGAAAATTTAATCTGCCTGTCTGGTAAAGAAAAAACCGGATTGTTATTCCGGTATTTCCAGTGTCAGACAGCCTTCCTGAGCCCAGGGCAGCGAAGCCCGAATCCGTCCGTTTTGAATATCGAAAGCGCCGCCCAGCGCCGGCTCCTTTACCCCCGGTGAGTCCAGATTGTTGATCAGCACAACCCGCTTTGCGAAGCTTGCGGCCTGAGCGGCATACGCCTCAGCTTGTCCCTGCTTCCATTCATCAAGAGGAAAGCAGACGAAGACCGGCCAGAATACAAGGTCCGGCTGTTGCGAAACCATCGCGGAAACAACCTCGTCCGTCCAGCCGTCGCCGCACAGCAGTACGCCGATTCGTTTTCCCCGATAGCTGAAGATCCCGCTCTGCTTTCCTTCCGTGTAAAATTGAGGATTTGCGCCGGGAATTTTCCAGCCCGGCGACATTCGCGCGTAATCCAACAGGATTTCTCCCGAATTGGAAATGATCAGATCATTGCTCGTCCATTTTCCTGCATGAAATCGGAAATACCCGACGCCGATTCCGGAATGAAACGTTTTCGCCATTTCCTGCAGACGGCGCAGCGGCGGATCGCCGTGATCCAAAGCAAATTGCTGGTCATGATCCGGATTGAAATTCAGGCTGTTAAAGCCCTGAATAAACGCCTCGCCGAAAAGGACGAAATCCTGATCAGGATGCGTCCGCAGTACAGCTTCAATTTTGTCCATGTTCTGACTGATGTTTCCCTGGATCGAGAAAGCGGCGGCCAGCGTGATTTTCATGGTGAACTCACCTCAATTATTTCCCGGGTAATTTTAACAGAGCGGGATTTCGTTAATTTGTAATCAGGATTATTTTTTCTCGTAAATCCGCAGGATGAATTCCACTTCCGTCGACAGCTGCGTCAAAACGGCCAGCTTCTGTTTGTCCTGAATCGAAGTCTTGTAATAATACGGGGTCATCGTAAAGAGATCCTGAATCTGCGCCTGACTTTCCAACTGAATTTCATAATGCAACGTCTGTTCTTCGATCAGATCAAACTCCGGAGTTGTCATCGTTTCCTGCGGATTGAGATACGGAGTATCATATAAGACTTCTTTTAAGCCCCATAAGTGCCGCGGTCCGGGACTCACGACGATCAGTTTGCCCTGAGCTTTCAGCACGCGCGCATTCTCCGCCATTGCCAGCGGCGCAAAGCAGGACCAGATGACATCAATCGACTGATCCGGCAGCGGCAGCTCAAAGACTGACGCCGCCGCAAAATGAACGGAAGGACAACTCCGGCCTGCCTGTTTCAGGGCTTCCTTGGATAAGTCGATCCCGAAGCATTCGCAATCTTTCAATGTTTCGCACAGCGCGGTATAGTAACCCTCGCCGCAGCCGGAATCCAGCACCGCCGACGGATTGAGCGCCTGAACGAATTCGGTTAACTTCGCTTTCAGCGGCTGGTAAGCACCGCTTTGCAGGAAGCGTGTCCGGGCTTTGACCATTTCCGCGTTATCGCCGTGGATCTTCTTCGATGAGCGGATTAAATTGACGTAATGAAAACGCGACAGATCATAGCTGTGGCGTTTTTCGCATTGATAAACCGACTGCTTCAGCGTCAGCGGCTGACGGCAGACCGGACATAAGAAGGATATCATAAGCAAAGACCTCTCTTTTATGGGGATAGTGTAGCATATTTACATAAAAAACGGTAAAATAATTCCAACGAACAAGTCTTGTTCATACGAAGCGCAAAGGAGAAACAGGTTATGGTGAAAACGTTGATTCTGGATATTGACAACACCTTGATTGAAGCGATGAAGGAACTTCCGCTCCGCAGTGAAGCCGCGCTGCGGCGGTGGCTGGCGGCCGGACATCGGCTGGTGTTTGCCAGCGGCAAGAACGCCTGTGCGTTTGACGATTTGATCGCCTTGCTGAGAATGCGGCAAGGCTGGCATATTGCTTCCAACGGCGGTGTTCTGGCAGAACCCTCGACCGGCCGGTTTGAGCGGCTGGCGTGCGTCGGGGCGCGGAGCCGGCGGTGCATGGACGTGATGGATCAGCTGGGGATTCCTTATTTCGCATACACGCTGGATGAGATTGTGATCAACCGGCCGATGCCGCAGTCGCAGATCGATCATCTGGAATTTTTAAAGGATCCGCATGTAGTGCTGCGCGATTCGATCGATCCTCAGGCGGTTGTTAAACTGTTGATGTTCATTGATATTCATGATGAGGAAACTCCGCGGCGTTTGCGCCATCAGCTGCATCCGGAAGCGCTGGGGCTGCAGCTGATGCGCACCAGCAGCGAGCTGCTGGAAATCCATGATCAGCGCCAGACCAAGGCGGTTGGGGTGCGGGCTCTGGCAAACAAGCTGCATCTGGAGTTAAGCGAATTGTACGCGGTTGGCGACAGTGAGAACGATATGAGCATGCTGGAAATTGTCGGTCATCCTTATATCGTCGCCAACGCTTCCCAAACTCTGAAAGACCGCGGCTGGCCGCAGCTGGCAAGCTGCCGTGAGGAAGGGGTAGCAGATTTAATCGACAGGCTGCTGGCAGATTGAGAGCACTTCCGGCTGCGCAGGTTGACAAGCTGGGAAAAGAAGCGAATAATGAAAGAAAGAAATAACGCTGAATGAAAAATGGAGGCGGTTTTATGTTTATTTTTAGTTCAGGCAGTCAGGAAAGTTTTTATGAAATGCAGAATAAAATCAACCGTAAATTACGTTCCCTGCGCCGGATGGGATTGGGTCTGGCGGCGGCGCTGGTCGTGCTGGGCATCGTGCTGTTGTTCTGTCCGCAATCGGTCGTCCTGTGGATTGAGCGGGGGATTGCGGTGATCCTCGGATTGGTGGGGATCGTGGAAATTCTTGATTACCTGTCAACCAGCGCGCTGTTTCGGCAAAGTTTGACGATTGTCCGCGGGCTGTTCGATCTGTTGATCGCAGTTCTGCTTTTGCGGGCCGATGCGGAAATGGTCATCACGGTGTTCGCCGTCCTCCTGGGCGTCAGCGCGATTGTGATTGGAATTCATAAGCTTGATTACGCGATGAAGCTGAACTATTTTCGGGTCGAGGGTTCCGGCATGGCGATGGCGGGCGGCGTGCTTTCGGTGATCGCGGGAATTTGCTTTCTGATCAGTCCGTTAAGCTCGGCGATCGTGCTGACGACGCTGATTGCGGCATATTGTATACTGGGAGGCATCGCGTTGTTTGTCGAAATGCTTTCCTTTAAAAACCGGTAAGGGAGGAATCAGAAATGGATTTCAAGAAACAGGCGGAAAAGCTTGTCCAGAACGTTGCGCAGGCCGCGGAAAAGGGCACGGAGCGGGCGAAGGACAAGCTGGATCAGACGAAACGCCAGATCGAACTGAAACGGCAGCTGAAAGCCACGGAAGAGATGTTGAATACGGCGTACATGGAAATTGGCCGGGCTTATGTGTCGGCTCGGGAAGAAGAGCGGGAGATGCAAGATGTGGAAAACTGGCTGGAACAGGTGCGCACCTCGCAGATGACGATCGCCGATCTTCAGCGCCAGCTGGCCGTGCTCAAAAACATTGATTAATTAACGATGATCTGACAAAGTTGACCCGGGATTTTACCGGGTTTTATTTAGGATTGAAAGAAAGGACAGCGGATAAAAGCAGTTTATGATGTACCACAAGATTTGCTTTTGCTTCCTTCCCTTGCGGGGGGCGCAGATTGCGGGGCAGGAGGATGGTGTTGTGATCAAGAAACCTGGCAGATTTGTGTCCATTACAAGGATCATCATTGAAGGGGGATTCGTCAAAGCGTAATTTACAAGGCTTGTCTGCGAAATTTTCACAAAATGAGAAGCTGAAAACAGCTTCAAGCAATGGGAAATGTCGTTTTCTCGGAATGTACGGTAAAAGACCGGATCTGGGGTTCTTGAACTTTTGACGCAGGATCCTGCCGGAAGGGATGGGGCAAAGTGATAAGGCGGGAACTTGCCCGGCTGTGTCCTGATAAGGGTGCGCGAACAACCGGAATCCAGTTTAAGGATGCAGTCATGCGTGCCTGAAGCTGATAAGAAGGGGGCAGCACTATGAGCTTGAGCCGATCATCCCGAACATGAATAAAAGTGAAAAGTTTGGCGTCCGCTGAAATTCAGTAAGGTCTTCAAACTTTTATTTTGAAGCCTAAGAAAAATGCTGAAATCCGTGCTTGGAATTGACAACCTCACCGCCATTCGTTACACTGAATCCGTTATCGTATCAAATTAAATAAGGAAGGGTTAGACTATGAGTATTTTAACACTGGAGCACTGCAGCCACAGCTTTGGCGGCCGCAGTATTTTTGAGGACGTCTCGTTCCGCCTGTTAAAAGGCGAACACGTCGGGCTGCTGGGAGCCAATGGCGAGGGCAAGAGCACGTTTATGAAAATCATTACGCGCAAGCTGGAACCGGAGGAAGGAAAAATCACCTGGAGTAAGAACGTGAAGGTCGGCTATCTGGATCAGCACGCCGTGTTGGAACCGGGAATGACGATCCATGACGCTCTGGCGCAGGCCTTTGCCGGGCTATTCGATATCGAAAAACAGATCACGGCCGGTTATGAAAAGATGGCAGACTGCACGGAAGACGAGATGAACGAGCTGCTGGAACAGATCGGCGAATGGCAGGATACGCTGGAACACCATGATTTCTACCAGATCGACGTCAAGATTGAGGAAGTCGCCCAGGCGCTGGGGCTGAGCGAGATCGGGCTGGATCGGGACGTCAGCGAATTGTCCGGCGGCCAGCGCACGAAAATTCTGTTAGCGAAGCTGCTTTTGGAAAAACCGGACATTCTGCTTCTGGACGAACCGACCAACTATCTCGACGAGCAGCATATCCGCTGGCTGAAAACCTATCTGCAGAACTATGAAAACGCGTTTATCCTGATTTCTCACGATATGCCGTTTACCAACGAGGTCGTCAATCTCATCTACCATGTGGAAAACTGCCGGCTGACCCGCTATGTCGGCAACGTCGACGAATTCCACCGCCTGTACGAACAGAACAAGCTGGCGCTGGAAGCGGCGTATCAGCGTCAGCAGCAGGAAATTGCCCGAATGGAGGATTTCGTCGCCCGCAACAAGGCGCGGGTCGCGACCCGCGGCATGGCGAATTCCCGTGCGAAGAAGCTGGCGAAGATGGAACGGATTGAGCTGAGCGCGGAAAAGCCGAAGCCGACGTTCCGCTTTCAGATGGGAAAAACCCCAGGCAAGGTCATCTTTTCCACAAGCGATCTGGTGATCGGCTATGACGAACCACTGTCCAAACCGATCAACCGGGTGCAGGAAAAGGGTCAGAAAGTGGTGATTACCGGCGCGAATGGACTGGGCAAGACAACGCTGATGAAAAGCCTGATGGGGCTGATCCCACCGGTCAGCGGTTCCGTCCAGCTGGGTGAGCATGTACAGATCGGCTATTTTGAACAGGAAATCACCGAGCCGATCCGCCGCACCTGCATCGAGGAATTGTGGCAGACCTATCCCGCCTATTCCCAATATGAAATCCGCAGCGCGTTAGCCCGGTGCGGCTTGACGACGGATCAGATCGAAAGTCAGGTGATGGTGCTGTCCGGGGGGGAACAGGCGAAGCTGCGGCTGTGCAAGCTGCTGAACACGCCGTATAACGTGCTTTTTCTGGACGAACCGACCAACCATCTCGATCAGGACGCCAAGGACGAGCTGCACAAAGCAATCGCTGAATATCCGGGAACGGTGCTGCTGGTCTGTCATGAAAAAGAATTCTACACCGATCTGGCAGACGTCGTCTGGGATTTAAGCGAAGTCAGTCTGCGCCGCTGATCACGTATGCGCCGCCCGCTTTGATGCTAAACTAACGATGACGAACCGACGTCGTCGAAAGGAGAAGGAAAAACATGAACCTGAAAAAAATCGGACTGGCGCTGGCGGCATCCGCGCTGATCCTGTCCGGCAGCGGCTGCGCGCTGTTTTCCGCAAAAAAAGCGAGTCCCGCGCCGCAAGCGCAGACGGGAACCACGGAAGTTCAAAAAGCTTTCGATGAATTCCTGATGGAGGAAACCCGCCGCCAGCTGACGCAGGACGCCCTGACGCTGCATTTTTCAGCGACGGATCCCGCGGCTCTGGGCATCCGTGAGAAACCGATGACGCTGGGCAGTCTGAGCGAAGCCGATGAACTGCGCCATCAACAGGAAACCGAAGCCGCGCTGCAGAATTTACTGAAGTTCAAGCCGGAGGATCTCACGGCCGTCCAGCAGCTCAATTATCAGCTGCTGCAGCGCGATCTGGAACAAACGTCAGCGATGAACGAATACATGCCCCTGCAATTTCTGTTCGAGCCGAACCAAGGCTTGATCGGCGCGTTAAATCAGAACTTCCTCGAGTTCCGCATGGAAACGGAAGAGGACGTCCAGCTGTATCTGACGCTGCTGGCGGATGTAGAACGCTATCTTAACGAAGCTGTGACCTATACTCAAAACCAGGCTCGGCGCGGCTACTTCCTGCAGGATGAAACCCTCGACAGCACGCTGGCCGAAATCGACCGGTTTGTGGAAAAGGTAGACGACAATGCCCTGATCGTTAATTTTCAGGAAAAGCTGGCCGCGATTGACAGCCTGAGCGACGAGCAGCGTCAGCGCTATGCCAACGAGAATGAAACGCTGATGAAGGAAACCTATCTGCCAAGCTACCGTCATGTCCGGGAAGAACTGGAAGCCCTGCGCGGCAGCGCCAAGGGGCAGGGCGGTCTGGCGGCAGCGTATGGCGAGCAGGGCCGCGCTTATTACCAGCTGTTGATGCAAGCCAAAACCGGCACCGATCAGACGATCATGGAGCTGGCCAGTGAGCTGGAGAATTTCCTGATTCAGAAGCTGCAGCGCATGCAGACGCTTCTCCAGCAGGATCCAAGCCTGCTGGAGAAGCTGGAAGCTGTGGAATTCCCGACCGTCGACGCGGCGGAGCTGTTAGCGGAATTTGAAAAGAAAATGACGGAAGTGGTGCCGGAAATCCCCTCGATCCGCTATACCGTCAGCTTCCTTGATGCGAGTATCGCCAGCGAGAATACGATCGCCTACTATCTGATTCCACCGCTGGATCAGGAAACGGAAAATATTATGAAGGTCAACCCTGCCTATGCCGACAATTCCGAAACACTGTGGACTACGCTGGCGCATGAAGGCTTTCCGGGACATTGTTACCAACATAACTATTTTCAGAATACCGATCCTCACCCGATCCGCCGTGTCCTTTCGGAAACTGCCTACGCGGAAGGCTGGGCGGAAATCATCGCGCTGGAAGCTTACCGCTGGCTGGGCATCGACGATGAAAATCTGATTGAAACCCTGCAGATCAACGCAATGTTCGGCTACTATCTGCAATCCCTGTGCGATATGGGGGTGAACGGCTTAGGCTGGAGCGAAGCAGATCTGACAAGCTACCTGAGCAATTTCGGCTATGAAGACGCAGCGGCACAGATTTATCCTCAGCTGGTTGCCAACCCGGGCGTGCTGCTGCCATACGGCGTGGGCGAAATGAAGATGGAACAGCTGCGCGATCAAGCCCGCGAAGCCCTGTCGGATCGGTTTGATCAGAAGGACTTTTACAGCGTGATCCTGGATAACGGTCCGCGTCCGTTTGACTTGATTGAACAAGACGTCCAGACGTATATCCAATCCCAGAAATGAGGAATGCTGAATGAGAATCCGTCAAGCCAGTCCGCAGGATGCACAGGGTCTGGCAGAAGTTCACGCACTGAGCTGGCAGGCCGCGTATGCCGGCTGATCGATCCCGAATTTCTGAAAACCCGCACCCTTCAGCGCAGCTTGGAAACGTTTAAGCGAAATGGCTGCGCGGAGATCTGGCTGGCAGAACAGGCGGACAAGATCGTCGGTTTCTGCCGGATCGGCAGGGAAGAAAACAACGGTGAACTGCTGGGCGAGATCGTGGCGCTGTATCTGCTGCCCCAGTTTCAACGTCAGGGGATCGGCAAGCAGCTGATGCAGGCAGGAATTGATCAGCTGCGCCAGCGCGGCTATTCCATAATTGTCCTGTGGGTTCTCAAGTCGAATGTCCAGGCCCGCCAGTTTTATGAACACTGCGGATTTACGGCCGAGCCTGTGGAAAAGACGTTAGACATGGGTACGCCGCAGATTGTTGTGCGGTACCGGCTGACCTGCGAATCTTAATGCAAGGATTTTGAAAATAGAGTAGAATAAGAAGGAAAGAAAAGGAGCGAACAAATTATGGGTTTAATTCAAGGTAAAATTACGATGGCCAACGGAGCGGAAATTCCGTTTGAGCTGTATCCGGACGAAGCGCCGATCACCGTCGCCAACTTCGTCAAGCTGATTAAGGAAGGCTATTACAACGGCAAGACTTTTCACCGCGTCATTCCGCATTTCGTTTCCCAGGGCGGCTGCCCGTATGGCACCGGCGCAGGCGATCTGGGCTACACGATTCCCTGCGAAACGAAAAACAATCCGCACAAGCATATCGCGGGCGCGATGTCGATGGCTCACCGCGGCAAGGACACCGGCTGCTGCCAGTTCTTCATCTGTCATGATCCGCAGCCGCATCTGGACGGCGTGCACACGGTCTTTGGTCAGGTGACGGACAACCTCGGCGCTGTCCGCGCCATGCGCAACGGCGACGTCATGGCCAAGGTGGAAATCACTGAAGAATAATCAATCTTTAATTTAACTCTGCTTCTCCCAAAGCAAGGATTTCAGGAGAAGCAGAGTTTTTCTTTGGCCGGGTCTGATTTCCTTCTTGCCGGCACTTATATTCCTAAGTTTTCAGGCATCATAAAAAATATATATCAAAAAATGAATAAATTCATGAAAAACTTGAAATAAACAATGTATTTATTATCTGTAAAAATTGATTATGATAGAGGATGTAATTCCTATTTAATTGAAATTAGTAGAAATAAGAAAAAATGATAAATTTATTTTTTACCTCCTTCTTTCGCAATAAATGTTATTTGAAATTTCTACTTATCTTTAGTTTACGTGATAATTCTTCGTTCTCTTTTTCAGCTATTCTTTCAAAATTATTTACCTGCAAAAATATTATTGCCATATATGGGAATAATCTGGAAACCACGTTGCTATCATAGAACCGCAAAAAACAAAAGAAAGGAAGCTGAACTATGGAATACGTCACATTGATATTGAATAGAATTCGGGAATTATGCAAACAAAGAGGAAATATTTCATTCTACAAATTATCCGAAATGTCCGGCGTGAGCACGTCCACTCTGGAGAACATCATCAAAGGACATACCAAGAATCCGGGAATCGCGACGATTCATCAATTAGCGTTAGGTTTTAATATGACCATCGCTGAATTCTGTGATTTTGACGAAATGAACATGTATGAATTCGTCGAGGAGGAAAACGAAGTCGCCGGCTGACGCCGGGCTTTTAACAGGAATCCAACGAAAAGGCAGTCTTTTTCAGACTGCCCTCGACTTGGATTTTTTCAGCATGCGATTTTCTTTCCTGATCTTTTTCTTCAGCTGTTTTTTCTCTTTCTCACTTAACGGATAATCCAGAGAGTAGAGATGAGCGTCCTGATATTTGATTTTCTTGTCATATTTGACCACCGCTACCCACTTCAGCTTGTGCTCCAGCTTGGATTTCTTCGGCCGCAGATACAACAGTGCCGTATCGAGAATTTCATATTTCTCATTCATAAAGTCGATCCGGGCGATCGGCGTCTGCCACTGTCCGGAATAAACGACCAGTCCTTTGACGACAAGGAAGGAATTCTGAATGGTTGTGCTGTCGAAGGTGAACTCAGCCTGTTCGATCTCTTTCAGATCGCTGGTTAACTTATCCGCGTTGCGCTTGCCGATCAGTTCGTTGCGCTCCATCAACAGTTCTACGATCCACGATAAGAACAGGATGACAACCACTATCGGAATGATGAACCAGGCATACTGACTCTGTAAGAACAAGACGATCTTCCCCAGGAAAGGAACGTGCATGACGTAGATGCCGACGATATCCTGCCGGTATGTGTGATATTCATCCAGCCCTTCATAAGCATAGGCTTGTGTATAATACCGTACCCGGCCATCCGATTCTACTTCGGTCTTGGCTAAAGTATGCGTCAATACTGTATCTTCCCCCAGCCGGTTCGCATGGAAGGTAATAATTGTACCGGGAACCAGCTCATCATCGGATTGTATGTTCTTCGACAACACCAGCGAATAGGTTGGAATCTTCGGTTCCATACTTCCGCTCAATACCGTATAGAATTGAAAACCGGTTAGTTTGATCATGGTATCGGGAAAGAACAACATTCCCAAGATATAGCAGAACAAAACAAAAGATATAAATCGGAATATCCAATTTACAATCTTCGGTTTAACTCTCCACTTTTTCTTTGTCCCCATGTTACTATCCCCGCAGTTATCTCTATTTTATCAGTATTCAGGTTAGAATCAAAGATACTTTTAAAAAAGCCATCCGAAGATGGCTTAAATATATACTAATTAGTCGCTGGAACGAGCGTCGCTGTTATTGTAGCAGTTACATCATCTAAACTAGTAGGAGCATCATCTGGCATAGTAAATGCAGCTTTTATAGTATAATCTCCTGCATCAATCGGTTTGGTAAGATCAATCTTTTCCGCCCCCTTGTATACCTCAATAGTAGGGTTATTATTAGTAATATCACCAGATAAACTTGCGGAAGGAGTCAATTTAACCTCATGATTTGATGGCTCAACAGAAATTGGCATCTCAACTGTATATACAGGAGCTGACTCTAAAGCACGACTATCTTCGTTGTTTGAAACACTAAATTCATCAGCCCCTGATAATGTGGACGTGACTGTAACGGGCTTAGCAATTGTAATTAGATGTGCATTAGTAACACTCAATTTATCCCACGCCGCATAAGACCCCGTGGTCGCCGCGACGATCGCCGCACCGGTCATGAAACCAAGAATCGCTTTTTTCTTCATTATAATATTCCTCCTCTTAATTAGAATATGTTTACATCTTTATTATAATGGGGAAAAAGGGGAGAGAGTAATACCAATAAAGTATAGCCTGGTTATGCTTTTTGTGAAAATATACCTTAGTAAAATAACGTTATACCGCAAGTGATGAACAAAACAAATCCAGAAAGAGCTTGGCTTCGTTAGATAAGGTATGCCGCTGGCGTTCGATCCAGACCAAATGACGAGAGACATTGTCAGTTTCCACAGGGATGGAAGCGATGCCGCCTTTCTTGAGATCGGCGGCCTGCCAACAGTTGCCGAACATGAACGAATCACTGTGCTTCAACAGATTGATCATCGTGTGGTAATTGTTAACAGTCACGGTCTTCTTGAAATTGGTCAGTTCCTGATCGCCAACTTTGAAGGTGTAATTGAGCTGGGTGTAGAAATCCTGCGGCATCCGCAGATAGGTCATGTCCAACAGCTCGGACGTGGTAATCGTACTTCGGCTGGCTAATGGGTGCGACTGGGCGAGATGAACATAAACCGCATCCTTCTTGATCGAATGCATCTGCAAGCCCTGAACTTTGATCACCTTGGTCATGACGCGATGCTGCACGGAGTTCAACGTCAGAATCGCGATCTCGGATCCCTGATCGCTGACGTTCTTGATCGCCTGTTCGATGCCCGTTTCCTGAATATTGATGACCGCATGATCGCTGGGGACTGACTTGAAGTATTCCTGCACGATCGCATCCTGAAGCAGAAGCATTGCCGTTGATACCTGCAGGCGGGTTTCCACAACCGCGTGGTACGTTTTCTTTAACCGTTCGATTTCCTCAAACTGGGAAAGAATGCTGTGGGCATAATAATACAAGCTCTGGCCGACCGGAGTCATTTCAATCCCATGATTATTGCGGATTAACAGCTGGACGCCCAGCTCGTCTTCCAACGCCTGAACGGTTCGGGATAAAACCGGCTGGCTGATGTACAGAATTTCAGCCGCTTTGTTGATGCTTTTCTGATCGGCGATGGCGACGTAGTAGGATAACGCTTTGACGTCCATTCAAATCACCTGCTTTACTTATCTTTATCATACCATAAAACAAGCCGGTTCCCGATTAATTTGATCGGGAAATGAACAAGATAAAAGAGAAAGATGAAAACTCAAAAATAGGCTGGCAGAATTACCCCAGTTCATATAAAATAAGAGAAGATCCGTGGGAAACCCAGGAGGAACCATTTCATGAAACGCCATTCACAAATTTATGATTACACGATGATTCTGTTCGGCTCGGCGCTGTTTGCGGCTTCGATTAATCTTTTCGTCGTTCCGGTCAATCTCTATAACGGCGGAATTGTCGGACTGTCGCAGATTATCCGGTCCGTGCTGGTCAGTCGGATGGGAATGCGTTTCAGTTTCGATATCGCGGGCGTGATCAACTTTTTAATCAATGTGCCGCTGTTTTTTATGGCCTTTCGCTCGCTGAGCCGGAAATTCTTTCTTGGGACGCTACTTTCACTGATCACCCAGACTGTCTGCTTCTCGCTGATTCCCATTCCAGTCGTGCCGATTCTGGACGATGTGTTGGCTTCGCTCATCATCGGGGCGATCGTCGGGGCATTGGGCATCGGGATGACGCTGGTCAGCGGGGCCAGCGGCGGCGGAACAGATATCGTCGGCGTGTATGCCGCGCTGCATTGGAAAGCGTTCAGCGTCGGGAAGATCCAGCTGCTGTTCAACGCGCTGGTGTACAGTCTGTGCGCGTTCCTGTTTGATCTGCCGATCGCGATTTACAGCATTATCTATGCGGCGGTATATTCATTTGTGCTCGATAAGGTTCACCTGCAGAACATCGAGATGAGCCTGATGATCTTTACCAAGAACCCGGAAATCAAAAACCGGATCCTCAAGGATTTTGTGCGCGGGGTGACGTATTGGAAGGGCTTAGGCGCCTATACCCAGACGGAAACCGAGGTTCTGGTCACCATTGTGTCGAAGGATGAGGTCAATGAACTGCGCCGGATGATTACGCAGCTGGATCCCAAAGCTTTCATCATCGTCAACGAGGGCTTGCAGATCACAGGCAACTTTATCAAACGGTTAGTAGAATAAACAACCCGCAAAATGCAATAAAAAAGTTAAGAATTCGACAAAACTTGTCAGAATTCCGCTATATTCAAAGTGGGCCTTTCATGATAAAATAGAAGCGAGGTGTTAGATATGAAAATTGAGTTTAAACAGTTAAATGAACTCGCGCAGAAAAAAGCAGAGAAACTGTTAAAGGAAATCAGCTTAACGGTGAAAGACGTTGATTTTGATGTAACAGGCGCTGATATTACGATGATTGTTAAAACGACGCAGGAAGTCATTCATCTATAAATCACCGGGATCCCTGGTGATTTTTTCTTATGAAGAAGCAACGAAAATGGAATCGGCTGCAGGGAATCGCCGCAATCGCGGGCGTACTTTTGCTTGTGCTGGCGGCTTTGGATTTTCTTCCGGCGGTCAACGCGCTATTGAAAAGCGGCGACGAACAGGCGATCCGGCTGTACTTTCGCGCGCTGGGGCTGAAGGGCGTGTTGTTTCTGATTCTGCTTCAGGCGGTGCAGGTGATCACGTCGCTGATTCCCGCGCTGTCGCTGCAGGCGGCGGCCGGCGCCAGTTATGGGCCTTTGTTGGGGACGATCATAATTCTGACCGGGATGGTTTTGGGCAACGGCGTTGTCTATCTGTTTGCGGAAAAACTGCTCGGCCAGCTGTCGCCAAAGTCGAAGATCACGCGGATGCTGGAACGTTTCCGTCACTGGCTGGCGGGGAAAAACAAAGAACTCTATTGCTTTTTAATGTTCCTTCTGCCGGTCCTGCCCAATCTGGTCAAGCCCTATCTGGCGGCGGTGTCGGACGTCCGCTGGCCGGTTTTTCTGTTTTCCTGCGCATTCGGCTCGATCATTCCGGTGCTGGCCGGTTCGCTGATCGGAAACTTCCTGATTGAAGGCAGGGTGCGGGAAGCGATGATGGTTGCCCTTGCCGCCGTCCTCGCCGCGCTGGCGGCCGCCTGGATCCAGAAACGCCGCGCTGATCGCGGGAGTGAATCGGGAAAATGAATGAGAAATGGACAATCAAACAAGATTGTCCGCTTTCATGAAACTGGAAATTTGTGTATAATAAAGCCATTGCGAAAGGAATCTGACGATGAAAAAAACATACTTCTTTGATTTGGACGGCACGCTGCTGCCGATGGATCAAGATCAATTTGTCCACAGTTATTTTTCCCGCCTGGCGAAGAAAATGGCGGGGAAGATCGACCCGAAGCAGCTGGTCGATACGATATGGAAAGGCACCGGCGCAATGGTGACCAACGATGGCCGGGCTACCAATGAACAGGTGTTCTGGCAGGTGTTTGATCGCCTGACCGGCTTGCATCATGAAACGCTGGAGGATGAATTCCTCGACTACTACCGCAACGAATTCAACGAAGCGGTCGAAGCCTGCGCGCCGACGCCGCTGGCGAATAAGATTGTAAAACGGTTTAAAGAAAAAGGTTATACGTTAGTGCTGGCGACCAATCCGATCTTTCCGCGGATCGCTACGGAAAACCGGATCCGCTGGGCCGGATTGGATAAAAACGACTTTGACTGGATCACAACCTTTGAGGTTTGCCGCTATTGCAAGCCGAATCCGAAATATTATGAAGAAATTCTCACCCGGTTGAATCTGGATCCGAAGCAGTGCGTCATGATCGGCAACGACGTTAAGGAAGACATGACGGCCCGTTCGCTGGGGATGGAAGGCTGGCTGATCACCGACTGTTTGTTAAACACGGAAAACCTGCCGGTGGAATGCGAGTTTGAAGGCACGCTGGCTAAGCTGCAGGAAAAAATTGAAACGCTGGAATAAAATAAAAAAGTCTAGAACAGACGCAGCTGCCGTTCAGACTTTTTTTTCGTTATGAGTTGATCGTCAGGCTGCAGATGACCGATCAGCAGCGTGGATTCAGGATCGTGCCGGGCTTGCCGCGAGGCGATCTGCGCTTCGTCAAAGTTGGCGTAGCAATAGCGGCAATGGTGGGCGCAGCAGTTGTATTCGCCCAAATCCGTGACCTGCAGGCAATGACAATGCGCCCGCGCCTGGGTCAGCGGATATTCCAACGTTTTCCCGGTCAGCTCCCGCAGCCATTCTGCGTCGATGCAGCTGCGGTTTTCAATGCCGGCGCTGCGCAGATCCAGATTCTCGGCGCACAGCTGCAGGCGCATTCCATAACGGCTGCCGATGTCAGCCAGCCGGCATGCCAGAGCTGTAAATCGCTGCAGCGAATCCGGCTGCCAGTTCAGCTCGCGCTGATGCTTCAGGGTATTTTTATAGAAGTCGAGATGACTGATGATGACCTGCGTGCAGGAACCTGCCAGCTGTTGGCAGCAGCGCTCAAACGCCCGGCAATGAAACGCTTCGTCATAACGTTCGGATAAGAAAATCGGATCATACCGCAAAATCATGTGGGAAGGGCCAAGCTTGCAGGCGAGTTGCCGGAAGCTGTCCAGAACCTGCCGCTTATCCGACAAGCCCGGTTCGATCTCTGGGCCATAGGGCGTCACCGTGATCTGAAAACCGACCGCATAGTCACGGAAGACGTCCATCTTATCCAGCATCGGCGTTGGATTCTTGGTCATGAAGATGACCGCGTCGACCTGACCGGGCGAACAATCCACGCGCAGCACCTGCCGGGGCGCGAACGGATTGCGGATATCGACGAGGCCGGCCTGGAATCGGTTTACAAGCCAGTCACTGTAAAATGCGCACAGATCGGTGCGCTGGGAACAACATAAAAGCATGCCGCCAGCCTCCTTTTCCGGTTTAATATATCACAAAGACATTAAAAAAGGCAGTCCTGTGACTGCCGGAAAGACAGCTTATGAGAGCGAAGCGCCGGATCAAAGCAGATACGGCAGAAAGAGCGTCGCCAGTCCGAGAAAGAAGAAGAATCCCAGGACGTCGGTGACCGTCGTCACGAAGACGGAGGAGGCCAGCGCCGGATCGACGTTGATTTTCTTGAGGATGACCGGCACGGCGTAACCTGCGATTGTCGCAAACGCCATGTTCAGCAGCATCGCCAGCCCGACGACCAGTCCGAAAATCGGATTCTGCTGCATGACGCCGCAGAGCAAGGCGACGACCAGACCGATGCTGACACCGCTGAGAATACCCACGCCGAACTCCTTGAAGAAGACCCGCCTGGCGTTGTCGCCGGTTAACTCGCCCAATGCGATGCCGCGGACGACGATCGTTAACGATTGGGTGCCGGCGTTGCCGCCCATTCCGGCGATGATCGGGTTGACCGCCGCCAGCGCGACGACCTTTTCGATTGTGCCGGAGAAGACGGCGACGACGGAAGAGGCCAGAAACGCTGTAAGCAGATTGATAAACAACCACGGCAGACGGCTTTTCAACGATTCGATCAGACTGCCGTCGACTTTTTCTTCCTCATTGATCTGCGCCAGTCGGTGGATATCTTCCGTGTTTTCTTCTTCAATGATGTCCATGACGTCGTCAACGGTGATAACGCCGAGAATATGATCCTGCTCGTCCACAACCGGCATCATCAGGAAGCTGTACTTGCTGAATATCCGCGCGACTTCCTCCTGATCGGTCGAGGCCGGCACGGAGATGACGTTCGGATTGGCAATGTCGCGGATCTGCGTGTCAAAGCTGTGAGCGACGATTTCCCGCAGGGAAACGACTCCGGTCAGCACGTTGCTTTGATCGACGACGTACAGGTAGTACGCCATTTCCGCGTCCTGCGCCGCCTTTTGCAGATATTCCAACGTCTGCAGCACGCTCATGTGCTGGGATAGACTGATAAACTCCGTCGCCATCAATCCGCCGGCAGTATCGGCATCGTAGCTCAACAGCTCGCGGACCTCCTGGCGGTCTTCGACGTTCATCTTGCTTAAGACGTCTTCCGATTCCGCCTCGTCCAGAACGGAAACCAGGTCGGTAATTTCATCGGACGACATTTCTTCGAGGATGACCATCTGCTCGGTATCGGAGAAATGCGACAACAAGCCATATTTCTCCTCATCTTCTTCCTCATCGACAATTTCGGCGAGGATGTCCGAAGGCAGACGTTTCATGATGACGTCTTCGTCATCTTTGTATTCATGAATGACTTCCAGAATGTCAACCGGGTGGATAAACTCGATCATCTCTGCCAGCTGATCATCCGTGGCGTGCAGCAGAAAATTTCGCAGTTCTTCTTTACTGATTTCTAATTTCATACGATCTCCTTGATCCGGAAGAACCGGCGCTGTGCGTAAAAAAGCGTCGTCCAGGTCAATCTGCCGCCGGATCATGCCGGCGCGGCGTTAAAGTCTGACGGACTGGCTGGACTGCGTTTCCAATGCTTTCATTATAGTCTTATTTCCCACGTCAAAACAACTGTTCACGCAGTTATTTTCAGGGAAATTTGAAGGTGATCAACACGAAAGCGCCATTCGATCATGTGAAGGTGTTGACAAAGTGAGGGGAAGTCTGTACAATGAAACCGAACATGTTCGGTTTTGAGTCAGAGAATCCAGAGGGAGGATAAAAAATGAGCATCAGAAAAGCAATCACCGCGGTTCTGGCGTTGTCGATCACTTTCAGCGCCGCCGGCTGCGGTTCACCAAAATCAGAAGCGGCGCCAGCTTCGCCGCTGTTGGCAGTCAAAGACGGAACTTATCCGGGAACAGGCGAAGGCCACGGCGGAACGCTCGCCGTTCAGGTTGAGGTCAAAGACCATAAAATCACTGCAGTAACGGTCGGCGACCATCAGGAAACTGCCGGGATCTGCGATGCAGCGCTGGAAAAAATGCCAGCTCGGATTATGGAGACGCAGTCGTTGGGCGTCGATACGGTGACCGGGGCGACGGAAACATCCAACGCGATCCTGCAGGCATGCGAAGCCGCTCTGAGGGCGGCGGGCGCGGACATTGACGCACTGAATGTCAAAGTGGAAACCACCGCGAAGGAAGAAAAAATTGAAAAAGACGTCGATGTCGTGATCGTTGGCGGCGGCGTGGCTGGATTGTCAGCCGCGGTTGAAGCTTCGGCGGCGTCAAAATCCGTACTGCTGATTGAAAAAATGGGCGTGCTGGGCGGCAGCACCAGTCTGTCCGGGGGCAAGCTTCTGGCTGCGGACAGCGTATTCCAGCGCGAACAGGGGATTGAGGACAGCCCCAAATTGTTCTCTGATTTTCTGATCGAGCTGGGCCAGCATCATGTCGATGAAGACAAACTGAAAATGATTGCGGAACGTTCCAGCGCCAATGTTGACTGGCTGATTGAAAACGGCGTGGAATTCTCCGATCAGATCGACACGCCAAACCCGAAAATGCAGCCCAACCGCGGCTTGAACGCAGCCGCGGGCAGCGGCGCCGGGTTTATTCTGCCGCTGCAGAAAAAAGCTGAGGAAGCGGGCGTGGAAATCATGACCGAAACCCGCGGCGAAAAACTGATCGTGAATGAACAAGGCGAGGTTGTCGGCGTAGAAGCCACGCAATCGACGGGCACCTCCGTGCTCATCCATGCGGAGGCCGTGATTCTGGCGAGCGGCGGTTATGATCGCAATCCGGAATTAAAAAAAGAATATTCGCCGACCTATGCGGATTCCATTACCAATGTCGGCGCAGGCAATGAAGGCGACGGCTTGCTGATGGCGCGGGAAATCGGCGCGCAGATCGTCGGCAACGACAGCGCGATCGCACAGATTCTGCCGTTTGGCGCGGCGATGCAGGACTTATTTACTTATGCCGGGCTGTTTGTCAGTCTGGACGGCCAGCGGTTTATGGACGAATCGCTGCCGCGCCCGGCCCGGACGCCGGTCGTTCTGGCGCAAACCGGTCAGCCGAAATATTTCATTCTGCTGGATGCGGCTCGGGCAACGGAGAATGTTCTGGCTGCCGTGGATGCCGGCACTGCGTATTCCGGCGCAAGCTTGGAAGAACTGGCAGCCGCTGCCGGGATGGATCCGGAGAAACTCACGCAGACGGTTCAGCGGTATAATGAACTCTGCGCGGCCGGTAACGATGAAGACTTTAACAAAAACGCCGACTTGATGCAGCCGGTTGAGGAAGGTCCGTACTATGCGGTTTTATGTACGATGAACACGTCCGGAACCTTTGCCGGTCCGCTGACGACGATGGACGCCGAAGTTGTGAACGAACAAAATCAGGTAATTCCGGGATTATATGCCGCCGGCGAAGTCAGCAGCGGCGATCTGTTCTATAAGGAATATCCAGGCAGCGGCACTGCGATTCAATCGTTTATTACGATGGGCCGGATCGCGGGGCAGCAGGCCGCCCAATACGCTTTGGAAAAAACGAAATAAAGACCGCGCGTAAGTCATAACAAAAGTGAAGCCGTTTTTCCTGTAAGGAAGCCGCTTCACTTTTTTTGATTGTGCCCCGGTTAAGCCGCAATCAGCGTGATCAGGTGATTCACCTGCTTCATCAGCTGCTCGCCGACAGGATAATCGCCGTTTTCCATGCAATAGCGGATTGAATTGCCAAGGATCAGCGTAAAAAGATGATCCAGCACCTCCTGGGCGGCGTACTCCGGCTTCATCTGTCCTTTTTCCGCAGCCCGGATTAAAAGCTCCCGCACGATCTGACGGTATTGCGACAGACTGTCTGACTGATAATGTGTGATGTTGTAAGCATATAGAAACTGCAGGCGATCCAACGACGTTTCTTCCAAGAATGAAATTTGAAAACGAACGTAAGCCCGCAGATTTTCCCATTCGTCGGCACTTGTCAGATTCAATCGCTCGTTTTCCCGCGCCCGCTGGGCGTTGCTGCGGAATAATTCGACGATCACGTCTTCCTTTGCCTGAAAATAATGATAGAAGCTGCCGATGGAAACCCCCGCCTGTTCGCAGATTCCGCGGATTGTGATCTCCGAAAAGGCCCCGTCGGCGATCAGCTGCCGCACCTGTTCTAAAATTTTCTCTTTGTTTGACTTCTTTTTCATGGGTTTATTATACCACAAGCTGCTTTTTTTGGATTCCCCCGGATTGCAAGGTTTTTTACGTCATGTTTATTAGGAGTGACAACAGGATAGCCCATGAATCGCTGTGAGCGTGATCACAAGAAAAGTAGACGCTGGATAAGAACGCCCACCTCGCAAGTTGTATTTAACCATCCTGACCGGGACAAGCCGGCCAAATAAAAACTTCATCGGGTATCCAATGAAGCTTCCTCAGCTTTGCGTTTTAAATCAGCCTGCCGTTTTTCATAAGAATAAAGACAGCCGCAGTAATCCTGCCGATACAGCTGATGCAGCCGCGACAGCTCCTGTCCCCGGTCGATGCCCTTTTTCTTTTTGAAATCCGAATAGAAATACGGGACGTCCGGGTATTTGTGCGACAGCTGCCGGCCGATTTCGTTTAATTTCTGACTGTCCTTCTGCCGGCTGATCGTCATGACAGTCGTAAAATAATCGAAGTGATGCTCGCTGGCGTACCGGTAAGCTTCGTCCATTCGCAGACCATAACACAGAAAGCAGCGGCCCGCTCCCTCCGGCTGATCCTTCAGAACGGATAACCGTGCGGTAAATTCCTCGTTTTGATAAGGCGGGACGATCAAGCTGACCGGATGGGGCAGCGTCGGATTCACCTCGTCCAGGTATCGTTTTAATTCATTCAGCCGGCGCTGATATTCAGCCGCCGGATAAATGTTGGAGTTGTTGTAATAAATCGTAACTTCAAACACGCCGCTGAGAAATTCCAGCGGAAACGCGCTGCACGGCGCGCAGCAGGCATGCATCAGCAGCCGCGGATGCCGGCCTTCCGCCTCGATCCGCGCCATTTCCTCCACGCTCATTTTCCAATAGTTGATCTTCGGTTTGGAACTTGCCGGTCGTTTATTCTGTTCCATAAGCTATTCGATGAACATACTGTCGCCGAACGAGAAGAAGCGGTATTTCTCGTCGATCGCCGCCTGATAAGCCGTCATGATCTGTTCTTTGGTCGCAAACGCGCTCACAAGCATGACCAACGTCGACTTCGGCAGATGGAAATTGGTGATCAAACCGTCGATCGCTTTGAATTGATAACCAGGGAAAATGAAAATATCGGTATCTTCATGACACTCGCGGAACTTGCCATACTTGCTCATGATCGCTTCCAATGTCCGGCAGCTGGTCGTACCGACCGCGATAATCCGCCGGCCTTCCGCTTTTGCCTGATTCAGCCGGTCCGCCGTGGCCTGATCCATCATGAAGAATTCCGAATGCATGTGATGATCGGCGATATCCTCAGTATCCATCGGCCGGAACGTGCCTAAACCGACATGCAGCGTGATATCCTCAACCTCGACGCCTTTGGCTTTCAGCTGATCGAACAGCTCCGGCGTAAAATGCAGACCGGCTGTCGGCGCCGCGGCGGAACCTTTGACCTTGGCGTAAACCGTCTGATAACGCTCCGGATCCTCCAGCTTTTCCTTGATATATGGCGGCAGCGGAACATTGCCCAGTTTTTCCAGAATCTCATAGAAAATACCGTCGTAGATCATCCGGAACTGACGCAGCCCTTTTTCGCCGATCCCGATGCATTCCGCTTTCAGCTCGCCTTCGTTAAACGAGATGATAGTGCCCAGCTTGACCACTTTGGCGTTGCCGACCAGACATTCCCACTCGTCGCCTTCCTGCCGCAAAAGCAGCAGTTCGACGTGCGCGCCGGTTTCCTCTTTCGTGCCGAACAGCCGGGCTGGAATGACGCGCGTGTTGTTGCGCACCAGCACGTCGCCCGGTTTTAAATAATCGACGATATCGTAGAAATGCCGGTGTTCAATCGCGCCGGTGGAACGATGCAGGACTAACAACCGCGACGCTGACCGCTTCGCCAGCGGCGTCTGCGCGATCAGCTCCTGCGGCAGCTCAAAATCAAATTCACTTGTTTTCATATCAGAACCCCCTCGAGTCCACGCTGTTCAGATTATATTTCTTAAACAGCTCTGCTTTGAAATCACCGAAGCGGTCTTCCCGGATCGCTTTTCTGGCCTGTTCCGTCAGACTTAACAAAAACCGCAGATTGTGAATCGACATCAGACGACTGCCCAGCCCTTCGTTGCAGCGGAACAAGTGCCGCAGATACGCGCGGCTGTAATTTTTGCAGGTGTAGCAGTCGCATTCCGGATCCAGCGGTCCGAAATCTTCTTCGTATTCCTGCTTCTTGATGTTGATCCGGCCCTGCGAAGTCATCAACGTGCCATGCCGGGCAATCCGTGTCGGCAGCACGCAGTCGAACATATCGACATTGCGCAGAATGCCTTCCAGAATCGCGTCCACCGAGCCGACGCCCATCAGATAGCGCGGCTTCTCCCATGGCAGATACTTGACGCTGTAATCGATCATCTTATACATCGTTTCCTTGGATTCACCGACGGACGTACCGCCGATCGAATACCCCGGGAAATCCATCTCCGCCAGCGTTTTGGCGCACATCTCGCGCAGATCCTGATACTCCCCACCCTGGACGATGCCGAACAACGCCTGTTCCTCCGGACGCTGATGCGCGTCTTTGCCGCGCTTGGCCCAACGCAGTGTCCGCTCCACGCTGTTTTTCATGTAATCATAGGAGCAGGGATACGGAGCGCATTCATCAAAGCTCATGATGATATCCGCGCCGATCTTGTTCTGAATCTGGATTGATTTTTCCGGACTCAAAAATAAGGTAGAGCCGTCAAGATGACTCTTGAAGGTTACGCCTTCTTCCTTAATCTTGCGTCGGTCCGCCAGCGAAAAGACCTGGAATCCGCCGCTGTCCGTCAGCATCGGCCCGGAATAGTTCATGAATTTCTGGACGCCGCCGGCTTTATCAACAATGTCTTCGCCCGGCCGCAGCCACAAGTGGTAGGTGTTGGCCAGAATAACGCCGGCCCCCAATGCCTTGATTTCCTCCGGCGACAGAAACTTGACGGTCGCTAAGGTGCCGACAGGCATAAACATCGGCGTTTCTACATCGCCATGCGGCGTGTGCAGGATGCCGCAGCGGGCGCCTGACTGTTTGCACACATGGGTAATCTCAAATCGAATTGCACTCATATATTTTTCACCGCCACTATTCTATCATAAAAGCCCCTTCCCTGAAAGGAAAAGCCGGAATAAGCTGAATCCCGCCGGCATAAGTCTAAAGAAAGAGGAGGCCTGGAATATGGAAGAAAACAAAGAAGAAATTCAATGGATCAGCAAGATTCGCCGGCATTTTCATCTGCGAATCGAAATTTACAACCGCCGCAAGACGATCAAGCAATGTAAAAAGGAGGTCCTCCAAACGACGCTGCAGTTAGGGAAGGTGACGTACCAATGCTTTCTGAATCAAAAGGAAAGCGAGGAGATCGCCGCACTGTCATCGCTGATCCGGCAGCGGCTGGCGACGATCGAAGAATTGGAGCAGCAGATCCGGCAGCTGAAGCAGGGGGAGGAAGAACAGGATTTTCTGGACGCGATGTTTTAACCAAAACGTTGAAAACTGAATTAAATTAACCGATGAGACTCTATCCGCTGTCTGAAAACGGAGCGGGATAAAAAAAGGTCCGCGGAAAGTGTAAAGAAGAAAAGGGAAAAATGATAACCAACGCGTTCATCCTATTATATAGGAAAGTGTTGCTTCTGAAAGTCCCGCTTGGAAATTAACTGATTGATATTTATTACAAGGAAGAATTAAGCGAGGGGAAATCCATCCTCTTGCTTTTTAATTGATGCAGGGTCTGATTCGATTCTTATCGAAAGCAAAGCGTGGTTTCGCACTATACAAGGAAGTTTTCCCTATCCAGAATTAAAAGACGAACTGGAAAAGAGGGACGGAATAAAAATTGAGTTCATCGCAGATAAATAGAGGATTAGGATCCGTAAGGGTAAAAATGATGCCATGAATAAACTTTGAATTCAGGAAACGCGCTCCTTGTTGAACATCAAAATAAAAGAAAAAAATAATCAAATAAGCGAAAAACACGATAACAAAAGGGGATATGAAAGGGGGAAGAAGAAATCGAAAAAAAAGTTAAAAAATCAGTTGACAGAAAAGGGGTGATTTGGTAATATTAATGAGCACCTCGCGAGAGGGCGTCGATCTTTGAAAACTAAACAGGAAGAAAAGCACAAATACAACGTCAATTCATAA
>NZ_JADNPO010000031.1:0-37234 GCF_015558105.1 Holdemania sp. 1001095H_141210_F2
TCTGCGTCTTTCTTGTTTCGGTTTTTCTCTCACCAACACTATTTTTGAAAGAGCCTAAAACAAGAACTACTTAAAATAAATTTGTCTTCCTGCGGAGCTGTTTTCTGATTTTATGCGTATATCATAGAGAGAAACAAAAATCATGAGTTCGAAATATTTCAAGGATTGAATTTGTTTCTCTGCGTCTGGAAAATCCGGACAGACTGATAAGTTATAGACTTCTGTGTCAGAACGCGCGATTAGGGTGCACGTTAGAAACCCTGTGCAGTTTAAACTGAACAAGTTTGCGTCTTTTCAGGGGAGACTTTTCTCTTTACAATTCAGTTTATTGATTAGTCATTGAATCTTTGAAGCGAGATACTGGACAAAGAGATGCCAGGGAAACAATCTTTAATTAATTCAAAGCTCTCATTTTCAGATAATTATAAATCCGCAGCCTTATCTTTTAGCCAGTTGCGCTTTGGCTGAAAAAGTAGACTTTAACTGACATTTGAAATATAATTGGAAATGAAAGAAAAAAGGCTTATTTTAACTAGAATTTGCGTGGTTCAAAAAGTCTACTTTTTGAACCAGCTAAGAAAGTTGGAGGACAAGGAATGGCGAATGAAAAGAAGCGAATCTTACAGTTATTCTACATTCTGACCCAGCAAGACGACTATATCCGCTCTTATGAACTTGCGGAAAAAGTCAGCGTCACAGAACGAACGATAAAGAACGATATAGCTGAACTCGAAGCCTTCGCTAAAGCCAGCGGCGCTGATTTGATCGCGAAGAAAGGAAAAGGTTACGTTCTCAAAGTTTTTGATGAAGAAAAGTTTTCTCCGGTAAAAATACAGCTGGCAATTCATTTTTCAGCGATCGGCGGAACTCCGCGGGCACAAAATGACAGGACGAATGATATTTTGCGCCGGATTATTGTAGAAAAACGATATCTGACTATTGAAGATATCGCTGACGAACTCTACCTCACGAAAAGCTCAATTCGGGAAGAATTGAAAGAAGTTAATTTTTTATTGAATAAATTTAATTTACGCTTGAAAAAACGAAGCGAAGAAGGACCGATGGTCATCGGAAGCGAATTTGATCGTCGGATGTTAATGCTGTGTATTTTTGAAAATCACTATCATGAAGCTGTTAATTTGTATAAGAATACAGATTCTCTCTCTTTTTTCGATCGCGAGGATGAGGAACGATATGAAATCAGACATATCTTCCTCAAAGCATTAAGAGAATCAGATTGTCATATCTTGGATGGGAATACGCAGCGCTTATCCCGTTATTTGCTATTGATGGCTTCCCGTTATCAGGCCGGCTGTCCTATTCATTTATCCCGAAAACAACAGGATTACATACGACGTTTCCGGGAATATCGAGTGGCTGAGGAAGTAATTCTGAAATGCGGACAGTTTTCTGGTTTTGACGTGAATGAAGATGAAATTCTGGCATTTGCGCTGCTCTTGGTGTTTTGGGCGGATATTCCGCTGGATTGCAAGCTCGCCGATAATTATTTTGAATTAGCTGAGGAAGCGCAAAAACTGAATGCTGCCTTCTGCAAGTCAGTAAAAAAGGACTACAATGTAGATCTGACTCAAATTCCCAATGAAGAACAGATTCTATGTTCAGGATTAATTCCTTTGCTGGTTCAAAAAGATTTCAACGCTTCGTTTCATAGCGTAAAAAGTCTGCATTCAGAGGATTCGCGCATTCAAGATTGTCCTTTGGCGTCGAAACTGGCACATAATCTTGCCCGTTTGTTCGAAACTCAGTATCATTGTAAATTGAGCTTGTATAATCTGATCACATTTGCCGGCCACCTCAATACGTTGCTCTTGATGATTCCTTATCCGTTCAAGCCCATCCGGGCGATTGTTTCCAATGGCGGCGGATATATTTCGTCAGGAATTCTAAAGCAGATGATCCAGACTCGGTTTGGTTCCTGTTTTGCTTGTCTGGACGTTTATGAACTCTATGAAATGCGGAAACTGCCAGTCGAAGATTACGACTGGGCAATTTTAAGTTATCCTTATTATTCGTATAAATATGACTGGCCGTGCTTAATGGTCAACAGCATTCCGACACAAAGCCAGATGAACGATATCTATAATCAGGTTATTTTATCAGGTGTTCAGCTGCAGTCCGCTCTTGATCATCTGCGCTTGGGCGTATTTACAATTTATCGTGATTTTGAATATGAAAGTATGGACTCTTTTATACAGTTAATCAGCTATAAAATGGGAAAAGATGCGGAGAGCGTCGAGAAGATCTATGCTGATCTTCATTACACTAAGAAAACATGCGTAGCGAACAAAGTTTGCATTTTGTTTGTAAAACGACAATGGGTAAGCAAAGGATTTTTTGAAATTTATCAGTTAAATCAGGAAAGAATATTTGATGAACAGCCGATTTTGCATATCGTTGTGATCAGCGCTGATTTTGACAGCAGTTTGGAGGCCGTAAGATTTGTTAACGATCTTTTAATTTCTTTCTTCAGAGATAATGAAAATTTGTGGATGTTGATTGAAAATCACCGTGTAACCGGATTAACGGAGATCGTCCGCGCAAGTTTAAAGGCTTTGCCAATTTCACTTGGCTAAGGGAAAAAACGAAAGTTTTCCCTTTTTTTTCGGAAAAAGTGAACGTGGTAACGCTTACAAAAACAGGTTATAGTAGGGACGTTGAAGAAATATCCAACAAGAAAGGGGTATCGCATTGCTGAAAATCTTTTTGTCATCGCACGGTCATTTTGCCAGCGGCATGAAAAGCTCTCTGGATATTTTGATGGGCGCTTCTGACAATGTCACCGTGTTTGACGCTTATGTTGATCAAGCGTCAGTTCAGGAAAAACTCGACGCATTTTATGCCGGAGTTTCCGCGGAGGATCAGGTGCTTCTGATGTCAGACTTGATCGGCGGCAGCGTGAATCAGGTCATGATGACCTATCTGCAGAAACCCAACACTACGCTGATCGGCGGCGTGAATCTGGCCTGTGTTCTGGAGCTTTCAACAAAAACGGAGGTCACGGTGGAGGAGATCGAACAGATCGTCGAACAGAGCCGATCAATGCTGAGCGTCGTGCAGCTGCCGGATTTAACAGAAGAACAAGAGGATTTTTTCTAAGAAAGGAGGAAAAGGAAATGATTAAGTTAGTACGTTTGGACGAAAGATTGATTCATGGACAGGTGGCGATCAAATGGTCGCGGCACACTGGGGTTGACCGGATTGTCGTGGCCAATGATGAGGCGGCAGGCAACAAGATCATCCAGCAGAGTCTGATGATGGCCGCCCCGGCAACCGCGAAGGTCACAATCCGTTCAGTTGCCGATTCGATCACGCTGCTGAAGGATCCGCGCGCAGCAGGACATAAAATTCTGGTCATCATCTCCAACCCGAAAGATCTGATCAAAATCTTGGAAGAAGTGAAGGACATTCCGCTGATCAACGTCGGCAACTATGGCCGCATCGCACCGAAACAGGGGGATCTTGCCCGTCGGACCTACGGATCCAATCTGTATGCTTACGACGAAGAAGTCGAAGACTTCAAGAAAGTGCTGAGCTTCGGCATCGAAACTGTGTACCAGACCACGCCGGAAGACAATCCGGAAAAATTAAGCAAAGTTTTGGGTTTATAAGAAAGTTCATTAGGAAAAGAGGAGGAAAATTATGGTATCCGCAGCTTTACAAATTTGTTTAGCGTATTATATCATCTCAATTTTAGATCCCTACATCATGTCCTGGCAATGTCTTAACCGGCCGATCGTCGTCGCTCCGTTAGCGGGGTTGATCTTGGGTGATTTCAAGACCGGCATCATCATGGGCGCATCCCTGGAATCCATTTTCATGGGAATTTCCGCCATCGGGGGCTCGATCCCGGCAGATGCGACAACCTCCAGCATCATCGCAGTCGCTTACACTATTTTAACTGGCGCCGATATCGAAGCGGGTCTGGCGATTGCCTTGCCAATCGGTACGGTCATGGCGTCCATCGCTGGCATGTTCACGCCGATCTGGGCTTCTCTTGCGGCGTATTGGGAAAAGCTGGCTGCAGAATGCAATCCGCGTAAATTCGCGTTCCAGACGATTGGTTTTTCCTGCCTGACGCCGTTGATTAACGTCGTTATCCTGTTCTTTGCGGTATCCTATGGCGTTGAGGGATTGAATGCGTTTCTGGCAAGCATGCCGGCCTGGGTTATGACAGGCTTGGGCGCTGCAACGTCGATGATGTTGGCGGTCGGCTTCGCAATTCTGACGTCGATGATCTGGAACAATGAAGTCGGCATCTTCTTCTTTGTCGGTTATGTCATGGTGGCTTACTTGGGCATGGCGACTTTGCCGATCGCAATCCTGGGCGCCGCGATCGCGATCACGATGTTCATGGGCGAAAAGCGCAGTATTGATTTAAAGAATTCAATGGCGGCTTCCGCTGCGAAAACAGATGAGGAGGATTTCTTCTAATGGAAAAGAAAGTATTGACGCCGGAAGAAAAGAAAGTTTTAAAATCAATGTTCTTCCGTTCCCATCTGGTTTTTACCAGCTTCAACATGGTAAAAATGGAGGCGAATGGTTTTACGATCACAATGGCTCCGGCGATTGAAAGTATTTATAAAGATGATATGGAAGGCAAGCGGGAGGCGTACCTGCGGCATCAGAACTTCTTTAATACCCACGCCGTTCCGTTCAGCTTCATCGCCGGCTTAGCCTACGCGATGGAAAAAGAGCATAAAGAAAAGAACTCGATCGACGGCCAGACGATTGAAAGCATCAAAGCGGCCCTGATGGGACCGACAGCCGGCATGTTTGACAGTCTGTTCTTCAACTGTCTGCGCATCATTGCCGCGGGGATCGGCATCGGTCTGTGCGCGGAAGGTTCGATTTTGGGTACCTTGATCTTCATCCTGCTCTACGGCGTAACACAGTCCATCGTGAAGTATTTCTTTGTAAACTGGGGTTATGTCTATGGTACTTCGTTTATTGATATGGTGTTCTCTTCAGGCTTGATGGGCGCGTTAACCAAAGCGGCATCCGTGCTGGGTTTAATCATGGTCGGCGCGATGACGGCGCAGATGGTCAGCGTCCCGCTGAACTGGACGTTGAACGTCGGTCAAACATCGGTTGTCATCGGCGATGTATTGAATTCGATCTTCCCGGGCTTGCTCGGCGTCATCCTGTTATTTACACTGGTTCGCCTGATCAAGAAGGGCGCACGCCCGACGCAGCTGATTCTGGGGATCTTCGTGTTCGCCCTGGTCGGCGCCTTCTTCCGAATTTTCTAAAATCAGAGTTTAGGCTATGAAGGACTGAGCTTCATAGCCTGTTTTTCCTTCCGGAGGTGAGATCATGAAAGAGGAAATGATGCTGGCGGGCGTAACGCTGGCGCGTCGGTATACGCGTAAACAAAAAGAGGTATTTCTGGCGGAAGTATGCCGGCAGTGCAGGCAGAGGGGATGGAAGACGGAATTTCAAACCCGGCATTCCCGCATCTTGCATGTATGCAATCTGGTGATCGGCGATCTGGCGCACGCAAAGACCGTGATCGCCTGCGCTTATGACACGCCTTCCCATGCCCATTTGCCGATCCGTTATTATCCGCTGAATCCGCGGAAGAATACGCAGGCGGAAGGCAGGAACCTGGCGCTGGAATGGGGGCTTGGGGCGATCTGTTTTCTGATGGCGGCAGGCGCGGTTTATGCGCTGCGCTCGCTCAGCCCGGCGATGAAAGTCGCTGCCGTTTTGGCGGCGAGTTTGGCGGCTTTGTTTGGCGTCAGTCTGCTGCACAGCCGCGGCAACCGCGTTAATTTCAATCGCAACAGTGCTTCCGTGGCGCTGATCTTGCGCTTAATTCAGGAATGGGATCCGAAATCATCCACAGCGTTGGTGCTGGTCGATCAATGCTGCAATTCCTATGAAGGGTTGAAGCTGCTTAAAGAAGCTTGCCCTTCCCGCGCCGAGGTCATTTTACTGGATTGTCTGGCGCAGGGGGAAAAAATCGTCTGCGCTCATCGAAAAGGGGTTGACGTCTCGGACTTGCTGGAGGAAGATTGGATTAACAAGGAATATGAGGATCCGGATAACGGCTTGCGATTCTTCGAAAACGGCATGCTGCTGGCTTCCGGCGCGATCGAGAAGCATCAGTTCGTTGTCCGGCATACACGCTCCAATCAGGATTGCCATGTGGACATCCCGCGATTGGAGCAGATTTTGGAAAAATTGAAAGGCAGGATGAAAGCGGAATGAGAAAATTATTGTTTCAGAGTGATGACTATGGCTTAACGGATTCCGTCGCCGATGGAATTCTGAAAGGAATTGATCAGGGAATCATTCGCAATACCGGCTTGTTTGTCAACATGCCCAGCTCAGCCCGGGCTGCGGCGAAAATCCGTGACCGCCAGGGAGTCTGCGTCGGCATCGACATCAACCTGGTTGCGGGACGGCCCGTCAGTGATTCGGCAGAGGTTCCTTCGCTGGTGAATCCGGATGGTCATTTTGTGCCTTCAGTTCAGCGCATGCGCGAGGGTAAAATCACCGGCCGGCAGGGAATGTGCCTGTGCTTTGAAGAGGATCCTTACGACTATGAACAAACGTTGCTGGAAACTGAAAATCAGGTCAAGCGGTTTATTGAATTGATGGGCCGCAAGCCGGAATACTTTCATGGTCATTCGATGGCGACGCCCAACACCCAGAAAGCGGCGCGGGTGATCGCGGAGAAATACGATATTTTGATGACGACAGACGTCATGAGCGCCGGCCAGGTTTCCATGATTCCCTGCACATGGACGCCGAAGCCGTTTCCAATCGAGGATCAGCTGAAAACGGATGTGGAACAGGAATTCCTGAAATCGCTGGAAGCCTCGTTATCCCATGAAATCGGTTATTTTATCTGCCATTGCGGTTTTGTGGAAGAAGATTTGATGAAAGAAACAACCTACACGATGATCCGCATGAAGGATCTGGCAATGGCGACCAGCCCGAGAGTCAGGGCATTTCTGCAGGAACATCAGATTGAATTGATCACTTATCGTGATCTGAAGGAGGGACGTTAATGTTTGTACGATCACAGCGGATTGTCACCGATCAGGGAATCGTGGATGGTATTTTGAATATTGACGAAGGCCGGATTGTGGAGATCCTGCCGCCGACCGCGCGCGTCGCGATCACGGTGGATGCCGGAAATCACCGGATTTTACCGGGAATTATTGATACCCATAATCATGGAAC
The DNA here is from genome assembly GCF_015558105.1 of Holdemania sp. 1001095H_141210_F2. Taxonomy (NCBI): domain Bacteria; kingdom Bacillati; phylum Bacillota; class Erysipelotrichia; order Erysipelotrichales; family Erysipelotrichaceae; genus Holdemania; species Holdemania sp. 1001095H_141210_F2. The sequence goes on from NZ_JADNPO010000031.1 coordinate 7,213, forward strand.
GATGGGCTACGGCCTGATGGGCGATCAGGCTGATCCGGAAGCAACGGTCCGTGGTTACTTGAAGGGACTGGCATCCCAGGGGGTCACAGCGTGTCTGCCGACGGCGGATTTCGGCTTGTTCGAAGCGATAGTCAAAGTGGCGCAGGGACCGATTGACGGCGCAAAGCCGATCGGCATCCACAGCGAAGGTCCATATTTGAACCGCGTGGGGGAAAAAGGAATTGATACCGGGCATCCGGATATTGATTTAGAACATGTCCAGGCGATGATCGACACCGCTCAGGGGATGCTGAAGCTGGTTGCGATCGCACCGGAAATCTCGGGTGCAAAAGAAGCGATTGCGCTGTTGACGTCGCAGGGGGTCCGCTGTGCTTTTGCCCACAGCAACGCGATGTATCAGGAGACATTGGAATCTTTTCAATGGGGGATCACGGTCACGACGCACACCGCCAACGTCATGGCGGGGATTCACCATCGCCGGATGGGCGGTCTGGGCGCCTGTCTGCTCAACGGCGAGGTTTACAACGAGCTGATCTGCGATGGTCTGCATGTCGCGAATGAAATGATTGAACTGATGCTGCGGGTTAAAAAGAATCCGTTTGACAAGTTCATGATGGTTTCCGACAATGTGCCGATGGCGGGAGCGCCGATCGGCCGGTATCATCTGTCGGGCATGTTCGATGTGAATATTGATGAAAAGGGTTATTGTTTATCGGATACTGGAAGGTTATGCGGTTCAACGCTGCCGGTGATCCGCGGTATCCGCAATCTGGCGGAGAATCTGCATCTGCCGCTGACGGAAATCGTGAAAATGAGCTCGCGCAATCCAGCACAGGTCTACGGCGCACCTCAGAAAGGCCGGCTGGCAGCAGGCATGGATGCGGACTTCATCATCATCGACGAGGATTATCAGGTTCTGAAAACCTTCAGCGAAGGGCGCTGTGTGTATGATGCTGAGAAAGACACCGATTTGTTCAATCCGGATTTTCTGAAGGCTTGCGCAGCGGAGTAAAACGTTAAAATAGAAATCGAGGCATAAAAAAGAATGGGGATCATGAAACCGGATCGCCCGTTTGTCCTGGAGGACAGGCGGAAGCCATCGCGGATGTTCAACGAACTCCATTCTTTTTTGTTGAAATCAAGGCCGGCCCTGCGCATGGGAAGGATGCCGGCTTTTAGCCTTCTGAATGACGCCGGTATTGCCAGAATGGTCGATCCGGCAGGCGTCAGCAGAGATGATTTATTGGATAATGTGCGGTTTCACATCGCTGGGAATCAGACATTCATAGGTCTGCCCGGCCAGCCGTTCATCAAATTCAGCTTTTGCCTTTACTATGATTTCCGGCTGCTCAAAGCATTTCTCGACTGCTTTTGCCATGACTTCCGCCGCCAGCATCATCCCCTTGTAGGCCAGTGTGGATTTGCCCTGGGCAACCCATTGCCAGGTATGCCCGCCCGCGCCGTAGCTGTAGCAGGCGGTGTTGATCTGAGCTGTCGGCACAACCCAGCTGACGTCGCCGACGTCGGTTGATCCCATCGAACATTCGTCAACACAGCGGTGGCGCAGCACGATATCGCAGATATCGCTGTTCTGGATGTTGGCGATCAGCGTCTTTGGCTCGGCGATGGCGGCTGTGACCTCGCTTTCCGGATCGAGCGGATAGGTATCGCGGAATTGCCTGGCATAAGCGCGTTCAGCTTCGGTATACTCCGGAGCGCCAACCTCAAAGAAGGCCTCTTCCAGAACCTGTTCCAGCGTGAAGTTCGGAATGACGTTGCTTAAGCCTTCATCAAAAATGACGTCGCAGGTCGTGCCGGTCATCAACGCGGCGCCTTTGGCGATGTTGATCACACGTTCATAAAGCTTCTGACATTTTGGATTGGTCGTGGAGCGGACGAGGTATTTGACCTCTGCTTCCGCCTGAACGACATTCGGGGAAATCCCGCCAGCATTGGTGTAGGCGTAGTGGACGCGTTCTTTAGAGTCCATGTGTTCGCGCAGGTAATTGACGCCGACGCTCATCAGTTCGGCAGCGTCCAGCGCGCTGCGGCCCGCTTCCGGATTGCCTGCGGCATGACTGGAAACGCCGTGAAAACGGAAATAACATTGAATGCAGGACTGATGAGAGCCGGAAGATACGACGTTAAGCGCGGATGGATGCCAGGTGATCGCGGCATCGGCGTCCGCAAAGAACCCGTCGCGCGCCAGATAGGCTTTGCCGCTGCCGCTTTCCTCCGCCGGACAGCCGACCATTTTGATCGTCCCCGGCAGCTTGTTCTTTTCCAGATAGTCTTTGACGATCATCGCGGCGGCGATCGATCCAACACCTAACAGATGATGGCCGCAGCCATGGCCGGTCGCCATGCCTTCGATCGGTTTGTATTCGGCGACGTCCGCTTCCTGACTCAGGCCGTAAAGTGCGTCAAATTCCGCTAACAGACAGATTACCGGCCGACCGCTGCCCCAGACTCCGACAAACGCCGTATCCATGCCGCAAAGACCTTCAGTTACCTGGAAACCTTCCCTGCGCAGGAAACCGCTCATGGCCTTCGCTGATTTGTGTTCCAGAAAACCGGGTTCAGCGTAGCCCCACAGCTCTTTCTGCAATTCATATAATGCTTGATTCTGCGTCTTCGATAACACGGTAGAACCTCCTTCACTCATTAAAAAAATGATACTCTGGGAAAGCGGAAAAGTAAAGAAAACCGTTTCCAAATTGCTTTTTTCAATCTCACTTCCCAACGGCAGGAAAAGCTGCCTGTTCATGATTTGTAAGATTCTGTCTGCGGATCGCCCGTTCTCTTTTAAATTTGATTGTGCTATACTGGGAGTATTCAGGAGGTCTTGTATGCTTAAAATTTACAATAAACAGGCGCTGACCCGCAATGAGCGGTTTATTCGGGCAGTTGGATATGGCGCTGGGGCGACTGTGGGACTGACGATTCTTTACGGTCTGATCGCGCGGTTTCTCATGTTTGAATTCTCAGTGGTTTACCTGGCGTTCGGTTATGCAATCGGCACGGTCATCCGTAAATATGGCCGCGGGGTACAGGTGCGGTTTTCTGTGCTGGCGGCCGTGCTGGCGGTACTTTGTTTCCTGTTTGGCGATATGATCGCTTATTTCGGCTTTGGTGTGTTTACGATGGGATTTCAGTTCTTTATGCTTGCGTTCAGGATGGTGCTGCAGAGCCTGATCGGCACAAGCATGAGCGCGCTGTTGTCACTGATGTTCCGCATCGGCGGAGTTTATCTGGCCTATACGACTTCCCGCTTTGTCTAAGCGGCAGGACTAGTCAGGAAAAGAGGGACAGACATGTTTTATCGGGAGAGCTGGGTTGAGGTCGATCTGGATCAGATCAAAGAAAATATCCGCTGGCTGCGCCGGCAGACGGACCGGCAGTTTATCGCGGTGATCAAGGCCAATGGCTATGGCGTTGGCGATGGTCCGGTTGCACGGGCAGCCTTGGAAGCGGGGGCCGCGATGTTGGCAGTATCGAGCTTGGATGAGGCGTTGTCGCTGCGGTATCAGGGGATCACAGCGCCGGTTTTAATTCTGGGCGTTGTGGATCCGTCCCAAGCGGAGCTGCTTCTGCGGTATGATCTGGCGGTGCCGGCGGTATCGCTAAAGTGGGTCAAGGAGCTGGTTCAGGTCCCGGTCAAGGGTTTGAGAGTACATTTAAAGGTGGATACCGGCATGCACCGCATCGGCACGGAGAATCTTGACGAACTGCGGGCGATGCTAACGCTGCTGCAGGACAGCGGCGCCTTGGTGGAAGGCATTTTCACCCACTATGCCTGCTCGGATAATCCGGACAATGAGATGACGGACGATCAGGCGGCCCGTTTCGAGCGGATTGTTCAGGCCTTGAACACGCCTTTTCGCTGGGTGCACAGCAGTAATTCCGATGCAGCGGTGCATTATCCGAAGGCGCCCGGCAACGCGGTGCGCTGCGGACTGGCAATGTTCGGCGTGACTTCCTACGCGACGCCGCTGAAGCCGTGCGTCAGCTTATACAGCCGATTGATTTATGTCAAGGCGTTGCCGGCGGGGCAGCCGGTGGGCTATGGGGCGACCTATACGACGCAGAAAGAGGAATGGATCGGAACCTTGCCGATCGGGTATGCTGACGGCTGGATTCGCAAGCACCAGGGACGGCAATGCTGGATTGAGGGAGAAACCGGCGAATTTGTCGGACGAATCTGCATGGATCAGGCGATGATCCGGCTTCCGCACGCCTTTCCGGTAGGGACGAAGGTCGAACTGTTCGGTCCGCATGTTCCGCTGGAACAGGTGGCGCGGGAGTTGGGAACGATTCCGTATGAAGTTCTGACTTTGCTGAGCGACCGACTGGCAAAAGTCTATCTTGAAGACGGTCGGATCCGGGAAGTTGCTAATCCGCGGCTGGATCGGTTGATGTTGGAAAAATAATCATTGAACCTTCCGTAATCCAAAGGATTGCCGAAGGTTTTTTTGTCGTTTTAAGTTGATTTTCATACTGATGCTGCAAACGAGAATTTGAGTTGGAAGGATGAATGCAAGTTTGTTTGGAATTTTTCTATCCGTGAGAAATATCGCGGGAAAAGAGCTGTTATAAAGGGAATGGAACGATTTGAGACAAAAACAGGACAAAAAAAATCGAAAAATTGGTAGAAATTTCTGAAATCCGGGAGGATTTCAGAAAAAAAGCGCAATAGTAATAGTAGGAGGAAATAATTACCATGATTATGAATGTAAAAATTACCTGTTTTCCAACCTTGACGCAGCGCCGCGAGCTCTGCGCCTTAAGCCACAATGCGGCGCAGTTCCGCGAAGAATTGTTTGACGCGATGATTCATCATCCCCAGCGGATTGAAGACGCGCCGCTGCCGGAGGCCTACCAGTCGCTGCCGACGGCGATGCTTCAGCAGGTCTGGAAACAAGCCCAGCGGATGAAAGCCGGATCCAAAAGGGATCAATATCGGATTCGCCGTACGTTGCCATCCTGCCAATGGAAACGTACGGAAATGGAAGTTCGGGAAAATCAGCTGGTTCTGGATGCGATTACCCAGCCTGTTTATTACATCGCGCCAGTCGCCCAACGGCATTTGATGAAGCAGGGAGAAGTGGTGAAAATTACGTTAAAGGAAGCGGAGGATCAATGGGCAGCCGTGCTCTGTCTGTTGATCGACGAACGTAAAAAAGGGCTCTCTGAAGTAGAGAAGCCCATGAAAGGAAAGGTATAGTCTCAAATAAGACTGTCGGACCTGAAAGGAATTGGGCCTGATTGCCGTAAGTGTTTTGTCATGCTCAGAAGGTAAGCGATTGATAGACTTCGTGATCCTCGGTCATGATCGTAAATCCGTTTTCGTCCAGCAGTCCGTAGGTATGCGGTGAATTTTGTTTTGGCAGCGTGATCGAGCCGGGATTGAGCAGCGTAATTCCGTTTTCCTGACGAATGACAGGAACGTGGATATGTCCAAACAAATAGATATCGCCGGGGAAGCTGTGCGGCGGCGGATCGAGCGGAAACAGATGACCATGCGTCGCCGTAATCCGGTGTCCGCCCAGAAAGAGGGTCGCGCAGTCGCGCTGAATATCAAAATTCAAAAGCATCTGATCTACTTCGGCGTCGCAGTTGCCGCGGACGGCGATGATTTTATCGGCAAGCGGATTGAGCAGCGCCGCGACTTTCTGGGGATTGTAGCCCTGCGGCAGCGGATTGCGCGGGCCATGATAGAGGATATCACCCAGCAGCAGGATTTGATCTGGTTTATGCCGGGTATAAGCTTCAAGCGCTTTTTCCATATAGTCGGCAGAACCGTGAATATCAGAAATGACTAAAAATTTCATAGCTTGTCCTCCTTATCGCCTGCATTATATCATGATCGGGAGAGACAGTGAGAATTTCTTTGAAATTGCCGTGGAAAAATGAAACTTGAATCCCTCCCGGACACCTTGTATACTAACTGTATGAGGGGGACTCAGGATGGATAAATTGGAGATCTACAATCAGTTAAAGGAAGAAATTATCGATCTGAAAATCGAACCGGGAGCGTTGATCAGCGAAAATGAAATCTCGCGGCGATTCCAGGTGTCCCGAACCCCGGTTCGCGACGTATTCCTGCGGTTGTGCAACGACGGCTTGCTGGAAGTCCTGCCGCAGCGGGGAACGAAGGTATCGCTGATTGATATGGAATTGGTCATGGCGACGATCAACATGCGCACAATCGTGGAAATTCAGATCCTGAAAGATGGTATCGAACGAAGAACGCCCGCCCAGCTGCAGCAGCTGAAAACAGATTTGGCTCATCAGCGGGAAGCGATTGCGAAGCAGCGGACGCCGGATGAATTCTACGCGTTGGACAGCGAATTTCACGAGCATATCTTTGCGATCGCCGGCCAGCGGGCCATGTGGCAGATTATCAATCAGATGAAAGTACATTATTCGCGTTTCCGAATGTTGGACGTCAAAGCCAATTTCTCAATGAATGAATTGCTTCATGAACATGAGGAAATTGTGGAAATTGTGGAAAAGCGCCAGCGGGAGCGCTGCGGTGAAGTCATGCGGTATCATCTGGAAGGTGGTGTGCGGCGGCTGCATGATCGGATTCAGGGGGAATTTAGTCGATATTTTAAACTCCCGCAGGTGGGAGAAGAAGCGTAACGTGGAAGGAAAAAACGAAGGCTTTCTTCAATGGAAACCAGGAAAAAACGAGGTATAAGCAGCAGTTGATGTCGAAATTCTGCGCTGTGGGACTTGAAGCTTCAGTCTGTTTTCTGAAAGTCTGTTGCGAGATTGAACACGTCAAGCTTGTTTGAATGAGCGGCTGGGAAGCGGATACCCCAGCTTTTTCTTTGCGAAACGGGATATTCTGCCTGTTGAGGCAGCCCGCACGGACGAAGGATTTAAGAATAATATGGAGCAGGATAGAAACGTGGCAAAGCGGCAGAGACTAGGGAAAGAGGCGAAGGGGATGGCGGAAAACAAGGGATTTCGGCCGTTTCGGGAAGCGGCACGGAATGAAGCGGATCAGCTGACGGCAGCAATGGAAGACTATCTGGAAATGATATACCGGCTGCAGCAGGAAAATCAAACGCTCCGGGTGTCCGCCATGGCCAGCGCACTTCAGGTGGGACGCAGTTCGGTCAGTAAAATGCTGCGTAAATTGGCGGCCGAAGGTTTTTTGATTGTGGAAAACTATGGGGACGTGCAGTTGACAGAGAAAGGTTGGAAGCAGGGAAAAGCCTTGCTGGAGCGGCATCAGCGGGTAGCTCGATTTCTGCAGTTGGCAGGCATTAAAGCGGAACAACTGCTGGAAGAAACGGAAAAACTGGAACATATGAGTTCGCCGGAAACTTTGCGGTGTCTGGATCTGCTCGTCGATTATTTCGATCAGGATGCTGCCGCGGAGGCCCGGTTGGAACAATTCCGGTCGGAAGCGATGCGCCTGGGGGAAACGGCTCCCGCGGTCAATGAAAATGACGATCAGTTGAACCATTAACCAGTCGTGTTGGTGAGCAAGACAGGAACATCTCTGTCTGATCTGGCAATGTTGGCTGTACTCGTCGAAGCTGACTGTATTATTGTTGTCCGAACTTTCAATTCATGAGCTGCAGAGCGGAGAAAAAAGTCAATTAAAAAGAAAAAAGACCAATCCTTTAACGGTCCTTACTCAGTTTTGAGGCGGGTCTTAGAATTTTTGCGCAAAGAAGCAGGGAGGATCAAACTATAAGCTTGATCCTCCCTGCCCTTAATTTTTTACGCAAGTTTGAGTAAGTTCCCCTTCAAAAGCCAGCCTCTGTTTTGAAACGGAATTTGTCTTTCACTCTTTCTTTTCAGAAAGAGAACAGATTCTTTTTTCTAAAGTCTTATTTTAAATCGTAGCGGGCTACTTCATAATTCAGCTTCCGCAAGCCTTCGATCAGATCAGGGAGAATCTGCATATTGGTATCCGAGACTGCGTGCAGAAGATAAATGGCGCCGGGATGTGCGTTATCCAGATTTTTCTTCAGCGCAGTTGCCGGATCCGGCTGATCGGCGACATTGTAATCGTAGTAAGCATACGACCACAGCACAGTCTGATAGCCTAATACGTTGCATAAGGCCAGCGACTGTTCGTTGAATTCTCCCTTCGGCGGCCGAACCAGCGTCATCTTGTATTGGAATTGATCCAACAACAGCGCGTCCAGCTGCATGATCTCATCGTAAACTTTCTCAATGCTGATCGTCGGGAAGGAGTGATGATGATAGCTGTGATTGCCGATCACATGACCTTCATCAATCATTCGCTGAATTAAATCCGGATTTTCCAATACATATTGGGATGTGACGAAGAAGACGGCGCTGACGTTTTTCTCTTTCAGCGTATCCAGGATCTTCGGTGTATTTCCGTTTTCGTAGCCATTGTCAAAGGTCAGATAGACCTTTTGATCCGGTCGCCCGACAAAGACGGCGTCATAAGCTTTATACTTTTGATTCGCGAGCACCGCGTCTGCGGGCTGGCCGTTTTCATCTTTGTCTTTGCCCAAGCCCCACGCCTGCATCCGGGCGTCCAGCGTACTGAATTGCGAAAAGTCGATATCAGTTTCCGGAATATTGATTTCCGGAACATCATCGGTTATGGACCCGACCCTGGCCGTTGGATCCTCGCTTCCGGGCTGACTCTGGCATCCGCTTAAGAAAAGCAGACTGATTAAAATGACATAGGGTATTCTTTTCATCCGTTCACCTTCATTTCCTGTACCGTTAGTATGGCAACTGTTCAACAAATTCAGAGCTGTCTATTTTTGGTAGAATTTTGTCGCCTTCCGGTCGTGAAACGGTTGAATTGGAGGGGATCTTGAGTATAATAAAAATGAATTCCCACAATCCGGATTGTCACCTCGCAAGGAGATCGTAACGGACTTCTATCCGATGGATGGCATTTTGGCAGGGATTCTCGAATTTCAGTACGTTGCATCCCGGGAAGGGAGTGACAGGAGGAAAACAGAAAATATGAAATCGAAACAGAAGACGAAGAACATGGTGCTGCTGGCGTTGTTCGGCTGCATCGAAATTGTGCTGATGCTGACGCCGTTAGGCTACATTCCGATCGGTCCGGTGCGGGCGACGACGCTGCATATTCCGGTCATTCTGGCAGGAGTTCTGATGGGGCCGAAAGCCGGGAGCGCAATCGGCTTGATCTTCGGGATCAGCAGCGTGATTGTCAACACCCTGACGCCGACGGTGACCTCGTTTGTCTTTTCACCGTTTTACTCGGTTGGCGAATTTCACGGCGGATTGGCGAGTTTGATCATTACGATCGGACCGCGGGTTTTGTTGGGTTGGCTGGCCGGTGTGTTGTTTACCTTGCTGATGAAAACGACGAAGAAGATCAATGTCAGTCTGATCCTGGCGGCGTTGATCAGTACGCTGACGCATACGGCTCTGGTCATGCTGGGGATTTATGTTTTCTTCGGCTCGGCGTATGCCGCAGTAAAAGGCGTTGCGCTGTCAGGGTTGGCGGCGTTGTTGCTGGGCGTGGTCATGACGAACGGACTTTTGGAAATGGCGATCGGCGCTGTGATTGTCCTCGCGGTCGGCCGGGCTCTGCTGCCGCTAACAAAAGGGAAGATGAAAAAGCCAGCTGGGGAATGATCGTAATCATTAAAGACATAGATCCGTTGAGGCATCAGCCTAAGAGTTTGATGAAAAAGAAAAAACCGTTTCTGACGGCAGGGAGGAACTGATGAAGAAAACTGTGATTTTAGGCGTCACCGGCGGCATTGCCGCGTACAAAGCGGCACAGCTGACAAGTGATTTAAAAAAGAGGGATTTGGACGTTCACGTGATCATGACCCGCAATGCGACGGAGTTTGTCAGCCCGCTGACTTTTGAAACGCTGAGCGGTCATCGAGTCAGTGTGGATACATTTGATCGGAATTTCGAATATCATGTTCAGCATGTCTCCCTGGCGAAACAGGCGGATGTGTTTGTGATCGCCCCGGCGACAGCGAATGTGATCGCCAAGCTGGCTCATGGACTGGCGGACGATATGCTGACGACGACTTTTCTGGCCTGCAGCTGCACGAAAATCATCTGCCCGGCGATGAATACCGGAATGCTGGAAAATCCGGCGACGCAGGAAAATCTGCGGTTGTTGAAGGCGCGGGGAATGCGGATTGTAGAGGCGGACAGCGGTTTACTGGCATGCGGCGACGTCGGCAAAGGGAGGCTGGCGCCATTGGATGTGATCGAGGATGAGATTGAACAGGCTTTGATTACGGAGAAGCCGCTGGCAGGATTGAAGGTGCTGGTCAGTGCCGGGCCGACCCAGGAGGCTTTGGATCCGGTCCGATATCTGACGAATCATTCCAGTGGAAAAATGGGATATGCGATTGCTAAAGCTGCGCGGAACTGGGGCGCGGAGGTTACGTTAGTCCATGGTCCGACCGCTTTGCCTGCTTTGCGCGGGGTAGAGGACCAGCCGGTGACTTCCGCACAGGCGATGGCCGAAGCTGTGTTCAGCCGGGCTTCCGAATCAGATCTGATTATCAAAGCGGCGGCGGTGGCGGATTATACGCCGGTGGAAACGGCTTCGGAAAAAATAAAAAAGACAGATGGGGAATTCCAGCTGACATTAAAGCGAACGCAGGATATCCTGAAAGCCGTAGGCGAGAGAAAGCGGAGTGATCAGGTATTGTGCGGCTTCGCGATGGAAACCGAGCAGCTGTTAGCGCGGGCGCGTACAAAGTTGGCATCCAAGCATGCTGATCTGATCGTCGCGAACGACCTGCGGGAAAGTGGAGCTGGCTTTGGAATCGATACAAACCGGGTCACGGTGATCACCGCCCAGGGTGAAGAAACGCTGCCGCTTATGCGCAAGGAAGATCTGGCCTATGAGCTGCTGAAGCGTTGTCTGGTAATCTTGAAAGAGAAAAGGGAGAAATAGCCTATGTTGATGACTTTGGATGTTGGGAATACCAATATCACAGTCGGCGTGTTTGATCATGACGACTTAAAAGCGACATTTCGGATGACGACGAAAACGCCGCGGACTTCGGATGAATTGGGAATGGTATTGTGGACGATGTTGTCAACCCGGTTAATTGACAGTTCCCTGATTCACGACGTCGTAATTTCCAGCGTTGTTCCCAAAATTATGCATTCTTTGGAAAGTGCGGTGATTAAATATTTTCATTGTACACCGCTCATCATTGGCCCGGGTGTCAAAACAGGAATTTCCGTGAATTCTGAAAATCCGAAAGAAGTGGGGGCCGACCGGATTGTGAACGTCGCGGCTGCTTATCACTTGTATCATCAGGCGTGTCTGGTCATTGATTTCGGTACGGCCACGACCTATGATTATATTTCCGGCAAAGGGGTGTTTGAATATACTGTGATTTCACCTGGAATTGAGATTGCAGCCCAGGCTTTGTGGTCGATGACGGCGAAATTACCGGAAATTGAGATTATCAAGCCGGAGCGTGTTTTAGCAAAAAATACTGTTTCAGGAATGCAGTCGGGGTTGGTCTATGGTTATATCGGACAGGTGGAATATCTTGTGCGTCGGATTAAAGAGGAACTGAACCAGCCGCAGCTGAAAGTGATTGCCACGGGAGGGTTGGGCCGTATTTTGGTGAAGGAAACGAACTGCATTGACGAATATGATCCGGATTTGGCGTTTAAGGGAATGAAGATTATTTATGATAAAAATCAGAAGGGGAATCGGGAATGAGGCGTGAATTAATTCTTGCGAGTCAGTCGCCGCGCCGGCGAGAGCTTTTGGAACGTTGCCATATTCCGTTTCGCGTTGAGGTTGCGGATATTGATGAAGCATTGAATCCGGATATTTCGCTGGAAGCGGCGATGGAGGAGTTGGCGTGGCGAAAAGCGTACACTGTGTTTGAACGACATCCGGAAGCGGTAGTGATCGGTGCGGATACGATCGTGGTGCTGGAGCGGCAGATTTTAGGGAAACCTGAAGATGTGGAAGAGGCGAAAGCGATGCTTACACGGTTATCGGGGAAAACGCACCAGGTTATGACCGGCGTATGTTTGCTTTCCGCTGATCAGAGGATTTGTTTCTGCGATGTGAGTGATGTGGAATTTTATCCATTAACGACAGAGGAGATTGAAGCTTATGTAGCGACGGGCGAGCCGTTGGATAAAGCGGGGGCGTATGGAATTCAGGGAGAGGGATTTTTTCTGGCGAAGAGAATTATCGGTGATTTTTACTCAATTATGGGATTCCCGGTTGCGCGTGTCCTGCGAGCTTTGAAAAAATTTGATTTCTGAAAAAAGACTGTTGCATTTTTTATAAGTAACTGATATTATATTAAATGCCTGCCGATATAGTTCAATGGTAAAACGGAGCAATGGTAATGCTCAGTTCCCAGTTCAATTCTGGGTATCGGCACCAGTTAACGATAAAGCCCTTAGTTAAGGGCTTTTTTGATGCCTTCGTTTTCAAAGTGTACGAAAAGTGTACAATTTTTTATTTTCGTGATTTTGGTCGATGTTTTGAGTTTTTATGAATAACGGTGTTGAATATAGACAATCGTGTTGGTTTCATGGTCGTCGGAGTTTTGATTTTTTAAGTTATTGATTTACTTTTTTGTAAAGCAGATTAACGGAGCAACTTAATAATAACCGATACAATATTTGACATGAGTTTTCCAATAAAACATTCTGTGTTGGAGCAAATTACTTATTCTTAAGCGAGACTTTTTTTGTTCAATCTAATTAATTCACATAATTTGAAAAAGTTTTAATTCATACGCTGCTTGTGCTCAGAAACTGATATTTATAATTTCAATCCACGCACCGCGTGAGCGATGCGACATCAGCCGGTTCATCCGGTACGAGTAGGAGGTGATATTTCAATCCACGCACCGCGTAGCGATGCGACACACCAAATATATCATCAGTATCAATTTCATTCCACGCACCGCGTAGCGATGCGACGTATTGAAGTATCCCTTGTGAATGCTATGAGTCGTATTTCAATCCACGCACCGCGTGAGCGATGCGACAATACTCGGTCAATGAGTAATGGGAGGAAATGAATTTCAATCCACGCACCGCGTGAGCGATGCGACGGCCGGATCGTGAAAATAACATCATTATCCACGATCTGATTTCAATCCACGCACCGCGTGAGCGATGCGACTTCCATGTTTTCGCAATACCAGCCTAAACCAATACAATTTCAATCCACGCACCGCGTGAGCGATGCGACTTTGCGGCCCTGCGCATCGCGGATCAGACCATGGGATTTCAATCCACGCACCGCGTGAGCGATGCGACGACATGACGATCTATGCCGGAATGGGCGTGGTCATTTCAATCCACGCACCGCGTGAGCGATGCGACCCGATCTTCCTTGCCTGATCCCTTCTGCCATCCCATCACATTTCAATCCACGCACCGCGTGAGCGATGCGACTGACGGATTAGGGAAGACTCCATTCCCGATGAAGATTTCAATCCACGCACCGCGTGAGCGATGCGACGAGTGGACAGACTTGGACACGGACTACCCGAAGCGCAATTTCAATCCACGCACCGCGTGAGCGATGCGACAGGGATATTTGTTTCTCGATAATCAGACTACGCATATTTCAATCCACGCACCGCGTGAGCGATGCGACAATTATTACATCTACGCTTCAACCAGCGTTGACCATTTCAATCCACGCACCGCGTGAGCGATGCGACGCATCTTTGAGCCACGCTTGCATAGCATAATAGAATTTCAATCCACGCACCGCGTGAGCGATGCGACTGGCATTTCTAGAAATGCTCTTGTAATGTTTATATTTCAATCCACGCACCGCGTGAGCGATGCGACGACAAAATATGATAATGGACTGCACCGCGAGCCTATTTCAATCCACGCACCGCGTGAGCGATGCGACAAAACGATCTGCTGAAGACGATCGTCGCACGAATAATTTCAATCCACGCACCGCGTGAGCGATGCGACGATAAAGTCGTTATTTTTAAGTCGTTGATAAAAATTTCAATCCACGCACCGCGTGAGCGATGCGACCTGACGCATGGTCTGTACCCCGATGCGGCGGACAGATTTCAATCCACGCACCGCGTGAGCGATGCGACACTGCTCGCGCTTGATAAGGCTATTATTTTGTATATTTCAATCCACGCACCGCGTGAGCGATGCGACACATTCATCTAACACGCACAACGCCCCATTATGCATTTCAATCCACGCACCGCGTGAGCGATGCGACCGGGCAATGTAGATAAGCTTAAGCCGCCACTATATTTCAATCCACGCACCGCGTGAGCGATGCGACTTTTGCTTCTAAGCCGCAGTAATCGAGCTTCGGATTTCAATCCACGCACCGCGTGAGCGATGCGACGCAGTGCCCTCTCCGCAGTTTTTACGGTTGCCTCAAATTTCAATCCACGCACCGCGTGAGCGATGCGACGTCAGAGTCCTTTCCTGCCTGTGGCCTATCGTATAGATATTTCAATCCACGCACCGCGTGAGCGATGCGACAGCAAATAAGAAACTTAATGACTTCTATTTGTTTCCTATTTCGATTCTATGATAAACAATCTTGGATACACTTGCAATATTTTCTTTAATTTTCACATTTTCCCGGTGCGAACCTCCCAGGATTTCTATGTTCACTTCACGTTCGCACTTAAAGACCTTCTTCTTCCACAAATCGATAGAAACCTTTTTCTTTCTCAATATCCGCAGAACTAAGCGTTCCTACAGGTGCAGTATAAATAATAAATTCCTCATCTTTATCCAATCCAAAAATGTCACTGCAAACTTTATCATCAAACGCCGCAATCCCGCAAATCCCTAAATTTAGCGCGGCGCAGCCCAGATATAAATTCTGTCCAACATGTCCCACATCGATCAATGCCACTCGATGCGCTCGAATCCCATATCGCCACTCGCAACGATAGGCTACCAGCGACCAATAGAAAACAACACTCGCTTTGCTCGCCCAGCGCTGTCCGCACAGTGAATCCGAAATCATCTGCTCTTCATCATCTATTCTATGTAAAAATTCAAGCGCATGCTCCATCGGCAAATAATGATAAACTCCACAATCCAATCCCTCGCACATCCGCACAATCAAATACGTTTCAAATCCATGACGAGCACCGCCGGATGGCACCGTTCGCAATGTTGCGTATCGCTTTCCACGAATCTCTTTCACCCCTTGACTTACCCATAATAAATACGATAACTGAAGTAAACTAACTGGCTGCTGAGTAAAAACACGAGAACTATGTCGTCTTGATAAAATCTCAGTAAAATCCCCATCGATATCCAAATCTTCAAAATTCCGCGGCAGCATTATTCTCTGTTCGCTCATCGCAGCCTTCACGAGCGGTGGCTGCGGTTTCTTCAACTGCTGATCAGATACAAAATCATCCTGATCTGCAATACTCTGACAATGCAAAAACTGCCGGCCTTCCCGAATAAGTGTCTGTATACGCTTTTCATCCATCATTTTAAGGCCCTCCCTTTTCTTTATTATAACAGTCCGCAGGAAAACAAAAAGAAAAACTCCATCCCAACAAAGTCAGAATGGAAAAAATCATATCTATTTTTTCAGCAAGTATGCCCTGTCAGCCAACCATGGGTCATTGCCATACCGACTGAATTGCCTGCCATCGGCGTGCTGTAACCTAAGCCATAACGGCCACCTAAACAATTACCCGCCGCATACAGGTTGCCGATCTTTTCCCATTGTGTATTCAGCACGTTTTGTTCCGCATCCGTAACCAGTCCCGACAACGTAACCATTGACGGATTGCCGCCATGACTTAAATTTCCAGCTCCGCCATAGAACGGCGCTTTTTCAATCGGGATCATGAATTCTTTATCTTTGCCATAATCTGTATCTCCCTCGGTCGAATGGCATAACTCATTATAATGCGCAATACTGTCAAGAAAATTCTGTTTTGCTTCCCCCTCATAACCTAACAAGTCTGCCAATTCTTCCAGCGTATTGGCAGCAAAAACCGTACCCTTCATCATTTTCCGTTCTGCCAGATTTGCCCCAGTGACTGTCGAGCCTTCCGGATTGCCGATCTCAACCGCATCCATATCGGCTTTCAATACATCGTAAAAATCATCCATGCCAAAGTTAGGCGCTCCGTGATCCAGCGGCGCCTTCGCTACAGTTTCGCTCCAGTTCGCATCCGTGACATAGCAAGCTAAGCCTGCCAGCTGACGTTTAGATACGGAACCCAGCCGACTGATTGCGCCTTCGTTGCAGAAACGTGTACCTTCAACATTCAGCATCAACACCGGACAGGTTCCCCAAGGACCGCTTACACCGCCTCGCAGCGCCATCTATCCACGCGGGGAATCTTCAATCATGCCGCCAGCCCAACAGCCCATTTTATGACCGACTCCTACACGAATCGTCGTGCTCGCTCAATCTTCAGCCTTTTTCCATACGCTCTGCCCATTCCATGCCTTCATTCAGTAAAGCTCAGCACATTTTAGGATCGCCAATGAAGTCACCGGCGGATAAGATAACACCTTTGCTCGCTGTGAATTTAATGTATTCGCCGACGGTATTCCTTGCAATTAACCCCATGACTGTCCTGTCATCCGCCTGAATTAAGACAACACCGGTATGCTCGAAGAACCATCGGCTCCATGTTCCTGCATATATTTAACAATGTATTTGTGGACAAATTCAATATTATTTCCCTGATAGCTATAGAATTGCGAATTGCATGGCCATGTTTTCTAACCACCGCAATGGATCAGATAGGAAACCTTTGCCCCGCTGTAAGCTACTTTATGTTGCATAACGGATATTGGGCAAGATTCGAAATAAAAATAATGATCAGATCCTCATCCTGTTTTCTGATTTTAGCGGCTGCCTGCGTTTCATCCATTTGGATATCCAATAACGCAAGATCAAAAGAATGCGGAGGTATGGAGGAAAAACTTTCACCGTCCTGAAATACAGTAATTTGCAAGTTTAACTTTTCATCATGCTGGATCCGATTCAGAATTTCCTCCATGCGTTGGATTTCCGGCAGAGAATCTTCTATCAGCGACACTCTGATCATCATCCTTCCCCTCCTTGTGTTTCCTTGTGAAATCTTTACGTTATTCGTATCATCCCGTAATTTCAGAGACCAAACAATCCGGATTCAGAAAAGCAGATTCTCGTACAAAGACTATTTGAACATTTTTAGCGACTGATTGAAAATCGTGATCTTCTTTTTTCAGTGGCAATTCGTGATATAATGAACGAAAAGAAAATAGGAGAGGATTTTTGATAGATGAATACAGACAAAACGATGGTCATGGCGATCAATTTTCCATTCTGTCTGCAGGAAGTAAACTTAGCGCATCCTTTTCAGATTCTTGGGGATTCACAAACTATGCTGGATTATGTGGAAGCGTTGAGCCGTGAGATCCACAGTGCTGCGGCTGATTTTCAAGATGTTACTTTTACTGCAGTAAAGTTTGCTGGATGTCCAACGATCATGAACGCGGATAAATTAGGAATGTTATTGCATCAAATTCGACAGGAATATCGGCTAGCGGATTTCTGCGAGGTGAGCATTGAAACGTTGCCCAATACTGTATGTGTCCCTTTATTAAGTGAATTGAATCATGGACAGCCTACTCGTTTCCAACTAAGAGTTCATTCGCTGCAACCACGAGAATTGCTGATATTGAAAGTTCCGTTTATCCTGTCGGATGTTCAAAATGCGGTCTTATTTTTGGATAGATTCCGGGTTAATAATGTTTCTATGGTATTAGATCTGGGAATTCCTGGACAGACGTTTGTTTCTTTAAAGCGCACATTGCGTTCTTGTTTGGAAATGGAGCCGGATCATCTGATGCTGCGGCCGTATTTAGGACCAAGAGGACAAGCTGATCAAAAATTACAGCGTCGAATGTTACTTTCCACAGATGCGTATTTAAAAGAGCAGGGGTGGATTGCATATGCGCCAGGACTTTATTGTAAAAAGGAGTGCCAAGATCAGTTCTTAAGTCAATTATGGTTGCAAGGCGAGGTTGTCGGCTTTGGTTTAGATGCTTATTCATGCTTTGATGGTTATCAGTACAGGAACACACGAAACTTGGAAACTTATATAAAGGAAGCTGATAATTGTCAGCAGTTAATTGAAAATCCTCAGGCTTTATCTTCGGAAGAAATGGCTATGCGAAAACTTCGCGGGCAGTTATTATTGGACCAGCAAGCTGCCGCTGAAGGATATACAGAGTGTATACAAAGTGAAATTGATTCTTTTATACGTCAGGAATGTCTTATCAATCGAGAAGGAAAATTATCTTTATCCGCTGAAGGATTGGGAACTTTCTGGTTTAGCTTATTGAATGATGCTTATTATTAAAAACTGATAAAGGTCAGGAATGTCTTATTGGAGACAAACCTGGCCTTTTCCTAAAATTAGTAATGAATATTTTCAATAAAAATTGAGGATATTCTGGTGCGAACCAGAAGTGAACATGAAAATCCAGGGAGGTTCGCACCGGAAAGATGTGAAAATTGAAGGAAATATTGCAAGTGTATCCAAGATTGTTTATCATAGAATTGAAATAGGAAACAAGTAAAAGTCATTGAGTTTCTTATTTGCGGTTCGCATCGCTCACGCGGTGCGTGGATTGAAATACCGCTGTCCCACTTAATTTTCTGATCTTTTTTGTTCGCATCGCTCACGCGGTGCGTGGATTGAAATCTGATACGCTGGTATTAAGCTTGAACATCTCCCTGGTTCGCATCGCTCACGCGGTGCGTGGATTGAAATGTTGAGATTGTCGATTTCAGACTTTATTTTTTCGTTCGCATCGCTCACGCGGTGCGTGGATTGAAATCCAGAAGCCTCTGCGGCGCGATTCCACCGAAGACGTTCGCATCGCTCACGCGGTGCGTGGATTGAAATGTTGAGATTGTCGATTTCAGACTTTATTTTTTCGTTCGCATCGCTCACGCGGTGCGTGGATTGAAATCCAGAAGCCTCTGCGGCGCGATTCCACCGAAGACGTTCGCATCGCTCACGCGGTGCGTGGATTGAAATCCTCAGCTGTATACCAACATATGTGAAAATTTCTGTTCGCATCGCTCACGCGGTGCGTGGATTGAAATCCTGCAGGGTACAAGCATAAAAAAGGTACACTGTGTCGCATCGCTCACGCGGTGCGTGGATTGAAATTTGGAATGCGGACGATTAACGTCACACAGGGGTATGTCGCATCGCTACGCTGTGCGTGGATTGAAATCGGGCTGCTTCGAGCCATTGCAGATCTCCTCCCGTCGCATCGCTACGCTGTGCGTGGATTGAAATACGGATGTAAGTTTCTACCTATAATTCTTTAAAGTCGCATCGCTACGCGGTGCGTGGATTGAAATGATACACTCATAAAAATAATGGACAAAATGAGAGGTCGCATCGCTCACGCGGTGCGTGGATTGAAATCTCTTTCTTAAATTTATCCATAACCTTAAGACATGTCCCACTGGCAGTGCGTGAATTTTTGCCAATCGTTTTATAACTAGAATTTTATCTCAAGCAATGTATTGATTGTTATGGTATAACGCCGTTTTTTTGTTGTTAATCTAATTGATAGAAGTTGACTTTAGTTAAATCTTATTTTCTGGTAGGAATAATTAGAAAATGGGATATAATATAATTATTAAAGACTGTTGTATTAGGAGGTGTGTTTATGTTATTAGCACACTGGGATGGGGAAGAACAACGAGCACAATCCTTAAAAGATCATAGTGAAAATGTAGCAAGAATGATGGAAGAAAATTGTTTTTCGCTTGGCCTTACATCAACTGGACGATTAATAGGATTACTCCATGATGCAGGGAAAGCCAATCCTGTATTTCAGCAATATATGCTTGAAAATCAAACAGAGAAGAAAGGGAAAATTAATCATTCGGCAGCAGGTGCTCAGATACTAAGGAAACTATTTTTTGGTAAGGAATTTTGGACAATGCCGAAAAAACAGCAACAATTCAGAACACTTCTATTTCAGCTATGTTCCATCGCGATATTAGGACATCATCGTGGATTGATGGATATATATGATCCAAATGGGAACTCTCCTTTTGAGTGGATGCTGAATGCTGAGGAAAACCAATCAGTTCATGATTCGTTTTTCAATGAATTAAATTGTAAAGAAGAGATAAATCAGCTTATTGAAAAAGCACAAAATGAAATAATTCAATTAAATACCCGAATAAATATACTTGTAAAAGGACATTCCTTTGAAATAAATGATGATAAACCCAAAGAGGCGAAGTTAGAAGAAGGAATGTTCACCTATGGACTGATCGAACGTTTTCTTTTCAGTAGTTTAATAGATAGTGATCGTCTGGATACAGCTTGTTTTCTAGATAAGAAAAATATTCCGGTAGCAGAAAATAGGATAGAAATCTGGGCAGAACTTCAGGAGAGATTGAATAAAGAATTATTGGGTTTAGAAAAACTCAATCCATCACAAGCTTCTTCGACTTTAAATCAAATTCGCAAGCGAGTGAGCAAATCATGCTTAAACGCAGGAAATTGGCCCTCAGGAATATATCGATTACAATCAATAACTGGATCCGGAAAGACCCTGGCAAGTCTCCGTCTCGCTTTGCAACACGCTTGTAATTTTCCTGAAACAAAACATATTATTTATGTTATTCCTTTTCTGAGTATTTTATTGCAGAATTCACAAACTATTAAAGAAACCCTCCATTTAGAAGAGCATTCGGACTGGATTCTTGAACATTACTCTGACTTTGAGAATGAGTTAATAAATGCATCAACAAATGATAATTTACAAAAACAGGAAGAACTTCAGGAATATGAATTGCGAACAGAGCGCTGGGATTCTCCAATAATTATTACGTCTTTGGTTCACTTTATGGATACATTTTTTTCCGCAAGGAAAAAAGATGTACGCCGTCTTCATCAGTTAAGCAATTCCGTAATTATTTTTGATGAAATCCAATCTATACCGGACAACTGTATCGGAATGTTTAATAGTGCATTAAATATGTTTGAACACTTAGCCGATGTGAAAGTTGTTTTATGTAGTGCTACGCCGCCACTTTTGGAAAAAATAAAACATCCATTACAATGGTCGCAATACAAAGATATCGACACGAATTATTCAAAAGATATGAAAAAAATTCATCGTGTTTTTGTTACAGATAAGACAGATGTACAAAATTGTTTCTCAGTTGAAAAGATTGCTGAACTTGCTTATGAAAAGCAGCAAGAGCGATCTAATGCATTAACGATTATGAACACTGTATCCGGAGCTACTCGCGTATTTGAATGCTTAAAGAAGAAATTTGAGCAAATTCCAGAGATGAATCGGCCACTCTTAATTCTCTTGACAACAAATTTATGCCCTGATCACAAAAAAAGACGGATACAACAGATGATTAACGCTTTGAAAGAAAATATTCCAGTCTTGTGCGTGAGTACATCCTTGATTGAAGCCGGGGTGGATATCAGTTTTGATGTTGTTTTACGTGCCTGTTCAGGATTGGATTCATTAATTCAGGCCGCTGGAAGATGCAATCGACATGATCATAAAAAGCTAGGCGAACTCATTGTCTTTTATTCGTATGAAATTGATTTTATGCATGAATCAATCACTAAGAATACAACCATTTCACAGTTGACAAGAAAATTGATCTGCTCTCATTATGTATTAGATAAATTCAAGAAAGCTCCAGAAGATTTTGAAAATAATATATTATCAAATAAGGCTTTGGAAATGTATTATTCTCGATATTATAAAATTATTCAGGATCAAGTTGATTATCCTGTAACAAGCCAGGGTTTTACATTATATGATCTGAATTCTTTCTGTTCTTGTTGGCAGACTGAAATTTCAAAGGCAAAGAAATCAGGTACAAACTGGATGATGCATCAAGCTTTTGAAACTGCAGGAAGGTATTTTAAAGTGATTGAAGATTATTCAATTGGGGTTTTAGTCCCTTATGAAAAAGGGAGAGAACTGATTGAAGAATTGAACAGTGGAAATATTAAATTCCAGCCAGATAATTTGCGAAAATTAAAATGTCAAGCTCAAAATTATAGTGTTAATCTGAATGAATCCTATATTCGGAAACATAAACAGAATTTTAGTTATTTTGAAGCGGCTGATCTTTATTGCTTAAAAGAAGGCTGTTATGACGAAGAAAAAGGTGTGACTGATTTCGAAGCACAGTCATGGATTATTTGAAAGAGGTGAGAAAATGCTTTATGACAATAAGATTTGTTTCCGTGTCTGGGGAAATGAAGCGCTGTTTACAGATCCACTTACCAAGGTGGGCGGAGAAAAATTCAGTTATCCTGTCCCGACGTATCAAGCTCTGAAAGGAATCACAGAAAGTATTTATTGGAAACCTACATTAATTTGGGTTATCGATCGTTGCCGGGTGATGAAAATCATTCAGACGCAGTCAAAAGGGATTCGGCCAATTCGATATTATTCCAACCAGAACGATTTATCGCTGTATACTTACCTTCATGATGTTGAATATCAGGTTGAGGCTCATTTCATTTGGAATGAAAAACGAGCGGATTTAGCGCAGGATCGCAATGAACATAAGCATTATGATATCGCTAAAAGAATGGTTGCTCGCGGCGGCCGCCGAGATATTTTCTTAGGCACGAGAGAGTGCCAGGGTTATGTTGAAACTTGTACTTTTGGAGAAGGAACTTCACCTTATGATGAAGCTGAAGAGGTAGCTTTTGGTGTTATGTTTCATTCGTTTATCTATCCTTCTGAATCACAAGATGAAAACTTAAAATCCTGTTTCTGGATGCCGATTATGAAGAAAGGTGTGATCGAGTTTATTTCACCGCAGTCATGTACAATGATCCGGGAATTAGGGAAAATGTCGGAAAAGCAGTTTATTCCCGGCGTGAATATGACGATGGAGGACAAGTGACATGGGATGGATACAAAACTTGTGTTCAGTTTATGATCAAAATCTCGAAGAAATAAAGGCAGAAACAAAAGGCCTTTTACCGATCGGGTACATAGAGCAAGCAGCTCAGTTAGAAGTATGGATTGATCAAGGCTGTTTTGAATATGCGAGGGTTTTGCCTAAATCTGAATCCATGACACGAATCCCCTGTACTATTGAATCTTCCAGCCGGTCTGGTAAAAATCCAGCGCCTCATCCGTTATTTGATAAACTTAAATATATTGCGAAGGATTTTGATCAATATTCAGAAGAAGGCGGAAGTTATTCTCAGTATCGCTTATTTTTGGAAGCTTGGTGTAAATCCTCTTATGCGTATCCATTAGTGCGGGAATTATTTGAATACTTAGAAGCGGGGACTTTGATTCAGGATTTAGTTGAGGAAAAAATACTAGTCCTTGACGAACAAGGAAAACTAATTGAAAAATGGAAAGGTTTAGAAAACAAACCAGCGATTTTTCAAATAGTTACGGGAACTCAAGCCGATGCCTTTGTCAGATTTGTTGTCGATGGTGTTCAATTGTGGAAAGATCCCAATTTAGTGGAATCCTTTACTCATTTTTATCAGGATCAATTGAGGAAGAAGGAAAGAATTGATTTAGACTTAATCACAGGTCAACAGATGCCTGTAACTATGAGAATTCCGTCAAAAGTTAGAAATTCTGCGGATATGAGTAAATTGATTTCATCCAATGATTCTCAAGGTTTTACATATCGCGGTCGGTTTGTAAATCCGGAAGAATCGATGAGTATGGGGTACGAATCTTCCCAGAAGGCAATTAATGCACTAAAATGGTTAATTAATAAACAAGGCCGCACTTTTGGAGAAGCAGTATTTGTCAGCTGGGGGAGTAATATTACAAGTCTGATCGAGTTTAATGAAAGTGCTGATTTATTTGATCTTGATGAAAATCTGCCAGAGTTTCAGTTTGATACTTATGAAAAATTTTCTAAAGCTTTAAATCAAGCGATGAAAGGATATCTGTCAAAACCTTTGATTGCGAATGAAGAAGTTATGACATTGGGCTTGGAAGCTGCAACTCCGGGACGACTTTCAATCATTTATTATCAACAAACCAGCAGTTCTCAGTTATTTAGAAATGTTTTATTTTGGCATAAGACGATAAGTTGGTATAAAACCCTATTTTACAAACAAGCAGAAACAGGAAAGACGATTTCACGTCAAACCATAGGATCGCCGGACATGAATAAAATCATCAAGACATTATATGGTGAGTCAGTCAATCCTAAATTACTTGCATCTTCAGCAAAAAGACTGGTTAAATGTATTCAGGAAGGTCAGCCATTACCACGGGATTTCATGCAGAAAGCGGTCGTAAAAGCTTTAAATCCTTATGGGAAAAGCGCAGATGAATACAATCAGATTTTAGAAGTCTGCTGCGCGGTGATCCGGAAATATTACATTGATGAAGCCAGAATAAATGGAAAAGAGGAGGAAATGCCTGTGAGAACAGATTTGGAATGCAAAGATATCAGTTATCTTTGTGGCCGCGCTTTGGCAGTAATGAATTTTATTGAAGACAAAGCAAAACCAGAGAATGAAAAGAAACGTGAAACGAATGCTATGCGGTATATGGGCCAATTTTCACGTTATCCGCAATCAACATTGATTAGTTTGCAAAGTAAACTTCAGCCCTATTTATTAAGATTAAAAACAGATTATTATGAATATCTTTTGAGTGATATTCTTTCTCAGATTGACCCAAAACAATTTGAAGATGCACCTTTATCAGGTAAATTTGTTTTAGGTTTTCATGCCCAACTTCATGATTTAAAGTACGGCTATAAAAAAGATCAAGCTAAGGCTGAAAAGGAGGATTAAGTGTATGAGTTTAACGAACAAGATTGATTTTGCGGTTGTTTTTTCAGTGAAGAATGCCAATCCGAACGGAGATCCATTAAATGGTAATCGTCCGCGGACGACGATGGATGGTCGTGGAGAAATCAGTGATGTTTGCTTGAAACGAAAAATCAGAAATCGGTTGATGGATCTGGGTGAAAATGTTTTTGTTCAAAGTGATGATAAGAACTTAGATTCCTATCGAAGCTTGAAGGATCGGGCGGATGCTTGCGCGGCGTTTAAAAATGAAAAAGATAAAGAGAAAGCAGCCGCTGCAGCTTGTAAAGAGTGGTTTGATGTGAGAGCTTTTGGCCAGGTTTTCGCTTTTAAAAACGCAGGCGGAGCTAAAGGTGAAGGGGTTTCAATCGGCGTAAGAGGTCCAGTTTCAATTCATCCAGCGATCAGTGTTGATCCGATTTTTGTGAATGAGATGCAGATTACCAAGAGCGTGAATAGTGTTACCGGTGATAAAAAATCTTCGGATACGATGGGGACAAAGAATACGGTAGACTTTGGAATTTATGTGACTTATGGAAGTATTAATTGTCAGCTGGCGGAGAAAACTGGATTTAGTGAGAAGGATGCTGAACAAATTAAACAATGCCTGATTACGTTGTTTGATAATGATTGTTCTTCGGCACGTCCTGACGGCAGCATGGAGGTTCTGGAAGTAATCTGGTGGAAACATAATTGTCCATCGGGTCAGTATTCTTCAGCGAAGGTTCATCGTAGTTTAGAAGTACGAAGAAAAGAGAATGTGGAAATTGGCAGTAAAATTGAAGATTATGAAATTATCGTCCATGACCTTGAAGGACTGACTCCGGAAATTATCAGTGAGTTATAGCGAAGATCAGTATTTAAATTTAGCTGGCATCCAGCATTTCAGCTTTTGCCCTCGTCAATGGGCTTTGATTCATGTCGAACGGCTTTGGGAGGACAATTCACTTACTATTTTAGGTCAAATTGTTCATGAAAAAGCACATGACGAAACACAGCTTGAAAAAAGAGGAAAAGTAATTATCACTCGGAATTTGCCCGTTTATTCAAAGACATTGGGAATAAATGGGTATTGTGATGTAGTGGAATTCCATCAGGATGAAGATGGGGTTCCACTCATTCATTTTGATGGAAAGTATAAATCTATTCCTGTGGAATACAAAAAGGGACACAGTAAAACAATTGACGCTGATCGGCTGCAGCTCTGCGCTCAAGCTATGTGTCTTGAAGAAATGTTGGTTTGCGAGGTTAATATTGGTTATTTATATTATGATGAAACAAGAAGAAGGGAAGAGGTCAGTTTATCTCAGGAATTACGCGATCAGGTAAAAACAGATTACAATATGATGCATCAGTATTTATCCAAAGGATTAACGCCAAGAGTAAGGAAAAGTAAAAAATGCCAATCTTGTTCTTTGAAAGAAATTTGTTTGCCAGGATTGACTGTGGAATCTGCGAAAGCTTATATAACAAGAAAACTGCATGAGGAAGAAGTATGAGAAAAATTGGAAATACGTTATATATAACGCTACCGGATGTTTATCTTTCTTTAGATGGTGAAAATGTTGTTATTTTGAATCAGCAAAAAGTGATAAAACGAATTCCATTACATAATTTAAGCAGCATTGTCATGTTTAATTACCAGGGAATCAGTCCGGCATTGATGGGAAAATGTATGTCACAGAATATAACGCTCAGTTTTCTTTCACCTGCAGGCTATTTTTTAGGCCGTGTCGTTGGAGAATATCAAGGTAATGTTTTACTTAGAAAAAAGCAAATACTTGTTTCCGAGAATAATCAGCAAAGTGTATTGATCGCGAAAAATATGATTTTAGCCAAAGTTTATAACAGTAAATGGATTCTTGAACGTGCTATTCGCGATTATCCGCTGCGAATTGATATTGAGAAAATGCGAGCAATTTCCAAACAATTGAGTGAAATACTCAATTCGATTGAGAAGGTGCAGAGTCATGACGAACTGCGTGGTTTTGAAGGCACGGCAGCGAAATTGTATTTTAGCAGTTTTGATGATTTGATTTTGCGCCAGAAAGAAGACTTTGTTTTTACCACAAGAACCCGGCGGCCTCCTTTAAATAAGGTGAATGCCCTGCTTTCTTTTGTTTATACTTTGTTGTCTCATGACTGTGCCTCGGCGTTGGAAAGTGTGGGGTTAGATTGTTATATTGGTTTCTTTCATATTGATCGACCCGGTCGAATGTCTTTGGCTTTGGATTTGATGGAAGAATTCCGCCCTTGCCTGGCAGATCGTTTTGTTTTGTCATTAATTAATCGTAAAGAGATAGATAGCTGTGATTTCTTTGATTATGAGAATGGCGCTGTTTATTTAAATGATGATGGAAGAAAAAAAGTAATCCAAGCCTGGCAGCTTAAGAAAAATGAAGAATTAACACATCCTTATTTGTCAGAAAAAATGAATTGGGGATTAGCTCCTTATCTGCAAGCTCAATTGTTATCGCGCTACTTAAGGGGAGATTTAGATGCTTATCCGCCATTTATGTGGAAGTAGAGGCAGTTTATGTTGGTTTTAATTACTTATGATGTGAATACGGAGACGAAAGCGGGGCGGACGCGTCTGCGGAAAGTTGCTAAGCAGTGTGTTAATTATGGTCAGCGAGTCCAGAACTCAGTTTTTGAATGTTCTTTGGATAATGCAAAATTAATAGAAGTGCAGCATTTGTTGGAGGGCTTGATTGATAAAAATGTTGATAGTTTGAGATTTTATATTCTCGGCAATAAATATAAAAATAAAGTAATTCACATAGGTGCAAAGCCAAGCTTTGATGTCAATGATCCACTTATCATTTGAATAATAGTTTAGTGCGAACCTGAAGTAAACATAAAATGTCTGGAGTGTTCGCACTTAAAATCAGGCTAAGTTTAATGAAATATCACAAGTTAAATTTAATGAGTTAATTAAGTTCTTAAATAAGAAACTATATTCTATATTTTCGTTTCTTATTTGCGGTAGCATCGTTTGCGTACGATGCGTGGATTGAAATCTGCCCTGGGGCATACTGATTTTCATTATACATGTAGCATCGTTTGCGTACGATGCGTGGATTGAAATGGCGAAAATCATGGCTATGTTTGAAGCTATGAAAGTAGCATCGTTTGCGTACGATGCGTGGATTGAAATTTATGTAGAATTTCTGGAAAACCAGAAACGGATCTAGTCGCATCGTTTGCGTACGATGCGTGGATTGAAATTCCAATATGCTTCAGCTTTGGGATTAACACCAAAGTCGCATCGTTTGCGTACGATGCGTGGATTGAAATCGATTGTATGGTCGGTGGAGCGGATTTATCGAGTCGCATCGTTTGCGTACGATGCGTGGATTGAAATGTCCTCTGTAATGACAAGACCATCAAAACGTTTCGTCGCATCGTTTGCGTACGATGCGTGGATTGAAATAGAATCCAGGATCAAACGGGCTGCAAATATCATTGGTCGCATCGTTTGCGTACGATGCGTGGATTGAAATACCTCTTCCGGCTCTGCATTTAATCCGGTTATCGTCGCATCGTTTGCGTACGATGCGTGGATTGAAATCCCCCACACCAGTAATGACATCGACTGCCATGACGTCGCATCGTTTGCGTACGATGCGTGGATTGAAATGGCACTGGCGACGTGATCATTATTTCGGGCACCGTCGCATCGTTTGCGTACGATGCGTGGATTGAAATCTGTGCGTCATTGTCAAGCAGCAGATAAGCATCTGGTCGCATCGTTTGCGTACGATGCGTGGATTGAAATCTCTTGAAGCAAACACATTGCATCATATTTATCCGTCGCATCGTTTGCGTACGATGCGTGGATTGAAATCACTGGTCCGTAAAATCGAATGACAATCTGAATCTGTCGCATCGTTTGCGTACGATGCGTGGATTGAAATGAAAACTGACTCCTCCAAGTACCGGCCAACCTTGTCGCATCGTTTGCGTACGATGCGTGGATTGAAATGTCGTACATGATATCGAGTTCTTCTTCAGTAAAGTCGCATCGTTTGCGTACGATGCGTGGATTGAAATCGACCAAAAAGCAGCACGATCGCACAAAGGAGGAAGTCGCATCGTTTGCGTACGATGCGTGGATTGAAATAGCCCATCGAACAACCTTAATATTTGTCCCCATAGGTCGCATCGTTTGCGTATGATACGTGGATTGAAATTTCAGAATACAGGGGTTGCTGTTAGATCTATTCAAATCCTATTATCAGCACCCAATGTAAGGAACAAAACTAAATAGGTTATACCATTTATAAATGTAATGTTGATCAAATCTCGAAGTATACAGGAAGTATGAGACAAATATCTATGAGGTGGAATCTATTGAATATTAAAGATATGATGCGAACCCCCGGATGGCATTTTAAGACTGAATAAACACAGACATCTCCGATCCATTTAGCAATTCCTTGGAAATAGACTCTGATAATTAGTAAACTGTGGTATACTAAAGAAAAAGGAGTGATCCCGATGCAAGCCAAGAATGCCCCGCGCTATCAACAAATCGCAGCGGATATCGCTGCTAAAATTGCCGGCGGCGAATATAAAATAGGAGATAAAATTTTTGCCCGTTCCTCCCTGGCTTCACAATACCACGTTTCCAGTGAAACAGCGCGCCGCGCTATTTGCGTTCTTTGCGATATGAAAATTGTGGAATCCATTCAAGGCGTAGGCGTGGTGATTCAATCGCCGGAGAACGCCGTAATGTATGTCCGTCAATTTGATGAAGAATATACGATATCCGCGATGAAGGAAGGTTTAATCGAAGCGCTTAACGAACAAAATCAAAGAAATAATGAAATTAAAAACCAATTAGAAAGCTTGCTGGATACAGTAACACGTTTCAAAGCTTTGAATCCTTTCATTCCCTATCAAATTGAATTGACCGAAACCATGAACCACATCGGGAAAAATCTCTCTGAAATTAATTTCTGGCATAACACGTTGGCGACAGTCATCGCGATCCGGCATCAGGAAGAACTGGCTCTTTCTCCAGGGCCTTATGCTCGATTACATGTGGGGGATATCATTTATTTTATTGGTCAGGAAGACTGTATTATCCGGGTCGAACAGTTCTTCAGCGGAAATCATTAGTTCTCAAATCGTTCAATAACGGACGATTTTTTTCGGCTCTTTCAAAAATAGTGTTGGTGAGAGAAAAACCGAAACAAGAAAGACGCAGA